>CAMASJ010000265.1 GCA_945860685.1 Akkermansia muciniphila
CCCGATGCCCCACCCAGTGCCGGAAGCTCTCCTCCCAGATGCAACGCATCCAGGCAGGCATTCCGGGAGGCGTCCGGCTCCTTTCCCTGACCGCGGATCCCGACTACGACACCCCCCAGGTCTTGGCCCGCTACGGGAGCCAATATGAAGCCAACCCTTCGAAGTGGTGGTTCCTGACCGGACCCAAGAAGGACCTGTACCGACTCGCCATCGAGGACCTGAAGTTCACCGTCATCGAGTCCGGGAATCCCGGCGGCAAGCTTGAGGATCTCTTCATCCACTCCCCGGTCTTTGCGATCCTGGATCGCCGTGGCAGGGTGCGTGCGGTGGTGCAGAGCGAGGCTCCCAACGCCGAGGAGGATGTCCTTCGGATCGTCAAATCCCTCAGATTCTCACCCTGAGTGTCATGAACGTCTCCCAACTTCCCTTGGTCAACGCCTGCCTGAACGGCTTCTCGGCAATCCTGCTGGTCGCCGGACTTGTCTTCATCCGTTCCGGCCGCAAGGAGGCCCATCGCCGCTGCATGGTCTCCGCATTCACCGTCTCCTGCGTCTTCCTGCTGCTGTATCTCTTCCACAAATGGCAGGTGAAGGCGGTCCACACCCGGTTCAAAGGCCCGGATGCGCTCCGCATCCCGTACTATGTGATGCTCTTCAGCCACATCCTCCTGGCGGCCGCGGTCCCACCCCTCGCCATCGTCACCATGCGCCGCGCCATCCGGGGCGAGCTGGAGAGCCACCGCAAGATCGCTCGCTGGACCTGGCCCATTTGGATGTATGTCTCGATCACGGGAGTGCTCGTGTACCTCGTCCTCTACCAAATCTGGCCTGCCCGCTGAGCGGCATTCGCGCTCCCGGCGATTTCGGGATTGAGCAGTAAGCCTCCTCTCCGGATTTTGGAGTCCTGACATGACTCCGGAATCCCGCCTCACGGAACTCGGCCTCGAACTGCCGCCCGCCCCCAAGCCGGTCGCCGTCTACCGCCCTCTCGTCGTCTTCGGACAAGCCGCCTATGTGTCGGGCCACGGCCCGGTCCGCACCGACGGCACGCTCATCACCGGGGTCGTCGGCAAGGATCTCGACCCCGATGCCGCCAAGCTGGCCGCCCGGCAGGTCGGATTGGCGATCCTCGCCACGCTGCGCTCCCAGCTCGGTTCGTTGGACCGCGTCCGTCGCGTGGTGAAGGTCCTCGGGATGGTCAACAGCGCCCCCGACTTCTACGACCACCCCAAGGTCGTCAACGGTTGCTCCGAGCTCTTCGCCGACATCTGGGGAGCCGAGAATGGAATCGGAGCCAGGAGCGCCGTCGGCATGGGTCCGCTTCCCGGCAACATCGCCGTGGAGATCGAGGTCATCTTCGAACTCGCCTGACCATGGAATGGTTCCAGGTCCGCGACGAGTCGGCGATCCCGTCGCCATCGCTTTTCCTGCACCTCGAGCGGGTCGAAAGGAACCTCCGACGGATGGTCACGATCGCCGGGGATCCCTCCCGGCTTTGGCCCCACGTCAAGACGCACAAGCTCGGTCCGCTGGTCCGGATGCAGGTCGACCTTGGGATCTCCTCCTTCAAGTGCGCCACCGTGGCCGAGGCCGAGATGCTGGCCGGTGTGGAAGGCGTCCAAGGAATCCTCGTCGCCCTACAACCGGTCGGACCACAACAGACCCGCATCCTCGAACTCGCGAAGGCCCACCCAAGAATCCGGTTCTCCGTCATCTTGGACAACGCCTCGACGGCGCAGGCCCTCGCACGGTCGGCCAAGGAAGCCGGCTTCGGAACGCCGGCCCGGCCGCCGCTGGGGGCCTTCATCGACCTCGATGTCGGTCAGGGCCGAACCGGTATCGCCGCCGATGCGTCGGCTGAGGCGCTCGCCCTGTTGATCGTGGAATCGGGATCGCTTGGACTGGTCGGGCTCCATGCCTATGACGGCCATCTCGGGATTTCGGATCCGGCCGAGAGGACCTTGGCCTGTGATCGCGCCTTCGAACCGGTGGCGGCCTTGCGATCGCGGCTGGAGTCCTCGCTCGCACGACCAATCGAAGTCATCGCCGGCGGATCCCCGACGTTCGGAGTCCACGCCCGCCGCCAAAGGGTCTCGTTGAGCCCCGGCACGACCGTGTTCTGGGATGCCGGATACGCCACCAAGCTGCCCGACCTGCCCTTCGAACCCGCCGTCGTCCTGCTGACCCGTGTGGTTTCCAAGCCGGCTTCCAACCGCCTCTGTCTCGACCTCGGTCACAAGGCGGTCGCGTCGGAGATGCCACAACCCAGGGTCCTGTTCCTCGACCTCAACCCGGTCACCTTCGTTTCCCACAGCGAGGAACATCTCGTCGTCGAAAGTCCCGCGGCCGAGAACCTGTCGGTCGGAAACACGTTGCACGCGCTGCCATGGCATGTCTGCCCGACCGTCGCATTGCACTCGGAAATCCTGGTGGTGCGGGAATCCGTTGCCTCCACGTCGTGGTCCGTGACCGCCCGTGCCCGTCGCCTCCGCTTCTGATCCCCCCTTCCTCCATGCTCGTCGTCCAAGTCCAGGTCCACGTGAAACCCGAACATGTGGAGGACTTCATCCTCGCCACCCGGACCAACGCCGCCGAGTCGCTCAAGGAGCCGGGGATCGCCCGATTCGACGTCCTCCGTCTCGACTCCGATCCGAACCGCTTCGTCCTGATCGAGGCCTACAGGGATCCCGAGGCCCCGGCGCGGCACAAGGAAACGCCGCACTACCTGGCCTGGCGCGATGCGGTCGCCCCGATGATGGCCGAGCCGCGGACGAGCGTCCGGTACTCCGGCGTCCATGTGCCCGGATGAATCCCTTCGAATTCGCCACCGCCACCCGGGTCCGCTTCGGCCCAGGCACGGTCGCCAGGCTGGCTGAGGAGATCTCGGATATTCCCGGACCGGGTTTTCTGGTCACCGCTCGGGATCCCGAGCGGGCCGAATCCGTCCGGCGGGCGTTGCGCCAGGCTGGCAGGACGTGGACGGAATGGCGGAACGTCGGCGAACCGACGGTCTCCGCGGTCGTCCAAGGCTCCGAGCAGGCGAAGGCCTCCGGATCCCGCTGGGTGGTCGCCTGCGGCGGCGGGGCCACAATCGATGCAGGCAAAGCCATCGCCGCCCTCGCGACCAACGCCGGGGATCCGTTCGACTTCCTGGAGGTGGTGGGACGTGGACTTCCCCTACGTGCGAGACCGCTTCCCTTCATCGCCATACCCACCACCGCTGGAACCGGCGCCGAAGTGACCCGGAACGCGGTCCTCGGATCCCCGGAACACCGGGTCAAGGTCAGCCTCCGCAGCCCCTGGATGCTGCCCGCAGCCGCCATCGTCGATCCTTCTCTCTCGCTCTCGTTGCCCGCCTCGGTGACGGCATCCACCGGCCTCGATGCACTGACCCAACTGCTGGAGCCCTTCGTCGGCATCCGGGCGAATCCGTTGACCGACGCCCTTTGTCGCGACGGCCTCCCTCGCATAACGCGCAACCTGGAACGCGTCTTCGAGAACCCGGCGGAACTCGAGGCCAGGTCCGAGATGGCTCTCGCTTCGCTCTTCAGCGGGATGGCCCTCGCCAACTCCGGACTGGGTGCGGTCCACGGGATCGCAGGACCGCTCGGAGGCATGTCGGACATCCCGCATGGAACCCTGTGTGCCGCCTTGCTCGTCCCGGTCTGGGTGGCGAACTGCGCGGCACTCGCCAGCGAAAGGGATCCTGACAACCGCCTGTCGCGGTACCGTGAGGCGGCCCAGTTGTTGACCGGAAACCCCGGCGCAGACACCGCGGATGGCGCACGATGGCTCGCCGAGATGGTCGGACGGTTGGGTATCCCAAGGCTTCGCGACCTCGGCGTGACGCGGGAGTCCTTCGGGGAAATCGTCCCCAAGGCGGAGGCCGCCAGCAGCATGAAGGGGAATCCCGTGCGCCTCGGTCCCCAGGGGATCCGCGAGGTCTTGGACGCGGCCTGGTGAACCAGAGAACTCAGCCAACAGGGAGGCGTTCCAATTCCTCGGCCACCAACTGCACGAGAGGACGAACGGTCTGACGGCTGAAGTCGAAGCGGCAGCCCGCCGCCTCGAAGAGTTCCGGAAGCGGCTTGGAACCGCCGAGGGACAGTCCCGCCAGGTAGTGCTGAAGCGCGGAACCGGAATCCCTCCGGGAATTCGCCCAGACCTGCAGTGCCCCCAACTGCGCGATCCCATACTCGACGTAGTAGAACGGGTGCAGGAAAAGGTGGAGCTGCTTGTGCCAGAGATGCGACCGGGCGGACTCGTGCCCGGTCCAGTCCACGTCGCCGCCGAAACGGTCCATCAGGCCATTCCAAGCGTTTCGCCTCTCCTCGTGTGAGTGGCCCGGATGGGAATAGAGCCAATGCTGGAAGGCATCGATGGTCGCGATCCACGGGAACACCCCGATCACTCCCTCCAGATGGACCCGACGGGCACGGAGCACGTCCGCCGGCGGATAGAAGACGTCGAGATGGTCCGCCCCGAGCAGTTCCATCGACATCGACGCGACCTCACAGAACTCGATGGGCGGTTCCCGATGGAGCGGGATGTCGTCGACCCGGCATGCCAAGGCGTGGAATGCGTGCCCAGCCTCATGCAGAAGCGTCTCGACGTCGCGCTGAAGGCCGACCGAGTTCATGAAGATGAACGGAAGCCGAGCCTCGCTCAGGGTGTATTGATACCCGCCCGGGGCCTTGCCCTTCCGATTCTGAAGGTCGAGCAGACGCCGGTCGCGGAGGGTCTTGAATCCCTCGGACAGATTCGGGTCGAGACGGTCGAAGATCTCCTGGGTCCCGGACTCCAGCCGCGAGCAGTCCGAATACGGGCGCAGCGGAGCCCGGTTCAACGGATCGACCGCGAGGTCCCAGGGACGCAGCCGGTCAACGCCCAAGGAAGCCCGGCGGTCGGACTGAAGCCGCCGAAGGAGCGGCATCACCTCGGACTCGATCGCGTCATGGAAGCGGAGGCAGTCGTCCGGGGTGTAGTCGAACCGGCCCCGCGATCGGAAGGCGTAGCCCACGTAGTCCTGGAATCCGGCATTCCGTGCGATCCGTCCCCGGACCTCCAGCAGTTGGTCGAACAGGGCATCGATCCGATCCACTTCCCGCAATCGACGTTCGGCCACCAGGCGCCAGGCCTCCTCGCGGACGGCGCGGTCCGGTTCCTCCTGGAAGCGGGACATGGCGACCAGGGTCCTGTCCTCTTCCCGAAACCGGACCGAGAGGGAGCCGTTGATGTTGGTGTACTCGTTGGCAACCCGGGCCTCCTCGGTCTCCAGCGGGATGTTCTCCTCGCGGAAGAGTTCCACCTGCAACGCGGTCGCTCGGTCGAAGACGCCGTACCGCTCCTTGGGAAGCCCGGACCTCAAGGGGTGGGCAAGGAACAACCGCGCCAAGGAGAAGATCCGCGGCTTGAGTGCCGGATCGATGTGCTCGATGAAGTCGAGGTAGGACTTCTCGGCCGAGGAGTCCTCGGTATGGCAGGTCTTGGCGATGTAGCGACAGGCACGCTCCTCGTCCAAGGCGGCCACCAGTTCGCCGGAATCCACGATCCACCGTTCCAGGTCCGCGACGGTTTCGCAGGCTCCGATGGCCAGCTCGATGCGGTCGAAGTGGGGCGCCACCTCGCTCCAGTTGCCGAGATCCAACGCGTCGGGAAGGAAGCGGCGGGCACGATAGGGAGGCAGTTCGCCGAACGGCAGCAGACTCATCGGCGAGATCATGGAAACCCGCCGAGGTCAGGGCAAGTGGTTGGATTCCGCTCCTAGCGTGAGTCTCCCGCGGGAGGTGCGGATTTCGCGCCTTTTCCTGCGCGACCTATTCCGTGTTCCGCAGGGAAGGCCCTGGAACGCATCGGAATTTTCCGCGTGCGCCGCGGCACGCAAGTTTCTAACGTGACCACCATGCTCATCTGGGTTCTCGCGGGACTGCTCGTCGGAGGCTTCGGCCTCGTCGGCCACCAATCCGGGGCCATCCGCTCCGGCCTCGGTTTGATCGGCGTCGCTTTCGGATTGGCCCTCACCGGCCTCCTCGGCGGACTGCTCGGACCCGCTCTCGCAGCCATGGGGGTCACCGACCAGGTAGCGCTGAAGCTCCTCCCCGGTCTCTTCGCGTTCCTCATCGTTTTCGGCATCTTTTTAGGCATCGGCGTCGCCGTGCACCGCCCCGTCGAACACCACTTCAAGTACCGCACCGACGAACCGACCCGCCAGTCGTTCGAGCGCGCCAACCAAGCCTCCGGCCTCTTCGTCGGACTCGTCTGCGGCATCTGCGTCTTCTTCGGGGTCGGAAAGTACATCTACCGCCAAGGCTATCTCGTGG
>CAMASJ010000266.1 GCA_945860685.1 Akkermansia muciniphila
GTCCGCCTTGCCGACCTGTCGTCGCAGCAGAAGAAGTCCGGTCTGGCAGCATGGCTGGGATGGATGTTCGACGGCCTGGACATGCACATCTACACGCTGGTCGCGACCCCCTTCGTGGCCCAGCTGCTGAGCCTCCCGCGGACCGACAAGGCGGTCGGCGAGAAGGGCGCCCTGATCAATGCGGCGTTCCTGATCGGATGGGCCCTCGGCGGGGCGTTCTTCGGCCGGGTTGGCGACCTGCTCGGACGCAGCCGCGCCCTGTGCCTCACGATCCTCTGCTACGCGGGCTTCACCGGTCTCTCGGCGGTCTCGACGGAATGGTGGCACCTCCTCGTCTTCCGATTCCTCTCGGCCTTGGGAATCGGCGGGGAATGGGCGGTCGGAGCATCCCTGCTTTCCGAAACCTGGCCCCGAAGCTGGCGCCCTTGGATCGCCGCAACACTCCAGACCGCCGTCAACATGGGTGTCCTGCTCGCCTGCTTCTTCGGCTTCCTCTTCGAACAGTCGGAACCCCGCTACATCTTCCTCGTCGGCGTGCTGCCCGCGCTGATCGTCCTCTGGATCCGCCGCGCCGTTCCCGAGACCGAGGAATGGCATGCCGCCCGCAAGGACTCCGGCCCTGCCCCGGGTCTGTCCGACCTGTTCCGCAGCCCGGTCGCTTCCACGACCTGGATCGTGCTCGCGATCTGCGGCGTTTCCCTGACCGCCCACTGGACCTTCATGTTCTGGCAGCAGAAATACATCCGCGACCTGCCGGAAGTACGCGACCTTTCCGCCGCCGCCCAGAACCGCGCCGCCGTGGTGGCGCTGGTCGTGCTCATGGTCGGGTCGATCCTCGGGAACTACCTCGCGGCCTGGGTGGCCCGCCGACATGGCTATCGCCGCACGGTGGTCCTCTTCTGCGTCCTCTACGGCATCGCCATGGGGGCCACCTTCCTCCGCCCCATGTCCCACGACGCGGTCCTCACCGGCTTCTTCGTGATCGGCCTCTGCCAAGGGGTCTTCGGACTGTTCACGATGTGTCTTCCTCCTCTGTTCCCCACGTTGCTCCGGACGACCGGCGCGGGATTCTGCTACAACTTCGGCCGCCTCGTCGCAGCGGCCGGGACCGTCTTCTTCGGCCTCTTCACCAAGGTCGGCGACGTCCGGCAGGCTCTGCTCTACGCCGCGGTCCTTTTCCTGCCGGCGGCCATCGTCTCCCTCTGGCTGCCCGAACCCCGCGACTGATGCCGCCCCGGGGCAACCCGCCCCACCTTTCGAATCTGTAATGTCGGCGAAAGGATGCCGACAGGAGGCGCGACGACGGTCCTCCCGCTTCCCCGAACCGGGAATGGTTCCCGCGGGGATCGGACGATGACCATGACCTCCTACAAGAATTCCCAATCCAATTCGTGGGCCCGCTGGCCCTTCCTCGGTGTCGCCACCGCCGGACTCTTCCTCGGCGCCATACCCGCGCTGAAGGCACGCACCGACAACGTCTCCAACACCACCCCGGCCTCCACCCGCACCGTCGGTACCAAGAACCAGGACACCGCCGATTCCAACCGCGCAGCCGCCGCCGGACGGTTTGGTCAGAGCTTTGCCCCGGTTGTGAAGCAGGTCCTCCCGGCCGTGGTGAAGGTCTACAGCACTTCCAAGGCCCAGGAGATGCCGCCCGAAGCCGTGGACCCCATGCTCAGACGCTTCTTCGGAGACTCCTTCCCGGGCGCCCGGCGCAGTCCCCGCCAACAGGGCATCGGCTCGGGCGTCGTCGTGACCGAGGACGGCTACATCCTCACCAACAACCACGTCGTCGACGGCGCCGACTCGGTGAAGGTCCAGCTCAACGACGGCACCGAGCACACCGCGAAGATTGTCGGCCGGGATCCGCAGACCGACCTCGCGGTGCTGAAGATCAAGGCCTCCTCCCTGCCCCACCTCGACTTCGCCAACAGCGACCAGGCCGAGGTCGGCGACCTCGTCCTTGCCGTCGGCAACCCGTTCGGTCTCGGCGAGACCGTCACCACCGGCATCATCAGCGCCAAGGGCCGTGCGTCGCTCGGCCTCGACTACGAGGACTTCATCCAGACCGACGCTGCCATCAATCCGGGCAACTCCGGCGGCGCCCTCGTCGACACCCAGGGCCGCCTGCTCGGCATCAACACCGCGATCCTCAGCCGCACCGGCGGTAACCAGGGCATCGGCTTCGCCATCCCCACCAACCTCGCCCGCGACGTCATGGATTCGCTCATCAAGGACGGCAAGGTGGCCCGCGGACAGCTCGGCGTCCGGATCCAGGACGTCACCCCGGCGATGGCCAAGCGCCTCGAACTCGGCGAGTCGCGCGGTGCGATCGTAGGCGAGGTGAGCCCGAAGAGCGCCGCCGCCAAGGCCGGAATCCAGAGCGGCGACGTGGTCGTGGAGTTCGACGGCAAGCCCGTCCGGGACAGCCGCCAACTGCGCCTCGCCGTAGGCCGCACCAAGCCCGGTTCCTCGGTCCCGGTGAAGGTGGTCCGGGACGGCGACTCCAAGACCTTCAAGGTGACCATCCGGGAACTGGCCTCGGACGAGGTCACCAAGGACGGGACCGGCCGTGGTTCGGACAAGGACACCGGAACCCTGAACGGCGTCGGGGTGACCGACATCTCCGCCGCCCAACGCCGGCAGTTCGGGGTCCCGTCCTCCATCGAGGGCGCCCTTGTCACGGAGGTGGAACCGGACTCCGCCGCCTACGAAGCCGGCCTGCGACCGGGCGACGTGATCCTCGAAATCAACAAGGAACGCATCCAGGACGCCGAACAGGCCGTGCGGCTGACGGAGAATCCCGCGGACAAGACCACCCTGCTCAAGGTGTGGAGCCGCGGCGGAACCCGATTCCTCGTCGTTGACGAAACCGGGGGCTGATCCGCCGAATCCAAGCGAAGTCGGACCTCACGCAAATACGCGAAGACGCCATCGGAGAGCCGGATCTGCAGCCGGAGCGTTCACCACCGGCCAGCAGATCCGGCTTCACCATCTCCAAGACCCCGGCTTCCCGGTTGATCGAGGCGGTGCAAAGGACATCATCCGTCCGATGCACCGCCTTCGACGTTTCGTCGCCGGACTGATCCTCCTCGGGGCCGCCCAACCAGGACTCCGCGCCGCCGAGGCCGCCGCCGGCGCCTACCGAGGTTGGTCCGGGGCCTGGACCCTCGACAACGGCGTCGTCCAAGCGGTGGTCGTCCCCGAGGTCGGCCGCGTCATGCAGTTCGGGTTCAAAGGCGAGGAAGGTGTCTTCTGGGAGAATCCCGACCTCGCCGGCAAGCCGATGCCGGAACAACCTTGGTCGACAACCGGCAGCTTCGGCGGCGACAAGACTTGGCCGGCACCCCAGTCCGCTTGGGACTGGCCCCCGCCTGACGTCTTCGACCGGCAGGCCCTCGACGGCATGCCCGACGGTCGTGGTGGATTCCTCCTCGTCTCGCCGGTCAGTCCGAAGTTCGGCATCCGCACCGAACGCCGCATCACCCTCGACGACGGACGTCCCGTGATGCGGATCGTCACCACCTACCAGAAGGTTCAGGGAGACCCGGTGCAGGTCGCGGTGTGGGTGATCAGTCAACTGAAGGATCCCGAGAAAGTCTTCCTGCCGATCCCGGCCAAGAGCCGTTTCCAAGGCGGATTGGCGACGACTTGGGATTGGCCGAGTCCTTTCCTTCGCTTCGCGTTCCGCCGGGTGGCGGTGGAACGTGACCCAAAGGTCGGCCACAAGATCGGCAACGACGCCTCCCGGATGCTCTGGGTCGGGAGGTCGGCGTCCCTGATGATCGAGTGCCCCCGCGAGACGGAGGCCACGTACCCCGACGGCGGCTGCAGCGCCGAGGTCTACACCAACGGGGATCCGGCGAAATACGTCGAAATGGAGACGCTCGGGCCGCTGAGGACGCTTTCGCTTGGGGACTCGATCTCGGCCACCAACACCTACACCCTCCACCGACGCAGGAAGCCGACGCCCGAGGCCGAGGCCACCGCCCTGCTCCGCTGACGCACCCTCCCATGAACGCCATCCCCTGGTCCGAAGACGACCTCGAGATTCTGCACTCCCAGATCTGGGAAGCCCTGGCCGCCGCGACCACCGACCATTCCTTCGCTTGGAGGACGCCGGTGCTGGCCTCCTTCGGATTGGGCGAACCCGACGCGCGGACCGTCGTGCTGCGTGAGGCCGATCCCCAGTCCCGCGCGCTGATCTGCTTTTCCGACCACCGCACGCGGAAGGTGGCCGAACTGCACATCAACTCCGTCGCGGCCTGGTGCTTCTACGATCCCGTGGCCCGTGTCCAGCTGCGCGCGCGGGGCGAAACGCGGGTCAACATCAACAACGACCTCGCCCACCGCATCTGGCGGGAAATGCCCCAGTCAAGCCGACGCCTCTACGCCTCGACCCCGAAGCCCGGTGAACGCATCGCCCTGCCTTGGGAAATTCCGTTCGGCGACCGTCCCATGGACAACTTCGCCGTGCTGGTCACCACCATCCGGGAACTCGACTGGCTGCACCTCGGCGAATCCGGCCATCGCCGCGCCCGCTTCCGTTGGGATCGCGACGCCTGGGAAGGCCATTGGGCCGCGCCCTGATCGTGTCCGACCTCGCCACGCCCCGTCCGCCACACACGCCATGAGCCTTCTCAAAGCCGTCGCCCCCGAAATCTGGGAATGCAGCCAGCCACTCCGCGTCGCCGGAATGGAACTCGGCCACCGGATGACGGTCGTCCGCCTCGGCACCAACGGCCTCTGGATCCATTCACCCGTGGAATGGTCGACGGAACTGGAAGCGGAGCTCGGCACCCTCGGCGTGGTCCGTCACGTCGTGGCACCGAACCGCTTCCACGACCTGTACCTCGAGGGATGGCGCTCGGCCTGCCGCACCGCGCTGTTCAGGGCGGCGCCCGGCCTCCGCACCGACAGCAAGTTTCCATTCACCGGGGACCTTTCCGCGGACGGCAACCCGGAATGGGGCGACGTCTTCGACATCGAACTCATCGGCGGCATGCCGTCGGTGAACGAACTCGTTTACCGACACCGCCCCTCCCGGACGCTGATCGTGGCGGATGCGGTGTTCAACCTGCCCGCCGACGTGGACTTCGCCACCGCGATGCTCGCCCGCGCCAACGGCATCCATGGCCGTCTCGCGGTGAGCCGCCTCTACCGTTCGCAGATGAAGGACAAGGAAGCCGTGGCCGCTTCAGTCCGTCGGATCCTCACCTGGGAGTTCGACCGGCTGCTCATGGGCCATGGCAACCCCGTGGTCGGCCAAGGCACCCGGGCCCTCTTCGCCACCGCCTGGTCCTGGCTGCCGAACGCCTTCCCGCAGGGCGGCGACACCGCTTCCGAGGAAGCGCCCATCTCAGAGTAACTCGTGCACTATCTTGCCCACGTCCAGGGAGAGGCCAAGGGTCGCTTCTCCGTCCAACCCCGCACCACCTACGAGATCGTCCGCCGCGTCCTGCGGTACCTGCGCCCCTACACCTGGCTCGCCTTCGGCACGATCTCCTGCGCCATCCTGGGACAGGTCGCGGCCTTCGCCTTCCCTAAGCTCACGCGGCATGTGCTCGACGACGTCGTCGGCCAGGGCCGCCACGACCTTCTGGGCAGGGCGATCCTCGCGCTCCTCGCCGCCTTCGCCGCCCGCGACCTGTTCAACTCGTTCCGGATCCACCTGAACAACCGGTTCGAACAGAACGTGATCTTCGACATCCGTTGCGAGCTCTACTCCAAGCTCCAACGCCTGCAGCCGGCCTGGTTCGACCATCGTGCGACGGGCGACTTGATGACCCGCGTGATCGAGGATGTCGGCGCGATGGAACGGCTGCTCATCGACGGCACGGAGCAAGGCGTGGTCGCGGTCCTCGGCATCGTGGGCGTCGCCGTCCTGCTCTTCCTCAACGACCCCGTGCTCGCCGCGGTGGCGCTGGCTCCGATACCCCTGCTTGTCGGCGGGGCCATCTGGTACACCTCCACCGCCGCCGGACGCTACCGGACGCGCAGCAAGGCCAGCAGCGCGCTCAACGCCCTGCTCATGGACAACCTCCAGGGCGTCCGCCAGATCAAGCTCTTCGGACGCGAACGTCACGAGGACGAACGCTTCGCACGCCGCGCCGACGCCCTCCGATCCGGCACGCTCGAGATCATGCGGGCCTGGGCCGCCTACAATCCCGCCATGCAGTTCGCCTCAGCCATCGGGACCGTCCTCGTCCTCTGGATCGGCGGACGCAAGGTCCTTGCAGGGTCCATGACCCCGGGCGCGCTCGTGGAGTTCCTCCTCTTCCTAGGAATGTTCTACGCTCCGCTGTCCG
>CAMASJ010000267.1 GCA_945860685.1 Akkermansia muciniphila
TCCAATTTTATGGCAGTCAACGCGAACGAACTCCGCAAGGGCCAGGCGATCCTTTACAACAACGACGTCTGCGTGGTCCTCGAAGTGACCCACCGCACGCCGGGCAACCTCCGCGCGTTCGTCCAGGGCATCCTCCGCAGCATCCGCACCGGCAAGAGCATGGACGTCCGCTTCAGCTCCGCCGAGAAGGTGGAGACCGTGCCGCTGATGACCCGCAAGATGGACTTCAGCTACAAGACCGGCGACGACTTCGTCTTCGTCGATCCCGAGAACTATGAGGAGGTCACCGTCACGCCCGAGTTCGTCGGCGACGCCAAGAACTTCCTCACCGAGAACGGCTCGGTGACGATGACCTTCGTCGAGGAGAAGGCCGTCCAGATCGAACTGCCCTCCAGCGTGATCCTCACCGTCACCGACGCCCCCGAGGGCCTCAAGGGCGACAGCTCGAACAACGTGCAGAAGACCGTGACGCTGGAGACCGGCGTCGAGATCAACGCCCCGCTCTTCATCAAGACCGGCGAGAAGATCAAGGTCGACACCCGCACCGGGAAGTACATGGAACGCGCCTGACCGTCCGTCCAAGACGACTCACCCGCAGCGTTCAACGCCCCGTCTTCGGACGGGGCGTTTGCTTTGGAACCCTCCCCTTCTCAGGCCGTCACGGTGGAGATCGACGGCTCGCCACCGACCGGATTCCCCGCGCCGGCCCCCAAAGCCGCGTCGAGTGCAGACTGCAGTTCCGGCACCGTGAACGGCTTGTGGAGCGTGGCGTAAGGTCCGGAGGCCGCGAGCTGCGCCGTGTTGAACCGTTCCGCGTCCCCGCTCATCCCCACAACCGGACAACTCAGTCCTTCCGCCCTCAACCGCTCGACCAACTCGACCCCGGACATCCCGGGCATCGCCAGATCGGTGATCAGGAGTTCGGGCGAAGGGCGTCCTGAGTGCAACGCCTCCAGCAGCGATTGGGCATCTTCGTGGACCTCCACCGCGTGTCCCGCCTTCTGGAGGGCGGCCCTGAGGAGGATCCGGACCGTCGGTTCATCGTCGACGACGGCGACCCGCAGACCGGCCCCGGGACGGAGGACGGACACGGGCGTGGATCGGCGATCCGGCGTTCCGGATCCGGAGGGCGGCATCGCGAGCAGCGGTAGCCGGACCACGAACGCACGGCCACCACCTTCGACCGGCTCCACGGAAACCTCGCCGCCAACGCCGAGGAAGATCCCTCGGGACACCGGTATCCCGAGGCTGTCCGAGGCGGTGAAGGTGCCGAGGCGGAACGGTTCGAAGAGCCGCTCGCGCGCGGCCGGGTCGGAAACGGGCCCGGAGTCCGACACCCGCAAGACGACATCGGCACCGCCGTCGCGCTCCACGGAAACCTCCACCGCAGCGGCGGAGTCGCCGTGGGACAGTCCCGCCTCCAGGCACAGGTTCATCAAGGCCTGCTGCAACGCCGCGGGATCGCCCGCCACCGGACAGGCACCGTCTTCGGCCCGCACCTGAAGGGCGACCTGTGCCGGGAAGGTGGCGGAGAGCAACGGCGCCGCCTGCCGGACCACCTGGACGAGGTCGGTCACGCCTTCCTGCGACCGGGGCGTATGGCGGGCGAAGGCGAGCAGGCGGCGGACGAGGTCACGGGCCTGTTCGGAACCATTCAACGCATGGTCGAGGTAGCCCTTGGCGTCCGCATTCCCGCTCAGCGTGAGCTTCGCCAGGTCGACGAAGCCCCGGATTCCGGTGAGCAGGTTGTTGAAGTCGTGGGCGATCCCGCCAGCGAGCGTGCCGATCATCTCCATCCGCTGCACATGACGCAGGCGCTCTTCCAGTTCGCGGCGCGACGAGGCCGCCGCGTGGAGCGCCGAGACGTCCTGCAGCCATCCCTCGACGCGGAACCCGCCGGTGTCCGGATCCTCCATCCGATGGGCGGATTCCCGGATCCATGGGGCGTCCGGACCCGTTCCCGCGCGGTACTCGACCACGTACGACACGGCGCCCGCATTCCCACCCATCACCGCCTCCACCGCCTCCCGTTCCGCGGGATCCATCCAACCGAGCCGGACCGACCAGTCGGCCGCGACGGCGTCGCCTCCAAGCAACCCCTTGGCCGAAGGGGACAGAACGGACTGCCGTGGATCGCTTCCCTGGCTCCAGAACCCGATGCGGCCCAATCCCTGGATCTCCTCCAACAGG
Source organism: Akkermansia muciniphila (assembly GCA_945860685.1). Lineage (GTDB taxonomy): Bacteria > Verrucomicrobiota > Verrucomicrobiia > Limisphaerales > UBA9464 > SXXZ01. The sequence continues at coordinate 2,191 of CAMASJ010000267.1, forward strand.
CGGACCTGTGACGCCAGGGTGGATTCCATCACCTTGCGCGCCGTGATGTCGGTGAGGGAGCCGACCACCTGGACCGGTCCACCGGCGCCGTCGCGGGCCAGGACCGTTCCGCAGTCACGGACCCAGATCCAACGACCGTCGCCGCCGCGAACCCGGTACTCGGCGGTGAGGCACCCGGCCAAGCCCGTGCGGAGATCCTCGAGCGCGGCCTCCAGTCCGGGGCAGTCTTCGGGATGGATCCTTTCAAGCCACTGTTCCCAGTTGTGGAGACCAACGGATCCCGGAACCTGGAACAAATCGTGCCACCGGCCCGAATAGGCGACGGCACCGGAAGGGATGTCCCATTCCCAGACCACGTCCCCGGCACTCTCCAGCGCCGCACGCCAGCGCAGTTCCGAGGTGGCCAACTCGCGTTCCTGCAGGACCATCTCGGTCACATCCTGCACCGTGCCGCACACGGACAACGGCAACCCGTCCACGTCGACCTCGCGACCTCCGCGGCTGCGGATCCACCGGATGCCACCCGAAGGCAAGACCACGCGGAAAACGATCTCGAAGGGCTGACCGACGTCCTCCGTGGCGTGGATCACGTCCTGGAACCGCGCTCGGTCCTCCGGATGGATAAGGTCTAGGAACCCATCGCTTCCGGCGCGGAGCAAACCCATCTCCACGCCGAGGATCCGGTGGAGTTCGTCCGAGCCATCGGTCGCTCCGGTCCGGAGACAACGCCGCCAACTGCCGAAGCGGGCGAGCGATTCCAATCGGTCCAGGTCGCGCTGGCGGCGCAGGAGGGAAGCCTCGCGTTCCACCTCGGCGGTGACGTCGACAAGCATGCCGGTCCAGCGGCAGCCACCGTCCTCGAGCCGTTGGGGAACGGCGCTGCAGGAAACCGAGCGGACACCCCGGGAGAGGTGGAGGACGCGGAACACCCGCTTCAGCGGGGTGGATCCCGCGGAGGAATCCCGGATCGCGGTCTCCAGTGACGAACGGTCCGCGGGAAACACGCAGTTGAGGAAAAGGGAAGGATCCTCGATGGCCGATTCCGGCCGGATTCCAACCAGTTCCCCGAGGCCTCCGCTGAAGTAGCCGAAGCCGAGCGTGCCGTCCTGCTGCTGGAACATCTCGAAGACCACGCCGGGCAAGGCCGCCATGAGTCCGGCCAGCTTCTGACGCCCCAGTTCGACGTCACGCTCGAGGCGGTGCCGGACCGTGATGTCCGTCTGGACCGACAGGAAGCCCTCGAGCGTCCCGCCGTCGCCGTGTACCGGGACGGCGTCCACCTGGATCCAACAGGCGCGGCCGGACTTGGTGTAGTTGAGCACCTCGCAGCGGAAACCGCGGCCGGCCCGGATGGCCTCCCGCATGCGCCGGACCGCCTCGGGATCCGTGCCGGGGCCCTGGAGGAAGGAACCCGGGGTCCTTCCCTGGATCTCTTCGGGTCCGAAGCCGGTCAACTGGGTGAAGGCGGCATTGACCCAGCGGATGCGTCCGGACGGATCCGTGACGATCACCGACACCGGCGAAAGGTCCAGCCATGCGGCCCGCTTCCCGGATTCATCGGCGTCGAGGAGCAACCGGTCCCTTTCCTGGGCGGCGCCGGCCGCGGCGCGACGGATCATCCGTACCCATCCCACAGCCAACGCAGCGCCGACCAGGCCGGCGACCACCGCGTGAAGTCCGGTGTACCCCGGGTTCAGGCGTTCCGCGGCGAAGACGGACCCCGCGACCAGGAGGGGCATGCCGACGATCCAAAGCGGCGGCGGAGTGCGGAACGTCCCGTTGGATCCCGGCTTTCCGGCCAAACCGCGGAACTCCGGGTTCGGCAGCTTTCCGTGGGTGGAGTCGTTGCTCATGGAAACGCGGGGTGGCCTGAATCCTCCCCTTGTTCTGCGAAACTATCCACAGCCGTCGGACGCCGGTATCAGGAATTTCCTGACTCACCTCAGGCCACCAAAAGCCGATAGCCGTCCCAAAGCCCGGAACCGGAGAAGGCGACGGACCCCGCACGTGGAGTGCGGGACCCAACCCTCCCCCGGTGCCGACGGCAGCACCGAAACACCATGACACTCACCACCAAGATCATCGCGGCCACCGTCGGTTCCATTGCCGTCTGCGTCGCCATCGGCCTGCTCGTGCAGCGGAAGGTCATCAGGAACCAGGGCATCGAGCTCACCCGGAACACCATGCGTGCCGCCGTGCTGGAGGCCGAGAACGTCCGCGAATCGATCTCGTCGCTGAACAAGCGGAACGCCTTCGACATGACGCGGATGCTGGAGCAGTACCACAAGGACGGGGACCTGAGGAACTCGACGCTCTACCGGACCATTCCCGTGGTCGCCGCCTGGGAGGCGGTGGCGAAGGTGGCCGAAAAGGAAGGCTACGAGTTCCGCATCCCAAAGAACCAGGCGCGCAACCCGAAGAACAACCCGACGCCGGACGAGGAGAAGATCCTCGCCTTCCTGGAGAAGGGCGACCAGGAGGAGTACTTCGAGGTGGATACGAAGGGCAACCAGATCATCTTCGCCCGTCCGATCATGCTCACCGCCGACTGCCTCGACTGCCACGGCGACCCGAAGAACAGCCCGACCAAGGACGGCAAGGACATCGTCGGCTTCCCGATGGAGAACTGGAAGGTCGGCGAGGTCCATGGCGCGTTCGTGCTGAAGTCGGGACTCGACCGCGTGGACAAGGTCGTGACCGCCGGGATGAACACGACGCTGCTCTGGGTGGTGCCCGGAAGCATGCTGATCGCCGGGCTTTTCTACCTCGTGAACCGCTCGATGGTGGTCCGCCCGCTGAACACGGCATTGCGTTCGATCGACCTCTCCAGCGACCAGGTCGCCGCCGCATCACGCGAGATCGCCGCCTCCAGCCAGACCCTGGCCGGTTCCGCGAGCGAACAGGCCGCCAGCCTCGAGGAGACCAGCGCCTCGCTGGAGCAGATGACCAGCATGACCAAGCGGAACGCCGAGAACGCCCGCACCGCCAAGCACACGGCGGCCAAGGCCCGCGAGTCCGCGGACGGCGGCGCCACCGAGGTCCGGAACCTCCTGACCGCCATGGACGCCATCAAGCAGGCGAGCACGGAGATCACGAAGATCCTGAAGAACATCGACGAGATCGCCTTCCAGACGAACATCCTCGCCCTGAACGCCGCGGTGGAGGCCGCCCGCGCCGGCGAGGCCGGTGCCGGGTTCGCGGTGGTCGCCGACGAGGTCCGAACCCTCGCCCAACGGTGCGCCACAGCCGCCCGCGAGACCGCCGCCAAGATCGAGGACAGCGTCCAGAAGAGCCACCAGGGCTCCGAGATCAGCGCCCGCGTGGCCCGTTCCTTCGAGGAGATCCAGGGCAACGTGCAGCAGCTCGACCGGCTCGTCGCCGAGATCGCCACCGCCACGCAGGAGCAGAGCCAGGGCATCAACCAGGTGACCATCGCCGTGACCCAGATGGACCGCGTGACCCAGAGCAACGCGGCAAGCTCCGAGGAAAGCGCCAGCGCCAGCGAGGAGCTGAGCGCCCAGGCCCGGACGCTGAAGGACGCCGTGTTGACCGTGCAGGAGCTGTTCATGGGCAGCAAGGGTGGCGGCGCCGAGGCCGCTCCCGCGAAGCCCGCGCACCGTTCCGATGCGGCGAACGCGGTCCACCACGGCACGCCGGCCCCGCAGCCGAAGCCGCAACACACCCCGTTCCAACGGACCGCCGCGGCGCCGGGACAATACGTCCTGCACCGGAACGGCACCGACCACGCCTTCCCCGCCCCTTCGGGATCGGCACCGGAGAACCGGCGCGGCGAGTTCATCCCGATGCCGGACGACAAGGACTCGAGCCATTCGTGAAGGAACGAGTGAAGGGGTTCGCGGCCATGGCTGCGAACCCCTCACCGGCTCCGTCGCGGGTGGGACGTTTGCAAGAACGATGAACCGCCGCCCGACGGCCGCGTTGGACTCCCGGGGGCATCGGTGGCAGGGTTCCGACCTATGCCCCTGCGCGTCGCGATCATCGATGACCACGGC
>CAMASJ010000268.1 GCA_945860685.1 Akkermansia muciniphila
CGTCGCTTCCGAAGCGCTCTTCGTGAGGGCGCGCTCGAGGTCGCGGACGGCCGAGGACGACGGTCGAAACGTCCTTCGAATCCCGGACGATCCCTTCGCCAACGTCCTCTCGAATCCGTTCCTGCCGTCGACCGAGGTGCGTTGGGTGAAGTTCCTGATCCGGCTGGAGGAACCGGGACGTGTCTGGTTCCAGGACAGCGCGCGACATGCCTTCCACGTGGACTTCGCCCGCCTTCGGATTCCCGCGTTTTCCGGCATGAATCCGCAGCAGTTCGACGCCGTGACCCTGCGGAACTCCGGTCGCCGGGCGATCCTGGGCACGGTGCTCATCCCGCCCGTCTCCGCCGGCAACGAATACGGGATCCAGTTCGTTTCGGCGGACGCCCTGCCGGCCGAATCGGTGGCCGCGTGGTTCGAGACCGTGGCCTCGGTGGTCCAGGCGCCGGAGGGAGCGCGACCGCTCTACGTGCCGACCTTCGAGCAGACCGTGCCGGCGCAGGAATCGGCCGCCGAGTTCGCGCGGCGCGGGATCGAGGTCGCTTCCGCCGCACGGTGGGTGCGCGGGGATCAGGTCTACAGCGAAGGCTGGGCGTTCGGTCGTTTGCGTTGGATCCCGGCAGTCCAGATCCCGGCCGCCTATGGAGACGGGAGACTGCTCCCGGGGGATGTCCTGCTCACTGACGCGGTGCCTGCCGAAGTCCCCTACGTCGCCGGCATCGTCACGCTCACTCCGGCCACGCCCAACAGCCACGTGGCGCTGTTGGCCCGCTCGTACGGCGTGCCCTTTGGCTATCCGGCTTCGGCATCGGTCCGGGAGGCGTTGCGCGGCCGGGACGGACGGGAGGTCGCCGTGCGCGTCGGAACCCTGGGCGTGGAGGTGATTCCAGTCGACCCGCCGGGTTCCCTGCCGGAGTCGGTGAGGCAGGAGCTGTTGGCGTTGAAACGGCCCGTCCCGCTCGACATCGCGCCGGTGACCCGCATGGGGGTGTACGCCACCAATGTCACCGCCCTGACGCCGGCCCACACCCGGAATGTCGGCGGCAAGGCGGCGAACTACGGGATCCTCCGGCGCACGCTTCCGACGAACTCCCCGCCCGCGATCGTGCTCACGCTGGACCTCTGGGAGGACTTCCTAGCACAGCCCTTGTCCACCGGTCGGACCCTGCGCGCGGAGGTCGGGCACCGGTTGGGCGGGTTCGGATATCCGGCCGACATGACGCGGCTGCGTCCGGCGTTGGAACTGGTCCGCGACCTGTTCCGGCGCGGGACACGGTTCAGTCCGGCACAGCAGGCGGCGGTGGTGGCGCACCTTCAGGCGAGCGGGCTTCCGCTGGACCGAAAGCTGCGGTTCCGCAGCTCGACCAACATGGAGGACACCGACCAGTTCTCCGGGGCCGGACTCTACGACAGCTACAGCGGATGCCTGACCGACGACCTCGATGGCGACGCCTTCGGCCCGAGCGCCTGCGATCCGACGGAAAGGGAGGAGCGGGGCGTTTTCCGGGCCATCCAGCGGGTGTACGCCAGCTTCTATAACGAGAACGCCTTCCTCGAGCGGCGGAGATTCGGCGTGGATGAATCCCAGGTCGGCATGGCGGTGCTGGTGGCCGAGTCGTTCCCGGACGCGGACGAATTGGCCAACGGCGTGGCGACGCTGGAGTGGTCGAACTCCTTCGGGTTCGTCCGGGGAGACCTCGACCTGGTCCTCCAGCCCGGAGCGGCGCCGGTGACCAATCCCGACAGCGCGGCGCGGCCGGAGCGGGTCGTCGGCTTCGTTTCCGGCGGGAATCCGTTCCTGGAACACGTCGAGGGCTCGGGCCTGTTGCCGCTCGGGGCGCGCGTGTTGCGGTGGGAGTCGGAGTACCGCGATTTCGCCACCCTGTTCCTGAGGGTGGCGACCGCGTACCGCACGCAGACCGGGAAGAGCGCGTTCACCCTCGACTTCGAGTTCAAGAAGTCCGCCTCGCGCGGACTCCAGGTCAAGCAGGTGCGCGAAGTGCCGCGTCCTCCGGCCGCCGCGCCCATCGCCCCGTTCCTCATTCCGCAAACGGCCGACTTCGAGGTCGAGCAGGGTGAGTTCGGCAATCCCATGGCCATCCACCGCCTCAAGTCCCGTTGGCGCCTCGACCACCGTGCGGTCCGGGTCGCCGCCTCGAATCTCGTTGAGACGCCCCATCGCGGCATGATGGTGTCCGTGTCCACCGACGGTGGACGGGTCTCGCTGCAGGACGGACCGGCTGGTTGGCCGGGGGCGTCCTATCGATTGGAAACGGAGGACGTCGTGGACGCCTTCGATGCCGCGCCGGGATTCCGCCTGAGCCTGCACACGACCCTGCCGAGGACCGTGGCATCCCGGACGGCGCCGCTCCTTGTGCCGTCGGACCTGTGGCGGACGCTCTATGCGCGCCATGCCACGCCGAAACCCGAGGTGGAGTGGGACCGTTGGGGCACGACGACCGAGGATGTCGTGCGTCTGGTGGTGCCGAAGCCGGTCACCGCCGGGAGCCTGCTTCAGGAGCGCCGCTGGACGAATGCCGCGCGGACGATGCGGGTGACGACGCGGTTCCATTGGCCGGAGCGCTCCGGAGGCATCGACGCAGGCTACACCGCGCCAAACATCGGGTTCGTGGAGACCCGCATCGAGGGACTCTTGCCGGAGCCGCTGGTCCTCACCAGTTATTGGTCCCAGACCTACAGCCCGGAGCATCACAACTTCTCCGAGCACTTCCTGTTCGAGCCGCGGCTGGACCCGGGGGTGTCTGCGGCCCAGATGGAGGCGTTGGAGACGGCGCGGATCCGCATCCTCCACGTCTGGCATTCCGGTCCGGAGGGGATCTTCACGGCCATCGCCCCCGACGGATCGACCCGGCGTCTGCCCTGAGCCGGAGTCGTCCGAAGGGAGCGGGGGCGGGACTCGCGCAAAGACGCAAAGGGCCAAAGGAGGATCCGGATCCGGAGCGGAACCAATCAACAACAGGAAGCGGCCGATCAAGTGCCGCCCAAACCGCAGTTCTCTTCCGGTTCCTTCGCGCCTTGGCGATTTTGCGTGAGGTCTCCCCTCGTTCCCACCGGATCGATCACGCGAGGACGTCCTTCACGACCTCGCCGGCGATGCCGGTGAGCCGGACGTCGAGCCCTTGGTGGCGCACGGCCAGACGGCGGTGGTCGATGCCGAAGAGGTGCAGGATCGTGGCATGCAGGTCGTTCACGTGGACCGGGCTGTCGACGGCCGCGTAGCCGAGTTCGTCGGTGGCGCCGTGGTCGATGCCGCCGCGGACGCCGCCGCCGGCCATCCAGGTCGTGAAGCCCTTGATGTGGTGGTCCCGCCCGTTGCCGCTCTGGCTCATCGGCGTCCGGCCGAACTCGCCGCCCCACAGGACCAGGGTGTCGTCCCACATGCCGCGTTCCTTGAGGTCGGTCAGCAACGCATGGCAGGCGCGGTCGATCTCGTCGTGCTTCAGGCGGATGTCGTTCTTCAGGTTCCCGTGGTGGTCCCAGTCCCGGTGGTAGAGCTGGATGAACCGCGTCCCACGCTCCGCGAGGCGTCGGGCGAGCAGGCAGTTCGACGCAAACGAGCCGTCGCCCGGACGACAGCCGTAAAGCTCGAACACCTTCGCCGGCTCGCGCGAGGTGTCCATGAGGTCGGGCACGCTCGCCTGCATGCGGAAGGCCATCTCGTACTGCGCGATCCGGGTAAGGATCTCGGGATCCGCCACCTGCTCGTGTTCCAGTCGGTTCAGGCGGTTGACGGCGTCGATCACCTGCCGCTGGTCACCGCGTTCCACGCCGCGCGGTGGCTGCAGGTACAGCACCGGGTCGCCTTGGCCGCTGAACTTCACCCCCTGGAACCGGCTGGGAAGCATACCGGAACCCCACTGCCGTGCCGCGATCGGCTGCATCTGGCCGCCGCGTCCGCTCGAGACCATCACCACGAACCCGGGCAGGTCCTCGGTCTCCGATCCGAGCCCGTACAGCAGCCACGAGCCGAAGCTCGGCCGGCCGGCGATGATCGAGCCGGTGTTCATCAGCATGTGCGCCGGGTCGTGGTTGATCTGGTCGGTGTACATGGATCGGATCAGGCAGATCTCGTCCGCATGGCCACCGAGGAGCGGCAGGTTTTCGGAGAACTCCAGGCCGGACTTCCCGTAGCGCCGGAAGCCCCATTGCGGACCGAAGCACTTGAGTTCCTGTCCCTGGAGCTGGGCCAGCTGCTGGCCCTTGGTGAAGGACTCCGGCATCGGCTTGCCGTGCAGTTCCCCAAGCTTCGGCTTGGGATCGAAGGTCTCCAGGTGAGACGGGCCGCCGGCCATGTAGAGGTAGATCACCCGGCGCACCTTCGCGGGATGGTGCAGCGGTTGGATGAAGCCCTTCGACCCGATCGGGGGCTTGGCCGCCTGGGCGAACAGGGATGGGTCGAGCAGCGAGGCCAGCGCCATCGTGCCGAGACCGCGTGCAGAACGGCCGAGGAAGTGGCGGCGGGTCAGGAAGTCCGGGATCGTCTGGGAGTTCATCGACTGGGTCCTTTCGGTCCGGGGTTCAGTTGCGGGTGATGGTCTCGTGGAGGTTCAGGACCGCGCGGGAAACGGCGGTCATGCCGGCCAACTCGGCCTGCGGAAGGTCCTTGGCGAGCGGCGCCGCACCGACGGAGAGCAGTTCCGCCGCGTCCGCCGGCGCCGTTGCGTAGCGCGCCGTCTGCTGCCGGAAGAGGTCGAGCAGCACCGCGAGTTCCTGCGGCGTCGCCGGACGGGAAACCACCCGTCGCCAGAGCGCGGCGACGGCGGACTCGGGACGTTTCCCGCTCCTCCGGAACTCCTCGGCGGCAAGCGCCCGGGCGGCTTCCGCGAACTCCACGTCGTTCAGCAGCACGAGCGCCTGGAGCGGGGTGTTCGAGTTCACCCGGTTGGCGGTGCACTCCTCTCGGCTCGGCGCGTCGAATGCCGCCATCGCCGGGTGGACGAAGGTGCGCTGCCAATGCGTGTAGAGGGAGCGCCGATGAAGCTCCTCACCGACGCCGGGCACGTACTCGCGCTTGGGGAAGTTGAGCGCGGCCCAATAGCCCTCGGGCTGCGGCGGACGGACGCTCGGTCCTCCGACCTGCTCCACGAGCAACCCCGAGGCGGCGAGCGCGGAGTCGCGGACCGTCTCGGCGTCCACCCGGAAGCGTCCCTGACGGGCAAGCAGCCGGTTGTCCGGATCCCGTTCGAGCAGCGACGGCGTGGCGACGGAGGAACGGCGGTAGGCCGCACTGGTGACGACGACGCGGACGAGGTGCTTCACGTCCCAGGCATGCGGCGTCCGTCCCGGGCGGGCGAGGGCGGCCGAGGGCGACATGAACTCGGCGGCAAGCCAGTCCAGCAGTTCTGGGTGCGAAGGCCATTCCCCCTGGGAACCGACGTCGTCGAGGACGCGGCTGAGCCCAGTGCCGAAGAGGTTCTTCCACTGGCGGTTCGCGAACACCCGGGCGGTCATCGGATTGTCCGGATGCGTGAGCCAGCCCGCGAGGTCCAGCCGTGTGGGCCGGCGTTCCGGTGCGGTTTTCGTGGAATCCGTCTGGAAACGCGCCGGGATGGCCGGCGAGACGACCGGGCCGGATTCGTCCATCCAGTTGCCCCGGGCCAGGACCCGCAGGACCCGCGGCTCCTTCCGCGCCTCGCTGATGAGCGTCGACGGGATCTTCCCGAGCAGGAGCGAGCGCCGGTCCTGGAGCTCCGCGAGCCGCCCCCAGTTGGCCGCCAGCTCCGGAGCCACCGTCCGGTGGTGCTTCCGGATCCGGTCGACGTCCTCCTTCGCGCGCTCGGCGACCGGTTTGCGCAGGGACTTGAGCACGTCCTCCGGCACACCGGAACCAAGGCCGGGCGAGGCCCAGGAGGACAGCGCGACATGGAATCTTCCGATGGCGGTCCGTGGGAAGCGGGACCCGTGGTGGATGCGGAACACCAGTTCGGTCTCCGACCCGGTTTCGACGGGATTGCGGAAGTGCAGGACGGCCTGGTGGTCGCGTGAGTGACCTTCGCCGACGGCCCAAGTGGTGGAGGGATCCGGGTCGATGAGCGACGAGCCCGGGAAGCCCTCGCTCGCGGCGGAGACCTGCACGCGGGCGATGTCGACGACACGGCTGCCGGCGGGATCGCG
>CAMASJ010000269.1 GCA_945860685.1 Akkermansia muciniphila
CAACGGGAACTCACCGTGCCGCCGGAGTCCGAATCCGCCTCGTTCCGCATCATCGCCCGAAACAAGGTCTCCCTCGCCCAGCCGCTCCCCCAGCGCCAGATGTCCGAGATCGTCAAGATCCAGGGCGTCCGGCAGGTGACGCCGTTCACCTTCTTCGGCGGACTCTACGCCGAGGAGACCGCGACCAGCTGGGCCCAGTTCGGGGTCGAGCCGGCCCGGTTCCGCGAGCTGATCCTCGAGGGGAAGATCTCGCAGGGCAGCTACGAGGACTTCGTGAACGACCGCAACTCCTGCCTCCTCGGGGCGGACACCGTCCGGCGCTACGGGATGAAGGTCGGCGACAAGCTCCGGTTCACTGGGACGTTCTACCCGGTCGACCTCGAGCTGCGGATCGCCGCGGTCTACGAGGGCACCGTCGACGACCGCAACTGCTTCTTCCACCACAAGCTGCTCGACGAGCTCATGGACGACTGGGGCCAGACCGGCACCTGGTACATCCTCGCCGATTCCGCCGAGGCGGTGAACTCGGTCATCCAGGAGGTGAACGCCACCTTCGCCAACACCTCGGCCGAGGTCCGCGCGGAGACCGAACGCGCCTTCCAGCTCAGCTTCGTGAGCATGTTCGGCAACGTCCGGCTCCTCTTCGGCAGCATCAGCGCGGTGGTGATCTTCACCCTCGTCCTCGTGTGCGTCAGCACCATGAGCATGGCCATCCGCGAACGGTTCCGGGAACTGGCCGTGCTCAAGGCCATCGGCTTCCGCAGGCGGGAGATCTTCTCCTTCATCCTCGCCGAGAGCTTCGGTCTCTCGATGCTGGGCGCGCTGGTCGGCATCGGCGGGATCTGGTTGTTCTGGAACCTCATCGACCTCCAGACCCTGACCAACGGCTTCCTCCCCTATTTCGAGGTCACCCCCCGCATCATGGCCACCGGCGCGAGTGTCGCCGCCGTGCTCGGGATCCTCGCCGCCATCGGTCCCTCCGTCGCCGTGGCCCGCATGAGCGTGGTCGAGGGACTCAAGACCCTCGACTGAGAGCGACGCCACCATGGCCCTCCCGCTGAAATACAACTTCCGGAACGTCCTCGTCCGATGGCGCACCACGGCCTTCACCATCGTCGGCGTGGCCGCCGTTGTGTCGGTGGTGGTCCTCCTCCGCGCCCTGGCGAAGGGCATCGAGGCGAACAGCGCCTCGACCGGCGACCCGCGCAACGTGCTCATCGTCCGCAAGGGCTCCCAGGCCGAGTCCGGCAGCCTCATCACCCGCGAACAGTTCCGCACGCTCGAGTTCTTCGAGGAGATCGAACGCAACGCGGCCGGACAACCGGTCGTCTCCGCCGAGTTGGTCATGCTCGTCAGCGCCCCGCGCCTCGGCGGCTCCGGCGAGGCCAACACGCTCATCCGCGGCGTCACCCCGCGCGGACTCGAGCTGCGCCCCGGCGTGAAGCTCGTGGAGGGACGCTGGTTCGAGCCCGGCAAGAGGGAGGTCACCGTCTCCCGGCGCCTCGCCGGCCGCTTCGACGGATTCCAGGTCGGGGGCACCATCAAGGCCGGGCCCGAACGGCTTAGGGTGGTCGGCGTCTTCGACGGCGGCGGCTCGGCCTTCGACTCCGAGACCTGGATGGATTCCGACGAGGCCCGGGCCGTGTTCGACCGCGGTGAGATGTACTCCAGCATCCTCCTGCGTCCCCGGGACTCCGCCGCACTGGCCGCCCTCACCAACCGCGTGGCCGAGGACAAGCGCCTCGCCCTCCGCGCGGAACCCGAGTCGGAGTACTACAAGAAGCAGACCGCGACCGCGATGCCCTTCAACATCCTCGCCGGCATCCTCGGCGTGGCGATGTCCATCGGCGCCGTCTTCGCCGCAATGAACACCATGTACGCCTCGGTCGCCGCGCGCACCCGCGAGATCGGTACCCTCCGCGTCCTCGGCTACTCCCGCATTTCGATCGTCCTGTGCTTCCTCATCGAGGGTTCCTTCCTCGCCGCCCTCGGCGGGTTGCTCGGCTGCGGTCTCTCCGCGGCCGTGTACTTCTACGTGATAGCCCGGGGCATCACCTTCGGCACCGTCGACTTCCAGTCGTTCTCCGAGACGGTCTACCAGTTCCGCATCACACCGGACCTCGTGGCCCAGGGAGTCGTCTTCTCCGTCCTCATCGGGTTCTTCGGAAGCCTCCTCCCGGCGGTCCGCGCCTCGCGGCTCCCCGTCATATCCGCCCTGAAATCGCTATGAACGAACAGCTCGAACGTCTCCGGATCGCCTCGCACAGGAAGAAGCGCTCCGCCGTCTCCACCTGGGCGATCTTCATCGGCGTCGCCGCGGTCACCGTCGCCATCCTCGTCTACGCGGTGCCACGCGCCTCCGACGACGACCGCTCGGGCATGAAGTCCGGCGTCCGGTCTTCCCGCGAGTCCGCCACCGAGCGCGCCGACAAGGAGCTGGCCGCCCGCTCCAAGCCGGCCACCACGTCGACGAACGCCATGGCTTCCGCCTCCGGTTCCGGTTCCGGTTCTGCCGGCTCCGGTTCCGTCGAGGGTTCCGTGCTCACCGTCTCCGGCTACATCGTCGCCCGGGAACGCATCGAGATCAGCCCGCGCTTCATGGGCGTGGTGAAGTGGATCGGCGTGCGCAAGGGCGACACCGTCACCAACGGCCAGGTCGTGGTCCTTCTCGACGACTCCGAGTACCGCGCGCGCCTCGCCGAGAACGACGGGGCGTTGGCGGTCGCCCGGGTGGCCGTGGAACGGGCCCGCATCGACCTCCGCCGCGCCACCGACCTCGTCCAGCGCAAGGTCGAGATGGAGAAGGTCCTCGACGACGCCCGCCTCGCCCTCCAGTCCGCCGAAGCCCAGATCCTCCAGATCGAAGGTGCCCGGATGACGATCCAGACCTGGATGGACTGGTGTGTCATCCGCTCGCCGGTCAACGGCCTGGTGCTCGAGAAGCTTGTCGATCCCAACGAACTCGTCACACCGCAGACGTTCGGCGGCACCCGCGGGCCCAGCACTTCCTTGGTGGCCGTCGCCGACCTCGGGGACCTCCAGGTCGAGTTGGACATCAACGAATCCGACCTCTCCAAGGTCTTCATCGGACAGGAATGCGTGCTCATGCCACGGGCCTTCCGGGACCACAAGTACAAGGGATCCGTCGTCGAGATCGCCCCCGAGGCGAGCCGCCAGAAGGGCACGCTCCAGGTGAAGGTGCAGATCCGGGAGCCGGACCGCTTCCTGACGCCGGAACTCAGCGCGACCGTCGACTTCCTGAAGCGCTGAATCACAGTGCTCGGCGGGGAGGTCAGAGACTCATGACCTCGTCTCCTACGGTGTGCGGGGCAGGTGTAGGAGACGACGTGAGGAGTCTCACGCATTTCCGGTGGCCTCGTGACGACCGTGGCGGCCGGTGGGGATGTCAGAGACTCGTGACCTCGTCTCCTACGATGCACGGTGGGGTGGAGTTCCTGTCCCACCAGCTCCGGGGCAGCCGTCAGGCTTCCTCAGGAGTTGCAGACCCTGCTGCCAGATTCGTTGTCGCCGCCGCGGTTCTCGACTTCGCCGGTCGAGGTCCTTAGAAATGCCCGTCCTTCGTATGTCGGAAAACACCCCAGCCGCACCGGTTCCGTCTGACTTCATCCGTGACATCGTCACGGAGGACCTCCGTACCGGGAAACACGCGGCCATCGTCACCCGTTTCCCGCCGGAGCCCAATGGCTACCTGCACATCGGCCACGCCAAGTCGATCTGCCTCAACTTCGGCCTGGCCCGGGAGAACGCCGGCCGCTGCAACCTCCGGATGGACGACACCAATCCAACCAAGGAGGACACCGAGTACGTCGACTCCATCCAGGCCGACGTCGCGTGGCTCATCGACGGATGGGCCGACGACCGACTCGGACTCAAGGCCCCGGGAGACGTCTCCGGCAGCGGCGTCCGTTTGCCGGCAGCGGTCGGCAAGCCCTTGGAACCGTTCTTCGCCTCGGACTACTTCGAGCAGATCTATGCGTTTGCGGAGGAGTTGATCCGGCGTGGGAAGGCCTACGTCTGCGATCTCACGGCCGAGCAGATGGCTGAGTTCCGCGGTTCGCCGGAACGGCCCGGCAAGCCGAGTCCGTGGCGGGACCGCGGCGTCGAGGAGAGCCTCGACCTGTTCCGGCGCATGCGGAAAGGGGAGTTCCCGGACGGGGCCCGGACCCTCCGCTCGAAGATCGACATGGCGTCGCCGAACATCCATCTCCGCGACCCGGCGCTGTTCCGCATCCGCCATGCGCATCACCACCGGACCGGCGACGCCTGGTGCCTGTATCCGATGTACGACTACGCGCATCCGATCAGCGACTACCTGGAGGGCATCACCCACTCGATCTGCACGCTGGAGTTCGAGATCCACCGGCCCTTCTACGACTGGGTGCTGCAGTCGTTGGACCTCCCGCGAGCGCTGCCGCGCCAGATCGAGTTCGCTCGGCTCAACCTCGGCTACACGGTCATGAGCAAGCGCAAGCTGCTCCAGCTCGTCGAGGAGCGGCTCGTCACCGGTTGGGATGACCCGCGGATGCCCACGATCAGCGGCTTCCGTCGGCGGGGCGTGCGGCCGGAGGCGCTGAGGGCCTTCGCGGCGGCGATCGGCGTCACCAAGTTCAACGGGCTCACCGAGGTCTCGGTGCTCGAGACCTGCATCCGCGACGACCTCAACCGCGGCGCTGAACGCCGCCTGGCCGTGCTGCGGCCCATCCGCGTCGTGCTGACCAACATCGCCGAGGGCGAGACGCACTGGTTCGACGCGGTCAACAACCCCGAGGATCCCTCCGCCGGCACCCGCCGGATCCCGTTCACCCGGGAGGTCTTCATCGACGCCGACGACTTCATGGAGGTCCCGCCCCCGAAGTACTTCCGTCTGCGTCCCGGCGGCGAGGTCCGCCTCAAGTACGCCTGCATCATCACCTGCAACGAGGTGGTCAAGGACGCCGAAGGAGGGGTGGTGGAATTGCGCTGCACCGCGGACCTGGAGACCCGCACCGGCGGGGCGAACGCGGCGAAGAAGGTCAAGGGCACGATCCATTGGGTGAGCGCGGCCCACGCCGTCGACGCCGAGGTCCGTCTCTACGACCGGCTCTTCACCGAGGAGGAACCCGAGGCGGGTGGACGCGACTTCAAGTCGGTGCTGAACCCGGCCAGCCTCGAGGTCCTTTCCGTCAAGCTCGAGCCGTCCCTGAAGGACGCGAAGCCCACGGACCGGTTCCAGTTCGAACGGCTCGGCTACTTCGCGCTCGACGTGGCCTACACGCCGACCGGGCGTCTTCCGGCGACGATCCCGTTCGTCTTCAACCGGGTCATCTCCCTCAAGGACGGCTGGGTGAAGGAACTCAAGAAGGGCTGAACGTGGATCCGGCGATCGCCAGTTCCAACGCCTGGGAGCTTCTCCGCCGAAGCCTGTCGCGGAACCGCCTGGCCCACGGGCTCCTGTTCCTCGGCGACGACATCGACCTGCTCGAGTCGGGCGCCGAGGCGCTGGCGCAGACGTTGAACTGCCGCGCCCCGAAGGAGCGGTCGGAGGAGGGGAGGCCGATGGCGCCCTGCGGCACCTGCCCGAACTGCGTGCGCATCGCCGCGCGGAACCACGCCGATGTGACTTGGATCCGGCCCGAGAACCGGTCCCGGCAGATCAGCGCGGACCAGACGCGCGAGGTGGTCCGCACGATCACGCTCAAGCCGATGGAGGCGGCGCACAAGATCGCCATCTTCGTCGGCGCGGACCGCATGCACACCACCGCCGCCAACATCTTCCTCAAGACCCTTGAGGAACCTCCGGCAGGCTCGGTCCTCATCCTTCTCAGTACCGAGCCCGGGCGGCTTCTCGACACCATCCTTTCGCGCTGCCAGCGGGTGGGCTTCGGGGTGAGCCCGTTCCGGGTCGGACCTGAGGTGGAGGCTTGGGTGGGCGAGTTCGCCAGTTTGGCCGCCGATGGTGCCGCCGGGGTCATGGCCCGCTATCAACTGCTCGGGACCCTGCTCAATTCCCTCGGCGCTGCGCGTGAATCCATCGAGGAACGCCTGACGGCCGCCTCGCCGATTTCGCGTTATGCCGACGCGACGCCGGATCAGCAGGAGCGCTGGACCGACGAACTGGCCGCGGCCA
>CAMASJ010000270.1 GCA_945860685.1 Akkermansia muciniphila
TCCCGTCTGGGAACAGTCCGCAACGTCGGGATGACCGCCAACGCTCCGGCTCCGGCCCGGGGTTCAGTTCCGGGATGGAACGGATCCGCCACGCCTGCTCCGGTGGAACCACGCCAGAAGTGCGAGGGCGGACGCGGCGCAAGCGGTGGTGGCCGCCGGCTCCGGCACCGCGGTGTAGCTGAGGACGCCCAGTTCGTCGAAGGCGGCCGGGCTGCGGGAGTTCAGGGCGACCTCGTTGAAGATCGGGGCGAATCCGGCGTAGGTGGCGGCCGCGGTTCCCGGATTGGCGTAGTTGAACGTCGATGCGTTCGGATTCAGATACAGCGAGGTGGAGACGGCGGTGTAGTCGATGCGCAAGACCACCCAGTTGAGCGCGGAGAGCGCGGTGGACGAGGAGGCGGCGCCGTTGGACAGCGGATTGAGGTCCGAGCCGAGGATGGACCAATAGGAGCCGTAGGTGCCGCCATTTCCGCCGACGCCGCCGGTCAGGGAACTGTTGTTGAGCAGGCGGAGATTGGGCGTCCCACCGCCGCTGGAGGAGCCGAATCGCGCGAGGAACTGGATGTAGACCACGCCCCTGTTCTGCATGGGCAGGGTGCGGCTGTTCTGGTCGATGCCGTTGCCGCCGGAACGCCAGGCGAGGCTGCCTCCGGAGGTGGCGAGTCCGGAGTAGGAGAGGCCGGTGGCGGAGACATTGAAGCTGGTCCCGGCACCGTAGGTTTGGCTCCAGGCGCTGGTCCAGCCGGTGCCACCGTTGTTGGCGGTGAGGATGCCGGTGGAGTAGTTGAAGTGGTCTTGGGCCACGACAACCACCGCGGCCCGCGATTCAATGGCCGTAACAACCCCAGCCGCGAGGGAGCAGATTAGGCCGGCTGAGGACGCAAAAAACCGCCGATGCACGATCACGGGTCGGACATCGGCGGCAGTCGCAGGGACTTGAGCGCCGTACGGCGCCGCGGTCACTCCGCCACGTTCACCAGCTCCAGGGCGCCGATGCCGCCGGGGTTCCAGGCGGTGAAGAGGATGTAGACCTTGGCGCTGCGGCCCTTGCCCACGACGTACCAGCAGGCGTCGTGCATGTGCTGGGCGTAGCCGTAGCCCAGGTCTTCCTTCGGCTTGATGGTGCTGACCACGGCCTTGGTCTTGAGGTTGATCACGTAGAGCGGTCCCGCGCTGCCGTTCGGGCCGTCGAGGCAGGGCACCAGCAGGTAGTCGCCCCAGAGATCCGTGTCACAGGCCAGGCTTCCCGGCGGCAGCTGGTGCACGGCGAGGGTCTCCTTGGTCTTGGGAAGCCACTCGTGCACCTGGGCCTCGGGCCGGGCCGAGATGTAGAGTTCGTTCCGCTTGGGATCGAAGGTGATCCCGTGCGGGGTCTGGCTCATGGCGTTCCCGCCGTAGAAGTTGCCGCGGTAGGCGAACGGCTTCACGTCGGCGTCCATGAACCAGTGACGGCCGTAGCCGTCGGTGATCCAGACGGTGTCCTTGCCGGCAAAGGCGGCGTCGGTGGGCGCCCAACCCTTCTTGTCCGCGTACGGCCCGCCCTCGGGGATCTTCAGCTTCTCCACCTTCTGGAAGGAGGTGTCGGAAAGCAGGATCTCGCCCTCGACGTTGTCCGCCGCCACCACGAGGGGAAGCTGGCCCTTGCGGGGAAAGAGGTCCGCGCCATGGAGATTGCCCGAAGCGATGGACGGGTCGCCCTTCACGATCCAGGAGTCCCGGAGGCGATTGCTGAACCCGACCCAACCCACCTTCTCCAGGCCCCAGTAGACGACGTCCCGCTCGGAATCGACGATGATGGTGCCATGGGCGCCCTTGACGAAGGACTGGGCCTCGGCGGGCACCGCCATGGCGCCGTGGACCGGCGAGAACTTCCAGAATCCCTGTCCGCTGACGCGCTGACCCGGAGCCAACGGCATGGCCTTCGGGGTCTTGACCGGGCCCTTCTTCTCCACCTGGAACGTGACCGGGACCGGGTGGGTGGAATGCGTGTGGTCGGCGGCGCCAGACTCGTGGGAAAAGGCAGGAAGCGCCGCCGCTGCGGCCAGGGCCAACGCGGCGAACGGGGGGAAGGCTTTCATGGTGGGCGAGAGATTTCCCGCCCGCCCGCCGCCTGTCGAGGTCCGAAGGGGGGAACCCCCGGCCTCGACAGGCACCCGTTGGTTCCGTTGCTCGGCCTGCCTCTCTCTGTTTGACGACGTTCCGGCTCGATGATTTGATTTTCTTATTCCCCCGTTTAGAACAAACCGATTTTCCTCGGTCCCAAGGTGCCCGAGTCGGACCTCCTGAAACGCCTTCCAGCCATGAAAACCCGCCGAATCCACTCTGTTTGTGCCCTTTTGCCCTTGGGACTCCTTTCCGGGTTCCTGATGTCGGCCTGGGGCACCGTGCCGGGGCAGGGACCCCTGCAGACGACCTCGGCCAACCGGTTCCCAATCGACCTCGATGGGGATGGCACGCCGGAGTTGGAATGGGTGGAGACCTTGTACCGCTCTTTCGTTCCGCCCGTGGGCGGAGGCGTTGAATGGAGCCGCGAGCTGACGCTGGTGCCGAGGGAGGGTGTCTTCATTCGGGCGGAAGCCGGAACCGCGGCGCCGCTTCAGGTCCGTTGGGCGGTGCCCGAGAATCCCCGGGGCGACTTTCCGGATGGAACCGCGCCTTGGACGTCTCGCCCCGTCTTCGTCTCCTCGGTTGTGTCCGCGACGTTCCGGCCGCCACCCTTTGGTCCGCCGGTGTCCGTCGTCTCGGGCACCATTGCCAACCGCGTCCCGGCTCGCGAGGAACCGTACCACCTCCATGTCCGGCTCGGCTCCGGGACCGAGGCACGCCATGGTTGGGTGGCCATCCGGTTCCGGGACCTCGCCGGCGGATTCCCCGAGGCCGGGCCAGGCGATCTCGAGGTTCGCCTGAAGGGTTTCGGCCTCGGACAGCCAGGCGAGTTTCCCCGGGTGGGCTCGGACAACCGGTTCCGCCCCGTCCGCCTCGAACGTTCCACCGACGGAGCTCGCCTGGTGCTCGACACCTTGGCCCTGTGGAACGGGGTCGAGGCGGCGACGTCGCTCGGTTCCACGAATTGGACCACAGTCACTTCCGCCGAGACCATCGATCCGGCGGTCCAGGCGCGGTTCTACCGGTTCGCCCGCTGAGGCGGGTTCCTCCCCGGTCTTTCCCCGCAATCAGGGACGAGGTGCCGACGGCCTCCGGTCGTTCCGCAGGATCATCACGCTGACCGGATCGGCCCGCCAGCGGGCGGCCAGGTCCTTCAACACCGGGAATGCGACCCAATTCCCGGCGCCCAGCACGATGTCCGTGTCCCCGTCGCCATCCATGTCGCCCGCGTCCAGGGTCATCCAGCGGCCGGATGGAACCGATTCAAAGGTGCGGGCTTCGAACCGCATTCCGCCCCGGTTCTCCAGAAGGACAAACGACTCCTCCATGCGTCCCCGGTAGTCCGGGAAAAAGGAGGTCGCCGCGATGTCCAGGTCCCCGTCGCCGTCGAAGTCGGCCGCCCGCACCGCATAGGCCCCGTGGAGCGGGAAATGCAGGGCCTCCTCGAACTTCAGCCCGGGACGGTTCAGCAGGATCCGGACGCCGTGGTAAGGGCGGACGCACGAGGCGTACTCGCCGGTGTCGCCGTTGGCCGTGACCAGGTCCGGGCGGCCGTCGCCGTCGAAATCCGCCACGTCGAACCCGGCGCTGCCCCAGGTCGGGCTGTAGTCCACCAGGCGTTCCTCGGTGAACTTTCCCGGGCCCCCGTTGCGGAACAGGACGATTCCCTCCCGTCCTTGGGCCACCCATGCCAGGACGTCGGGGCGGCCATCGCCGGTCCAGTCCCTCACGTCGGTTCCCAAGGTCCCCGGGAGATCCAGCAGGACCTGTGGGGACCCGGGACCGGATTCCCCCAAGGACCAGCGGGTGAGCTGGCCGGTCAGGAATCCGAATCCGGAGACAAACAGCGATCTTCCCGTCCCGTCGCCCAGTTCCGCGACCGAGGTGTGGACCGGGCGCGGCAGTCCGGAAAGCACCTCCGTGACCTCGGTCAGCCGGTCGTCCGTCAGGCGCATGCGCAGGACCCGGCCCCGGCGGGCCTCATGCGGGGACAGGCTCCAGATCAGCGTCACATAGAGGTCGTCTCCGACCCGGGCCACATGGATCGGCGGACTCTCGACCGGCAGGGTGGAAAGCATCCGGCCCTCGGGAGACACGACGTCCAAGGTCCGGGTTTCCTGGTTTCCGACCAGGATCCGATGGCTCCGGGCGTCCACGTGCACCAGGGAGGCCATCTGGTTGGTGGGACGGTAGGTGGTCCGGAGGACGGTGAACCCGGGAAGTCCCTCGCGGATGGGAGGCAGGTTGGTCTCGACGATTTGTTCCGGTGCGGCGGCCACGTAGTGCCGGGCGATGGTGTCGAAGTCGTCGAGGATCGCCCGTTGTTCCGGGTCGTCCCGACGGAAGGCGTCCAGTCCGAGGCGACGGTGCATCAGGGGCAGTGCCCCGTTCCGCCAGGTGGACTTGTCGAGTTCCGACGGCTTTGGCAGCACGTGGCAGGTGCCGCAGACCTGTGCCGCCAAGGCCGCTCCCCGCCCCGCATCCGCTGGGGTCTCTTCAGCCGGAAGACGCCCGGCGAGAAGTGCGGCCAGGAGCAGGGGGCCGACGTGCCTCACGGGACGTTCCCTTTCCGGATGATCCAATCCGTTCCCGCCTCCGGCTCCGCCCTCCGGTGGCGTTCCGACTTTCCGTCGGGCCAGGTGACCTCCAGCACGGCGTCCTGACCGGCTCGTGGAAGCAGGACCAGCGCCTCGTCCTGCGAGAGGAAACCGGAACCGGCATGGATCTCGTGACGGGGGCCAGCCGGGTTTCCAAGTCTCCGGACGGTGGCGCCGATCCCGGTGGGATTCCCCGGTCCGGCGTCCAGGCGAAGGCGAAGGGCCGGGCGGGCGCCGGTGTTGTGGAGCAGGACGGTCCGCCCATGATTCACACCGACGGCGAGGTCCCCGCGTCCGTCCCCGTCGAAGTCTGCCCAGGCCGCCCCGCGTTGTTCCCCGGGAATCCGCACGCCGCTCTCAGCCGGGCTCAAGGACCGGAACCGGCCCGTGCCGTCCCCCAGCAGGACCAGCCCGAGGCCGGCGTCCATGCGGGGCATCTTCGAGTGCGCCGCATGGAAGTTCTGACCGAGGAACAGATCGAGTCTGCCGTCCCCGTCGAAGTCGGCCGGCACCACGCCGAAGGCCGGTGAGAACTGGGCTTCGGGGGGCAGGGCCAAGGGCTCGAAGTGGTCGCCCCGGTTGAGGAACACCGTGGACGGGAGCCAGGTCGTCGGTAAGACCTGCAGATGGGTCCGCGCGGTGCCGGCGACCTCGGCAAGGCTGGCGCGGTTGAAGAGCTCAAAGCTCGGAAACCGTTCGGGAAGAAGGGGCAGGCCCTTCATCAGCGACTCCAGGTCCCGCTCGGGAACCGTTCTCCGTCCTTCCGGATCCCAGCGTCCCTCCAGAATGTCCCCGCGGCCGTCTCCATCGATGTCGCCGAACCAGACCACCGGACCTTCCGGTGTCGGAGCCGAGCCCTGTTCCCGCGCGGAGAGCAGCCCGGTGTTGAGGCCGTCGTTGGCGACCACCAGGTCGAGGCGCCCGTCCCCGTCGAAATCCCCCGCGGCGATGCCGTGCCATCGTCCCAGATGTCCGCCCAGTCCGGCTTCCCGGGTGAACTCGACGAAATGGTGTCCGCCGTCGTTGCGCCAGACCCGGACCGGGCCAAGCTCGGTGGCGAGGGCGAGGTCGGGACGGCCGTCCCCGTCAAGGTCGGTCGAGACGGCTGCCGTGACCATTCCGGCGTGCTCGAAGGCGGCGCTCCATTCCGCGGAGACCGTCCAGTGTCCGCCGTCGTTGCGATACCAGTGGGAAGGACCCGAGAGGGGCCACTGTCCGGGTCGCACCCGGGCCCCCAGGAACAAATCGAGGTCGCCGTCGCCATCCACATCGGCGGCACACAGCGGGCCGACGGACGTCTCGAACCCCGGCAGCGAATCCGGCAAGGGCATTCCGGTGGCCGGGTCGAACAGGAGTCCCTGGGGCCAGGCGACGGATCCGTCCTCCAGGCTGGGATTTCCCGCCACGATCGCCCG
>CAMASJ010000271.1 GCA_945860685.1 Akkermansia muciniphila
GAAGCGGACGATGACCGAGTTCGAGGAGCCGCCGGCCATGTTGCCCGGGGGATCGAACTGCACGCGGGTGGTGCCACCGGACGGGGTCTTGGTGGCGGCGACGGCGGTGCCGTTGAGCAGCAGCTCGATGGAGCCCTGGTTGACGGCGGTGGCGCCATCCTTGATGTCGACGATCAGGGGCACGGTGCCCGGGACGGCGCCGCCGGTGCCGCGGGCCGGATGGACGAACGAGACGGCGGCCGGGAGGGAAGCCGAGGTGGTGCGGAACGCCTTGATCGCGTTCGGGTTCGCATCGTTGATCAGGTAACGGGCCGTCGGATTCGGGGCCACGCGCATACCGGACCACTCGAGGTTCGCCCCGCTGCCGCCTTCGAACCAGACCGAGCGGAACGGATAGAAGCCCGGGGTCGGGACGTAGACGGTCGCGACGACGTCGCTGTCGCCCTTACCGAAGTCGGCTTGGCTGACGATCAGCGAATCCAACACCTCGGCGTTGTTGCCGCTGACGGTCGTGCGGAAGCCATCATCGGAGGCGAAGATCAGCTGGTACACACCGGCGGTCGGGAACTGCAGGTAGGTGGTGATCTCAGCCGCCATGTTGTCCGTGTAGTAGGTGCCGTCGGCATTGAACTCGGTGGAGCTCGGGATGCCCGGGATCAGCGTGTCCGCGATCTGGCGGTCGGGATTGGTCTCGGTGGAATCGAACCAGCCGCTCTGCTGCGGGGCGGCCGCGGCGTCGGGCTGGTTGAAGTTGATGACCGGGACGTTGAACACACCGGCCGTGGCGAGTCCGAGGTCCGCGACGTTCGCGCCACGGAGACCCAGAAGCTGCTGCTCGGCACGGGCGATGGAGTTCGGCTGGCCGCGCAGGGCGGTCTGGTGGATCCGGAAGTTGAAGCCGGAGCCGGAAGCGTTGGCCACCGCGTAGGACGGCGGGATGGTCACGTACGGAGCCACCGTGAACTGGCGGGTCTCGGTGACGGTGCGGCCGAGGGTGTCACGCACCGTGGCGACGATCGTGTTGACGGAACCCGGGGCCAGGGGGGCGGCGGGGTTGCCGAACACGGCGGTCAGGGTGATGCCGTCCTTGGTCACGGACTGCGGGGTCACCGCGGTGCCGTTCAGGGTGACGGTGAAGCCGTCGGTCACCGCGATGCCGGAACCGGAGTCCACGGAGGTCAGGGTGAAGCCGATCGGATTGCCGACCGCGGCGCCGATGATGATGTTGTCGGCGGGAACGGTAGCCAGGAAGAGGTTGTCAACGTGGTGCACTTCCCAGGCGCCACCGGTACGACCACCGAACACCAGACGACCCGGGCTCGGGGCGAAGGTGGTGGCGAGGCCGCCGGCAGGGGTCAGCTCGACGCCCTTCCAGGACAGCTTCAGCTTGGCGTCCGTGGTGATCTCGGCGCGAAGCTTCTCCCACTTCAGGTTCTTGACCCACTTGGCCCAGACCACGGGATCATCGGCATAGGCCGGCTGGCCAGCGTTGGCATCAGCGTCGGTGACCGAGCCGTCGCCGTTGAGATCCTCGTCGGAGAGGGCGCCCGTCTGCATCGACGAGGCGTAGTTGGCGTTGTTGGTCGCGAGGTTGCGGAAGGGAACCTCGTCGAAGGTGCCACCGGGCCAGACGTTGCCCGGGCGAAGGGGCACGGGAAGCTGGGTGATCAGGTCTCCGTCCACGCGGAGGGAGATGCCGACCACGTCGGTGATGCCGCCCGGATGATCACCGGACTGCCAGGTGTCGAAGCCGATGCCGAGACCGGTCAGCGAGCCTTCCTCGGGGAGGTCGGTTTCACCGGCGGTGCCGGCGTACGGACCACCGTTCTGGATGATCGGGTCCGTGGAGCGGACGTAGTTGAGCGAGAAGCCGTCCGCAGGACGGGCCGTGCCGCCGCCGACGCGCAGGTCGGCCTCGAACACGAACGCCTTGACGACCAGACCGGCGTCCAGGTCGTTGAATACCAAGCTCGAACGTTGGCCGCTACGGGCGTCGGTGATCGACAGGTAGCCGTCACCAGCAGCGCCGCTGGCGCCGCCGTCCGCACGATACTCACCCGCGGTGGCACCCGCTTCCACGAAGGGAAGAGCACCGCCGGCGGCGTTGAAGTTCACTGTGTTGGTGGCCGCGAAGGCGGAGCTGGAGACCAGCCCGCTCGCAACCAGCAACCGCAGCAGGTTCTTTTGATTTTTTTGCATAGGTACTGTCATTTCTCGCCCGATCGGCCCCCTTCAGGCCGACGAGACGACGACAAATCCCCCTCATGGGGACAGGACGTCGCGTCGGCCTGATAGGCAGAAAACCGGGTGATTGCGTTTCGTATCTCCCGGTATCGACCCAGCGTCAACCGGTTTGTGATCGAAGTTTCGAACATTTCGACCCCGATCCGTATCTCAGTAAGGTCTCCCCGGGTATCCGGCGCCCACCTAGGAAATGGTCCGTAGACCCTAGGGCGGGACGATTCAGTTGGAGGGAGGACCGACCCCACGCAATTGCGTCAGGATGGCAGCGCAGAGACTGAACCGGGAATGAAAAGGAGAATCCCAATTGGTCCACGGTTCTGCCTCGGGAAACCCGCGCTTTCCTTTCTCCCCCGCTGCGGATTTGTGGCTCTGCGTACCGATCCCATTTGCATCGCTCCAGCGAAGGCGCGTTTCGCGGGACTGAAATCCACAGACCGCTTGCCCGTCCCGGTCTCTCCCGCGTTAATCGTGCGTGCCCGCGCCCCGTCTGACTCCGCCGAACCCTCATGCCCCGGGTGTCCCATACACCGGGAAATGGGGATTCCGGCTGGCGGCGATGCTCGCTCCCTTCGCCCTGCTGCTGGCCGTTGAGTGGGGACTCCGGATCTCGGGAAATCATGTCCCGACCGGCTTCTGGCTGGAGACGGAGGACGGAGTCTTGGAAACGAACCCGGCCTTCGGCGCCCGTTTCGTCGGGCCTACCCTCGCCCGAATGCCACGTCCCCTGCGTGTCCCGCGTTACGGCGGTTCCGAAACCCATCGGGTCCTGGTGTTCGGTGAGTCCGCCGCCCTAGGCGATCCGGAACCGGCTTTCGGGTTGCCCCGTTTTCTCCAGTCGGAATTGGAGAACCGAAGCACGGCAGGCAGTCCAGAGGTCCTCAACCTCGGCATCACTGCGTTGAACTCCTATGCCTTGAGGGAGATCGCCCGGGATACCGCCGAATCGGGGCTGGGCGCCGGCGGTTGCGACTGGGTGTTCTACCCCGGCAACAACGAGGTCCACGGTCCCTTCGGCCCGGGAAGCGGCCTCGTCGGGCCGGCGCCATCGCGCATCACGGTCCTGGCGACTCTCGCCCTGCGGAAGTCGGCGATCGGCCAGTGGATCCAGCGCCAGCGCCTCTCCAAGCCGGAAGGCCTGTCGATGACCCAACGCTTTGCCGGCCTGGAGATGTTCACGGGCAACCAGGTCCGGGCCACCGATTCCGCCGTGTCCCAGGTGCATGCGAATTTCGAGGCGAACCTCGAGAACATGGTGCGGTTGGCGCTCCGGGCGGGTGCTCGGAAAATCGTCCTGGTCACCATGGCGGTGAACCTCACCGACTGCCCGCCCTTCGGCTCGGATCTCACCTCGCTGACCAATTCCCCCGCCTATCCGGCCTGGACCAACGCCGTGGAGCTGGCCCGCCGATCCGTCGAGCAGGCGGATCCTGCGGAACCGGTCCGGCTCTGGACGCAGGCTTTCCAATTGGCGCCGGGCCATGCCGAGACCCGCTATCGTCTGGGCCTGGCCAAGGCGGATGCCGGCGACGTCGTCGGGGCCAGGGCCGACCTCGAGGCCGCACGGGACTTCGACACCCTCCGTTTCCGTGCCGATTCCGGGATCAACGAGTCCATCCGCCGGGTCGCCACGAAGTTCCAGAAGGAAGGATTCAAGAGCGTCCTCCTCGTCGATGCCGCGCGGGAACTGTCCGGCACCGATCCAGGTCGCCCGCCCGGAGCGGACCTCTTCTACGAGCACGTCCATCTCCGTCCCGAAGGCAACCACCGGCTGGCGCGGCTGATCGCGGACGCCCTGTCGACGGCGGACCGCGGGCCGTCGTCCGCGGAGTCCGGCCTGGCGCGGCTGGGATGGACGCCGCAGGCCGAGTCGCGCATCTGGACCCAGATCCGTTCGTTGGTCCGACGCCCACCCTTCTCCTTCCAGAGCAACTCGGAGAGCCGAAACCGCTACCTCGACGACCGTCTGGCGGAGTCCACGGCCCAGGGTCGGAAACTCGGGCTCAACGCGGCCATCGAGCAGGTCTCCGCGATGCTGGCGAAGCACACCAACGACTGGGAACTGCGGGAGCAACACGCCCGGCTGCTGCACACCGGACGTCGCTGGACCAACGCCGCGGCCGAGTGGGAGCGGATCGTGGCACAGGTCCCGAACCACCTGATGGCCTGGTACCAGCTCGGTGAGGCGAAGGCCAAGGGGGGCGACTTCGCCGGTGCGATCCCCGCCTACCGTCGGGCCTTGGCGATCCGGGCCGACTTCACGGACGCCGGGATCGGGCTGGGCATCACCCTGGGGCAGTCCGGCCGCCTTTCGGAAGCCTTGGCGGCCATGGACCAGACCCTTTCGCACGATCCGTCCAACGCGGACGCCCGGGTGAACCGGGCCATCACCCTGAACGCGTTGGGGCGCGCCGACGAGGCGGCCGACGACCTGCGCAGGGCGGCCGCGGAGAACCGGGAGTCGAGCCTGCCGCTGGTGCGCCTCGCGGAGATGCAGTCGGGACGCAAGGAATTCGCGAAGGCCGCCGAGACCCTGGCCGAGGCCGTGAAGCGGGAACCGCGCAACGCCGCCCTGTACCACCGGCTGGCCACGGAGATGGGACGCGGCGGGCTGCTCGTGGAATCCGAGGCCGCGTTCCGCAAGGCGTTGGAACTGGATCCGAAGTTCCTTTCCGCCCGGGTCGATCTCGGAGTGGCCCTGGCCCAGCAGCGGCGCTACGCCGACGCCATCGTCGAGTTCGAGGCCGCCCTGCGGCAACAGCCCAACCATCCCACCGCGGGAACCTTCCTCGACCGAGCCCGCCAGATGCTGCAGACCAAGGGAGCCAATCCATGATCCGACTGCTCCGGGAATTCCTGCGCTTCCTCCGCCAGGAGAAGAAATGGTGGCTCGTGCCGCTGGTGGTGATCCTCCTGCTGCTGGGGATCGCGATCCTCTTCTCCTCCAGCTCGGCGATGGCTCCGTTCCTGTATCCCTTCCTCTGAGGAGCCGAAATGCGCCGCATCCTGGGCATCTCGGCCTTCTACCACGACTCCGCCGCGGCCCTCGTGGTGGACGGCCGGATCGTGGCCGCGGCCCAGGAGGAACGCTTCTCACGCCGGAAGAACGACGCGCGCTTCCCGCGACGCGCCATCGCCGCCTGCCTCGCCCAGGCCGGGATCGGAGTTGGGGACATCGACGCGGTGGCGTTCCACGAGAAGCCGATCCTGAAGTTCAGCCGCACGCTCGAGACCTTCCTCGCCCTCGCGCCGCACGGGATGAAGGCCTTCGCCCGCACCCTGCCCTCCTGGCTCGGCGAGAAGCTCGACCTGCACAAGGCCCTCGCCGCGGGACTCCCCGGACTCAGGCCGGAGGTCGCGCACCTCTTCACCTCCCATCATGAGGCGCACGCCGCGAGCGCGTTCCTGCCCTCGCCGTTCGAACGGGCGGCGATCCTCACCGTGGATGGCGTGGGCGAATGGGCCACCACGGTCATCGCACGCGGCGACGGCGCCCGGATCGAGCCGCTCGAGGAGCTGCGCTTCCCGCATTCGCTCGGGCTGCTCTATTCGGCCTTCACCGCCTACTGCGGATTCCGCGTCAACTCCGGCGAGTACAAGCTCATGGGTCTTGCCCCGTATGGCGAACCGGTCTTCGCCGACCGGATCCGGGACGAGGTCGTCGAACTCCGGCCCGACGGGTCGTTCCGCCTGGGCCTCTCGTGCTTCGACCTGCTCGCCGACGACTACCTCACCAACGATCGCTTCCATCGCCTCTTCGGCGGGCCGCCGCGGCCTCCGGAAGGATCGCTCGACCAGCGCCACATGGACCTCGCGCGGTCGATCCAGGTGGTGACCGAGGAGGCCCTGCTCGGACTGGTCCGGCGCGCCCACGAA
>CAMASJ010000272.1 GCA_945860685.1 Akkermansia muciniphila
CCTCGCCGGCGGCTCTCAGAAGGCCATCGGCGAACTGATCGCGCAGGACAAGACCCTCGAGCCCGAGGCGACCGGCATCGCCAACGTCGAGAAGCTCACGCGGTTCCAACGCGACCTGCTCCTGTTGGCGACCAACTTCGTCAGCTTCAAGGACCTCTACGACGGCGGTTCCCCGGCGATCTTCCAGTGCGGCACGCTCTACCTCGACCAGCGTTCGTGCCAGCTGTGCATCCCGGTGGAGGACGCCGGCAAGCACGCCGCGATGGCCGGTCTGGCCGGTGCGTACCTGGCGTATGTGGACTGCGTGCGGAAGGGCACCGGCGAGAAGAAGGGCATCGTCGCGATCTTCTCCCAGGGCGACGACGAGAACCTGATGGTGGGACGCAACGGCGTCTTCTACGACCGCAAGGGTCAGGACTTCGACGCGACCATCACCAAGATCGTGGCGAACCCGATCAGCCTGCGGCAGGCGTTCTGGCTGCCGTACAAGAAGTTCGTGCGGATGATCGAGGAGCAGGTGGCCAAGCGCGCCGCGGCGGCGGATGCCGAGGCGACGAACAAGCTCGCGACGGCGGCCTCGACCGCGGCGAACGCGGACAAGGTCAAGGCCGAGGAGAAGAAGGTGGACGTGGGAACGGTGGCGGCCTTGGGCGTCGCGTTCGGCGCGGTGGGCACGTTCTTCACCGCGATCGCCAGCGGCGCCATGCAGGTCGTCGGCCTGGGGCCGTTCGCGGTCATCGGTGCGGTGCTGGCGTTGATGACACTGATCTCGGGTCCGTCGATGATCCTCGCCTACATCAAGCTCCGAAAGCGCAACCTCGGCCCGATCCTCGACGCGAACGGCTGGGCGGTGAACGCGAAGGCCAAGATCAACGTGCCGTTCGGGACGAGCCTGACCGACATCGCCAAGCTGCCGCCGGGTTCCTCGCGCGACCTCGTCGATCCGTTCGCGGAGAAGAAGAACCCGTGGCCCAAGTACGTCGTGCTGCTGCTCGTGGCCTACGTTGCCTACAAGTTCCTGTGGAACGGCGGCTTCGTGCACGAGTGGACGGGCGGGCGTTTCGGAGTCGCGAAGGCACCCGCGGCGGAGGCCGCCAAGCCTGTGTCCGGTGCCACCAACGCCCCGGCGGCCACCGAAGCTCCGGCTCCGGCCAAGTAGCCTTCCACCTCCCCGCGAGACCCGGCCCGCCTCGGCGCGCCGGGTCGCTTCGTTTTCAGGACCGTCTGTGGAATCCGTGTCCCCCCCTCACTTCCCCGTCTTCGCCTTCAGTTCCGCGATCTTCTTGGCGAAGTCGTCGAACTTGTACCGGTCGACGTTGTCCTGGCCGACGTGCCGGAAGACTTCGCGGCCTTCCGGGTCGAGGAGGACCAACGCCGGGTAGTGGACGGTCTGTCCGTGGAAACGGTAGCCGTGCGAGATGCACATGCGTTTGGCGAAGGCGGCGTCCGCGTCGCGATAGATCGGGGACTCCTTGGGCATGTCCTTCGCCCAACCGCGGATCTCCTCCTCGGTGTCCGGCTTGATGAAGGCATGCACCACGTCCGGCACCTCGGCTATCCGCTTGAGGTAGGTGTGGGTGTGCTTGGTGCAGAACGGGCACTCGGTCTTGAGCAGGAAATGGAGGGCCACGAAGCGTCCGCGGTTTTCCGAGAGGCGGAACGCCTTGCCGCCTTGGACCGAGGGCAGGGTGACGTCGGCCACCGGTTCGGCGGGACCGGGCCGGGCCGAGGCGAGGAGCGAGGCGAACAGGAACGTCGATGCGAGCAGCCGGGCAGGATTCATGAACGGGCATAGGCTCGCCGACGGCGGGCAGTCCACAAGTACGGTCTGGAGGAAGGGCTTTGGCGGAAGCGGATTGGCCACCGAGACACGGAGGGCACGGAGAAGCCTGTCGTCCGTAGGCAGGGCAGCCCAACCGCGGACGATCGCCGCCCCATTCGGCTCTTCCACCCAATTGAGAACGGAACACTTGAACCTCGGAACTCCCCCCGGAGCTTGCCTCGGAGGCGTGGGTCCCGCGGAGCCCGAGCGACGCGGGACCCTTCCAGCACCCGAGTCGGTTCGCAATTGCTCACAAGAAGGACGCAAATCCTCGCCCATGCCGGGGAGATTGCCGTTGACGGTCAAAAAGGGGGCGCCGTTCACTTTTGGAATACCCGGGACGTCCGAGCGCCTTGTGCTCGAAGGTACCGGCATCGACGTCATCACATGAGCCGCAAACTCAACATCGCCATCGTTGGACTCGGGTTTGGGTCCGAGTTCATCCCGATCTACCAACGCCATCCGAACGCGAACATGTACGCGATCTGCCAGCGGTCGAAGGACAAGCTGGACGCCGTGGGCAACGCCTTCGGGGTGGAGAAGCGCTACACCTCGTTCGAGGACCTCCTCCGGGATCCGGCGGTGGACGCGGTGCACATCAACTCGCCGATCCACCTGCATGCGCCGCAGGCGATCGCGGCGTTGCGGGCTGGCAAGCATGTGGCCTGCACGGTTCCCGCCTGCACCACGGTGGAGGAGGCGCGCGAGATCGTGAAGGCGGCCCGCGAGAGCGGGAAGAAGTACATGATGATGGAGACGGTGGTGTGGAGCCGCGAGTACCTCTACGTCCGCGAGCTGCGCGACACCGGCAAGCTCGGCCGCATCCAGTTCGTCCGCGGAAGCCATCTCCAGAACATGGCCGGCTGGCCGGGCTACTGGGAGGGACTTCCCCCGATGCACTACGCGACCCACTGCGTCAGCCCGTGCCTCGGCATCGTCAACGGCGAGGCCGAGTTCGTCTCGTGCCTCGGTTCCGGCCGCATCTCCGAGGCCCGCATCGCCAGGTACGGTTCGCCGTTCTCCTTCGAGACCGCGCACTTCAAGGTCCGCAACCAGGACGTCGCCGGCGAGGTGACCCGCTACCTCTTCGACGCCGCCCGCCAGTACCAGGAGAGCTTCGACTGCTATGGATCGCAGACCTCGTTCGAGTGGCAGCTGACCGAGCATGACGACCCGGTCCTCCACCTCGGTGGCGAGACGGTTGAGAAGGTGAAGATCCCAGACTACGGGCACCTGCTCCCCGAGGGGATCCGCGACTTCACCACCAAGGGCGTCTACGACATGAGCGAGAACGTCCACCTGAGCTTCCTCCAGGGCAGCGGTCACGGCGGCAGCCATCCTCACCTCGCCCACGAGTTCGTGATGAGCGTGATCGAGGACCGGCCGAGCTTTCCCGACCTCTACCAGTCGGTGAACTGGACCATGGTCGGCATCCTGGCCCACGAGAGCGCGCTCAAGGGCGGCGAGAAGATGTACCTGCCGAACTTCCGGGGGATCTGAACCCCTGTGGGACGGACGTCGTCCTGCCAGCAAACCGCCAGGGATGGCCATCCGCCTTCCCGGGCGGTGTCGTTTGGTCGACCCGTAGTCGCGGCTGCCAAGCTGTGGATTCCTCCCCGATCCTCGGCGGCTTCACGTGTTGGTGCGATTCCGCCCTTGGCGGATCGGAAGAATCCGATGGGCTGCGATCGTCCGCAGCCTGGCGGCCGCGGCTACCTGCCGGAGATCGGGAATGACGAATCGGGAATCGGGAATCACAAATCCGCCCGTCGCCTTCGGCTCAGTTGCCGGTACGTCCCGGACGGCGTGCGGGGATCTCCCAGGTCCTGTGCCAGGTGAGGTTCCAGAGCCGTTCCAACTGGACCGCCTCCGCATGGCCGTCGGCCATGGCGATGTTGATGGCCCCGGGCATCTTGTCGGCCACCGCGAAGCGGCTTCCGCGGGTCGGCAGCGAGGCGCTGCCGTGGCGGGAGATCGTGAACCGGCCCATCGAGCTCGAGGAATAGTCGCCGCCCCAGAGGCTGGAAGACGGACGGTCGGCCACGACCGGCCAGGCGTCGACCCAGACCGAGTCGCCGATCACCGGGGTCTCCGACGGCGTGATGGTGTCGGTGTCCTTGCGGAAGAAGTTCCCCTGGGGCAGCTGGCCGGTGAGATGGGACTGGTTCCATTCGTAGAACCAGCCGTTGAGGGCGTAGCTGCCCTGGAAGCGGATGGTGCCGAAGTTCCAGATCCAGGCGGCGTTGACGGTGCCGGAGCCTTCGGTGGCGACGCCGAGGGAGGCACGGCGTGCGGTGGTCAGCTCGGGGGCGGTGGGACAGATGCGGGCGCCGTTGACCGCGGCGTAGTTGGTGGCGAGCAGGCTCATCCACAGGTCGTTGCCGCCGGCGCCGGGCACCGAGTAGGCCAGCGACTTCCCGTTGTCCAACATGTAGAGGAACGTCGAGAGCTGGAGCTGCTTGGTGTTGCTGTGCACTTGATCGAGGCGGCCTTGGACTTGGCCTTCCCGAGGGCGGGCAGGAGCATGCCGGCGAGGATCGCGATGATGGCGATCACCACGAGCAGTTCGATCAGCGTGAATCCCCGGCGGTCCAAGGAGTCGGCGGACGGAACGGCGCCTGTCCGGACGACAGGCCATCGGACCGGGACTTCCGATCCACTGAGGGAAATTGGTCGGGACGACAGGATTTGAACCTGCGACGTCTTGGTCCCAAACCAAGTGCTCTACCAGGCTGAGCTACGTCCCGTTTCCGAGAATCAGAGTCGGGGCTCGGCGGTCGGGTGGCAACGGTTTTCCCCGCTTGGAGCCGGTATGGTTTCCGGGATGCCCTCGGGAGACGCACGTCTACTGGAAGTCCGGCATTGTTTGTCACCCGCCGATCCGTGCGGCGTTGCGCCCGTTCGGGAAGGCGTGCTCGTTCACCTGAACTCGATCAGGAGTATCGAGCTCCTCGGGATCCAAACCGTTCCGGTGTCCACACGGACGCTGATCCAGTCGCCGCTTTCGCCCTGGTAGGTGCCCGAGACCGAGGTGGACGCGCCGTTGATGCCTTGGACCAGCGGCGAGATCGGAAGGCTGGAGGCGGCACCCAGCGCGTCCCGTCGGAACTGGATCACACAGGGTTTGCCCGCCTGTCCGGAACGAACGGAATCCTCGGCCGGAGTGCAGCCGCTGAAACAGGCGATGGCGACAATGCCGAAGAGGCGGACCAGCATGTTGGTGGCGGTCTTCATCGGGGGTGCGTTCCTAAGGGATTCGTCCAAGTCACAATCCAACCCAAGTCCATTTCGGCAGGCGCGATGAGGGGTTCGTGGCGAAGCGGCCCCAAACGGTCGCGGAAGCGGCGGGCAGGTTCATGGTGAGAATCGCAATGGCGGGAAGTCCCCGTAAAGGCTGGATTCTCAAAGGGCTGCGTTTGATCGGCCGACCACACCTCCCCGTCCCGGAGCCCGTCGACCCCACCGGTGAACGTTGAGTGGCGAGGACCGACGCCGCCCGCATCCGGCCTAGGGGAAGAAGAACTGGAGGTTCCCGCCATCGGTTTCCGCGACCGGATCCAGGCCCGTCAGCGTCTGCACCAGCCGACTGTCGTTCAACTGCGAGGCGGAGCCGTCGCCCAGGAGCATCAGGCCAACGTTCGCCCCGTGGCAGACCCCGTTGCGCCACCGCGCCGTCCTCGCGGCGGTGTCGGGCGAGGACAGGATGAAGCAGTTGATGTTGTCCGAGAGCCCGGTGACATCGAAGCCGCTGAGGGAGCGTTCCGTGGCGAGCGGGACACGGGCCCGCGAATCGTCCGCCTCGACGCACAGAGCGTAGCTGATGTTGGTCATCCGGAGCGACACGAAGTTCGTGGCTGGCGTCTTCCGGACATCGCTCGGGCAAAGGAGGATCTTGGTGGAGGCGAGCTCGTTGGAGACGAGGGTGAGCTGGAAGTTCACCCGGGCGTTGTCCGATCCGTTGGGCCGCCCGCCGCCGTTGGCCTGGTCGACCTTCCACGGGTACTTGCCCTCGTTGTTGTCCGCCCACAGCCGCAGGGAGAGGCCCACCTGACGGAGGTTGTTCATGCAGGCGATCCGTTGGGCGCGGCCCTTCGCCTTGCCCAACGCCGGGAGCAGCATGCCGGCAAGGATCGCGATGATCGCGATCACCACCAGCAGCTCGATGAGCGTGAAGGCGCCTT
>CAMASJ010000273.1 GCA_945860685.1 Akkermansia muciniphila
CCCAGAAGCGGCTGGAGACCCTCGCGGCCGACGAGGACCCGACGGTGCTCGCCGCCGTGGCCACCGCGTTGAGGCAGTTCTCCGGCGGTTCCCTGACGATCAACACGCCGCCGACGCAGGACGTCGCGGTGTTGGCGCCGATGGTGGCGCAGATCGCCGAGAAGCTGCTCGCCAACCCGCGCTCCGCCGCCGACCGGGACGTTCCCTTCCTGCTGTGGACCGCCATCGAGCCCACCGTGCTCTACGATCCGAACGTCACCGCGGAATGGTTCCGTGAGCACGGCGAGAAGCACCTGCCGCTCTCCGGCACGCTGGCCTACAAGACCGTGCGGCGCTTCTGCGATGCGCGGAAAGAGTGGATGATCAACCGGACCATCGAGCTGATGGAGGCCCTGGATCCCGCCTCGCCGCTGCTGCCCTACATCATGGACGGCCTGATCGACGGGCAGCGGGGCAAGGCGCTGTCGCCGGACCGGCCGACCGCTCCCCTGCTGGCGAAGATGCTGGCCGGCGAGGACAAGGCGATCGCCGCGAAGGCCCGCCAACTCGGCGCGCTTTGGGGCGACGCCGCCTCGTTCAAGGCCACCGTGGACAAGGCCGCGGACAAGGCCGCTCCCGAGTCGGAACGTCTCCAGGCGATCGACGGTCTCCGCCGGCTCAAGGGCGAAGACACCCTGAACACGTTGGTCGCCATCGCCGGCTCGAAGGAATCGGACACGCTCCGCATCGCCGCGGTCCGTGCGCTTGCCGAGGTCGGCGGCGACGAGTCCGGCAAGCAGCTGCTGTCCCACTGGGGCGGCATGACGCCGTCCGTGCGCGCCGCCGCGGCCCAGATGCTGACCACCCGTTGGCAGTGGAACTGGGCGCTGTTCAACGCCATCGCCCGCGGCGAGGTGCAACGCGGCGACATCCCGCCCGCGGCTGTCCGCGCGCTGGTCACCGCCAAGGGCTCCAACGAACGCGACCGCGCGGTCCAGGTCTTCGGACGCTACCGCGCCTCCACGGCCGACAAGCTCCAGCTGATCGCCGCGAAGAGGAAGGTCGTCGCCGAAGGTCCGGTGGACCTCGCGGCCGGGCACGAGGTCGCGAAGAAGACCTGTCTCGTCTGCCACAAGCTGCACGGGGAAGGCGCCGAGATCGGACCCGACCTCACCGGCGTCGGCCGCAGCTCGCTCGACGCCCTGTTGCACAACGTCATCAACCCGAACGAGATCATCGGTGCCGGCTACGAGAACGTGGAGGTCGAGACCGGGGACGAGCAGACCTTCAGCGGCCGCCTGGTCGAGAACACCGCCAACCGCGTGAAGCTGCTCATGGCCGGTCCCAGCGAGGTGGTGCTGGACAAGACCCAGGTGAAGGCCGTGCGCGTGACCGAGAACTCGGCCATGCCCGAGGGCCTGGAGCAGATGCCGGACGCCGACTTCAGGAACATGATCTGGTACATCCTAGCGCCGCCGCAGGACGGCAAGCCGTTGACGCCGGAGCGCCGGAAGGAGCTGACCGGAGCCGCCAACGAGTCGGCCGCGGTGGAGGTCCCGCGCATCCGCCGCGACGGCGAGTCGATCGCCCTTTGGACGCCTTCATGGCAGGTGGACTGCCCGGACTTCGAGGAGGCGCCCGCGAAGTTCCCCGAGTTCGAGGGACGCCGGAACGTCCTGATGACGCATCCGGTGGATTCGAAGACCCCGGCGGCCATCGTCCGTGCGGTCAACCTGCCGCGGGACGTGAAGTCGGTGCTCAGCTTCGGCGTGGCGGCCCACGAGAAGGGCGACTGGGAACTGCGCGTGGTCGTGGAAGGAGAGGTACTCCGACGCGAGAAGGTCGGACACGACGGACCGCGTTGGCGGGACATCCGCGTGGACCTGTCGGCGTATGCGGGTCGTCGGATCGCGATCCGGCTGGAGAACGCGGCGACCGACTGGCAGTGGGAATTCGGCTACTGGTCCGACCTGAAGCTGGAGAGCGGCGAGGTCGCGGCGAAGTAGGGGTGCCAAGGAAGCGCTTGGCTGGATTGGAAACGGGGGATGGCCCGAAGCGGACCGTCCCCCGGCTGAAGCCCGGCGGGCGGGCGTGGACGATCAGGACCGGTTGCGGCGGGCGCGGCGCCAGAAGCCGAATCCAAGGAGGCCGGCGGCGCCCATGGCGGCGTAGGTTTCCGGTTCGGGGACGGGCGAGTATCCGCCGCCGAAATCGGTTCCCGGCAGCTCCGTAGCTGGAACCTCGAAGAGATCCATGTCCGCCTCGGGATCCGCCATCGCGGTGAAGTACATGCGGAAGTCCACGTTGTTCCCGGGGGCGATGTTCGGCGCCCCGCCCTGCCCCACCACGGCGCGGCTCGCGCCCCAGGTCGAGTAGGCGATGGTCACGTCGTTCGCCGGATTGCCGTCCCCGAGCCACAGGGAATTCGGAGAGGTCAGGTCGCCCGAGATGAAGTCGGCGTTGCCATTGAGGCCGTCGGCGGCGAAGACGACGGGGTTGAAGGTGAACCAGGCCCCGTTGTTCACGCGGTACTGGCCGGTGAGGCTGGCGGCGACGTAGTTGCCGGCCTGACGGAGGTTCACGTTGAGGCCGAGTCCCATGCCGACGGTGCCGCCGTTGAGGTTGGCGGTGGCGAGCCAGGAGCCCTCGGCGAGGATCTCGATCACCGAGCCGTCGAGGCCGTTGACGTGGCCGGCCGGCTTGGGATCGCTGAGACCGAAGTTGAATCCGATGCCGTTGTTGTTGGCGGCGATGGACACGCGTCCGGGACCGAAGTTGTTGGGATTCCCCCCGGCGTCGGGACCGCGGGGGACATTGCGCTGGAGGCCGGGATTGAGCCCGCCGTTCACGTTCACCAGCGGGATGCCGCCGACCCAGGCGTCGAGCGATCCGAAGTTGTTCCCCGGCTCGAGCAGACGGCCGAAGGTCGCGTTCTGGACCCCGGCATCGCTAAACTGTGTGATGGCACCGCCGACCCCGAGGTTGCGCGTCCCGAAATCGATGTCGCCCGAGCTTCCGGGCTGCAGGATCAGGAACTGGGCCGAGAGGCTCGCCGGCAGCGCAATGGCGGCCAACACGGTGGAGGTGAGGATCCGACGGGACGTGGTTTCGTTCTTCATGGGCACTGTCGTTTGGTGTCTTCAGCCACCCAACCTGAACCGTTCTTCAGCAGGTGGGCTGCCAGCGCCCACCCCCCCTCATCCGTGAGAATCCGTCGCGAGGGGAGAGGCGCGGCGCCGGGCTGGCGGAGGCCAAAAACCCCTTGGCCTTGGGGGCTGGCTTCCCGACTCTCCGCGCGTCTCGTGCAACATCACCCGAAGCATTACTGCGGCGTTTTCGGCATCTACGGGCATCCCAATGCCGCGGAGCTCACCTACTACGGCCTTTACGCCCTGCAGCATCGGGGACAGGAGAGCGCCGGGATCGTCACGACGGACGGCAAGTCCTTCCATATCCACCGTGGAATGGGCCTGGTGCCGCAGGTGTTCAGCGGGAACGTGCTGCACGACCTCGTGGGCCACATCTCGATCGGCCACACGCGCTATTCGACCACGGGCTCGTCGAACATCATCAACGCCCAACCGCTGACGGTGGACTGCGCGAAGGGGCGCATCGCCATCGGCCACAACGGCAACCTCACCAACGCCGCGGCGTTGCGCGAGGAACTGGAAGCCCAGGGCTCGATCTTCCAGACCACCGTCGACAGCGAGATCATCCTGCACCTGCTGGCACAGCCTTCGCGGCAGGGTCACGAGAGCTCGCTCGTCGAGGCGATGCGGCGGATCCAGGGCGCGTACTCTCTGGTGATCCTCACCGAGGATGCGCTCATCGGCGCGCGCGATCCCCACGGCTTCCGTCCGCTGGCCCTGGGACGCATGGACAACGGCGCGTTCGTCCTCTCCTCGGAGACCTGCGCGTTCGACCTGATCCAGGCGAAGTACGTCCGCGACATCGAGCCGGGCGAGATCGTCATCATCGACGGGACCGGCGTCCGCAGCGTGCAGGCCTTCCCGGAGCAGCAGCGCCGGGCGTTCTGCATCTTCGAGTACGTCTACTTCGCCCGGCCGGACTCCAACATCGCGCAGCGGAACGTCTACAAGGTGCGCGTCGACATGGGACGCCAGCTCGCCCGCGAACACCGCATCGAGGCGGACGTCGTCGTGCCGGTGCCCGACTCGGGCAACTGCGCGGCGCTCGGCTATTCCCTCGAGAGCGGGATCCCGTTCGAGATGGCCTTCGTCCGGAACCACTACGTCGGACGCAGCTTCCTCCAGCCGTCCCAGTTCATCCGCGACTTCAACGTGCGGGTGAAGCTGAACCTGATCGCGGAACTGGTCCGCGGGAAGCGGGTGGTCATCGTCGACGACTCGATCGTCCGCGGCACGACCAGCAAGGCCCGGGTGATCTCGCTCAAGGAAGCCGGAGCCAAGGAGGTGCACGTACTCGTCAGCTGCCCGCCCCACATGAACCCTTGTGTGTACGGGATCGACTTCCCCGAGCGCAGCAAGCTGATGGCGGCGACGAACACCCTCGACGAGATCCGGCGGTTCCTGAACGCCGACTCGCTGGGCTACCTCAGCCTCGATGGCATGGTGGCCGCCACGGGACAGGCCAAGGATTCGTTCTGCCTCGCCTGCTACGACGGCAACTATCCGGTCACTTACGATCCGGCCACCGACAAGCACATCATCGAACGTCGTCGGAGCCGCGGCGGTTCCCTCAGCAGCGAACTGGCCGTGGTTGCGCGGCAGCCTCGCCTGCTCTGAGCCGTCCAGGAATTCGTGATTCCTGACACCTGATTCCCGATTTCCCGATTTCCCGAAAGTCGGCGGCTGCCAAGAGGCGGACCTCTCTTCTCTCTCAGGTTCCCGATCCGGAGCCTTCCGATGGCCGGCCAACGCAGGACCGGTTCCCGACAATCCTGGACCTCGACGGGACCCTGCGGGTGCCATCGTATGGTGTGGTGACAGTTCCGATCCCTTCGCGGTGGCGGATTCCCCGGCTCCTGCTCCTGCCCCTCTGGGCGGCGTGGAGTCCGTTGATGGCCGACGAGTGGGACTATTGGAACCAACAGATCGTCGAAGGACCGCGTCTGGGACGCTGGACGCCCTGGCTCTACGCCGACACCCGCACCGGCCTCGAGTCCGGGCGCATGACGGGCCATGTGCTGAGCCCGCGGATCCGGTACTCACTCGGCGACGGCCTCAACGCGGAGGCCCACTACTCCTGGGTGTCGATCCGGAACGGGTCCGGGAACCACCTCGACATTCACCGGGCCGAGTTCGAGCTGAATCCCCATTGGAAGCCTTCGCCGCGTCTCACCGTGGTCCTGCGGAACCGCGTGGAAGTCCGGTGGCTGGAGGGCGAGACCGGTGTGGATCCGAGGACGCGGCACCGTCTGCACGTGGAATACTCGCTGCAGGGAATGGGGCCGTGGACCTCGGTGTTCTTCCAGGAAGAGGCGATCCTGGAATATGATGGCCTCCATCTCGCCGAGAACCGGTTGGTCCCGCTGGGACTCGGGTTCCGCCTGGGGGAAAACGCCTCGCTGAAGGTGTACTACACTTGGCGGCCGATGCGGCTGCGTGCGGGTTGGCAGGACACACACTTCATCGCGAGCCAGGTCACCTGGCGGTTCTGAGCCCGAACGGAGAGGGGACTCCCGCCAGGGCCGCAAGGCCGCGAAGGAACCGTTAGCAAACAGCAGTCTTTCCAGAGGCGCAGCGGAACCACTGCGGATGGTCGCCGTTTCGCCTCCAGCTCCCGGTTCGCGGCCATGTGCCTTAGAGCGTTTTAAAGTAACCTGTAGCCGCAGTGGGCAAACCAGTTCTTGGCGTCGTCGGGGGTGATCGCTGCGAGGGCTTGGGCAATGGCCTGGAGGAGGGCGTCGTGTGAACGGGCTTCGGCGGCTCGTAGGAACGCCTTCACCTTGCTCCACATCATCTCGATGGGGTTGAGATCGGGAGAGTAGGCCGGAAGGAAGCGGGTTTCTGCGCCGGCGGCCGTGATGAGCGCCA
>CAMASJ010000274.1 GCA_945860685.1 Akkermansia muciniphila
GGTGAGGAGCGCCCGCCGGCCGTTGCGGAAGGCGTTCTTCAACACGAACCCGGGAATGCTCAGGCCGCGGATCATGCCACGATCTCCCCCTTCTCCAGGTGGAGGCTGCGCGTGCCGTAGGCGGCCGCCTTGGGATCGTGGGTCACCATGACCACGGTCTTGCCGGCGGTGCGGGCCAGCGACTGCAGGATGGTGAGGACGTCGGACGCGGACTTGGAATCGAGGTTGCCGGTCGG
The DNA here is from genome assembly GCA_945860685.1 of Akkermansia muciniphila. Taxonomy (GTDB): domain Bacteria; phylum Verrucomicrobiota; class Verrucomicrobiia; order Limisphaerales; family UBA9464; genus SXXZ01. The sequence goes on from CAMASJ010000274.1 coordinate 237, forward strand.
CTCGTCGGCGATGATCAGGGCCGGGTCGGTGGCGATGGCCCGGGCGATGGCCACGCGCTGCTGCTGGCCGCCCGACATCTGGTCCGGCCGATGGTGCGACCTCTCCGCGAGTCCGACCAGGCCGAGGGCCGTCTCCACCTGCCGCCGGCGCTCCGACCGGTCGAGGTCGGTCAGCAGCAGGGGCAGCTCGACGTTCTCGTACGCGGTGAGGACCGGGATCAGGTTGAAGCTCTGGAAGACGAACCCGACGTTCTGGTTCCGCCATTCCGCCAACTGCGACTCGTCCAGGCCGGCGACATTGACGCCCTGGACCTCGACCGTGCCGGAGGTGGCGGTGTCGATGCCGGCGAGGATGTGCAGCAACGTCGACTTGCCGGAACCGGAGGGGCCCATGAGCACCACGAACTCCCCGGCGGCGATGTCGAGGGACACCTTGTTCAGCGCGGTGACGGAGATGTCACCCTGCTGGTAGATCTTGGAGAGCTCGCGGATCTGGACGATCGGTTCGGCCGGCGTCATGGGATCGGAGGTTCTTCGGAAGAAATGGCCGCGTCGATGGGGGAAATTCGCTCCAAAGTCGTACGGAGCGGAGCGACGTCGTGGAGAATCAGGCGCTGAAGCTCTCGCCGCAGGAACAGCTGGTCGCGGCGTTGGGGTTCTTCACCTTGAAGCCGCCTTCCTGCAGGGCGTCGCTGTAGTCCAGCTCGCTGCCGGTGACGTAGAGGGCGCTCTTGGGATCAACCACCACGCGCACGCCGGCGCTCTCGACGAGGATGTCGCGGTTCTGCGGCGAATCCTGCAGGTCCATCTTGTACTGGAGGCCGGAGCATCCGCCGCCAACGACGGCGACACGGAGCACGCCCTGGGGTCGGCCCTGCTTGTTGAGAAGACCGGAGACCTTGCTGCCGGCGCTGGAGGTGAGCTTGATGAGGCGCTCATCCCCGACGCGGAACGTGGGTTGTTGACTGCTGCTGGCTCCAATTTTTCCGGCGATCATATTTCGGCGGGATCACCGTACGGACGGAACCCCCGGACGTCAACGTGCCGGACCTTCGAGCCGATAGAGGAAGGACTTGGTCCGGAGGAACAGCGAATCGCCCGCGACCGCCGGCGAGGCCATGCAACCTTCCTCCAGCTTGTTCTCCGTCAGCTTGCGGAAGGTCCGGGAGGCCTCCACGACCACGGTGTTGCCATCCTGTCCGACGCAATAGAGGCGACCCTGCGCGACGACCGGCGAGGCGGAATAGTTGCCCCCGAGGCGCTCGGACCAGACGACCTCGCCCGTGGCGGCCTCCCAACAGGTGGCCACCCCGCCGTCCTCGATCCCGAACAGCAGGTCGCCGACAAGGGTCAGCGAGGGCTTCTTCGGGGTGCCGCGCTTGGAACGCCACGCCAAAGTGAGGGCTCCGGAATGGGTGGCGGAACCGGCGTTGACGTCGAGGACCTCGCCGGAACGGCCCGGGCGGATGGCCAGGGTCTGGCCTTGGGACCAACCGGTGGGCAGGAAGACCATCCCCCGTCCGATCACCGGCCGGGTGCCGCCGGAATGGCTGGTGCGTTCCTCGATGCGCCAGAGTTCGCGGCCGGTGAGCGGCTCGTAGCCGTACACGGCCTTGGCGCCTTGGCTGACGAGATGTTCCACGCCGTCGAAGGTGCCGACCTGCACGGTGGCGAAGGCCTTCCGGAAATCCCCCTCGGCCTCCGGCTTGCCGTCGGGACCGAGGTCCCGGTAGTCGAGCGAACGGTCCCGCTTCCAGACCGTCTTGCCGGTCCGCTTGTCCAAGGCCACCACGAACTGGGCGTCCGCGCCGTCGAAGTTGAGGAACAGGAGATCGCCGTGGACCACGGGCGAAGAACCCGCGCCGCGGTAGTGGTTGCAATGCAGGTCGCGGCGTTCCCAAAGGACCTTGCCGGACTTGGAATCCAGGCAGGCGGTCGCGGCCTCGCCGAAGGAGACGTACACGCGGCCTTCCTCGACCACGGGCGTCGGCGAAGCGTAGCTGTTGTAGCGCTTCCAGACCTCGGACTGGTTGGCCTCGAAGAGCGCCAGGTCGTGGACGACCTTGCCGGTCACACGGTCGACGGCGAGGACGAACAGGCGGCGGCCGTCCTCGGTGGCCGTGGTGAGCCAGAGCGTGTCGCCCCAGACCACCGGCGAGGACCAGCCCTTGTCGTGGATCGGGGTCTTCCAGGCGACGTTCCGGGATTCGGCCCAATCGAGGGGCGGGTTGGCGTCCGGGGCGAGGCCGTCGCCGGACGGACCGCGGAACTGGGGCCAATTCCCTGCTTGGGAGGAAAGCAACAGGGCCGGGAGGGCGAGGAGCAGGCGGAAGGACGATGGGATCATGCGGGCTTGGCGGAAGACGAACCCATGAGACGGCGGGCCGCAAGGATTCCCGCGACGAGCGCCACGGCGGCACAGAAGAGGTACGGGGCGGGCACGCTAATCTTGTAGAGGGACGTGGCGAAGACCGGTCCGAGGACCCGTGCGAGGGTGCCGGCGCTTTGGGCGACGCCGAGGGTGGCCCCCTGCTCCTCCGCAGGACTCCACTGCGAGATCAGGCCCATGGTCGGTGCGCGGTTGACGCCGGAGCCGATCGCGAACAACGCGAGGACCGCGAGCATCGAGGCGAGGGTGCCCGCGAACGGGATCAGGGCGAGGCTCACCGCCACCACCACGAGGCTGCCGCCGATGAGGCTCCGTTCGCCGAACGATTTCACCAGGCGGCCGATGCCCCCGCCCTGCACCAGCGCCCCCATGAGGCCGCAGTAGGCGAAGACGTAGCCCACATGCTGTTCATCGAGGTGCAGGCGGAGGTCGAGCAGGAGCGGGAGCGTCGTCTCGAAGGAGGTGAAGGCGAACGTGGCGAGGAAGTAGATGCCGACCAGGAATCCGACCCCGGGAAGGGCGAGCACGTGGAGCACCTGCTGGAACCGCGGCCGCCTCGGGGCGGTTGCGGAGCCTGGAACGCGGCTCTCCTTGAGGACGAAGCAGGCCAGCAGGAAGTTGGAGGCACAAATCGCAGACGCCACCCAACCGGGGCCGGAAAGTCCGAAACGGGAGAACGCGAAGGAACCGATGACCGGCCCGAGGATGAAGCCCAGGCCGAACGCCATGCCGATCATGCCCATGCCCTTGGAACGCTTCTCCGGCGTCGTGACGTCGGCGATGTAGGCGGAAGCCACGCCGAGGTTCGCGCCGCAGGCGCCGGCGAAGACGCGGGAACCGACGAGGATCCAGAACCCGGTGGCGCCGGTGAACTGGGCGGAGACGCCGAAGAGCGCGTAGGCCACCGCGGAACCGGCCACGCTGATCAGCAGGACCGGACGTCGTCCGACCCGGTCGCTCCATTGGCCCCAGAGCGGGGCGAACAGGAGCTGCATCAGCGAATAGACGCCCATCGCCGCGCCGATCTCCCAACCCACGGCGCCGTAGCGGGACGCGTACTTGGGCAGCAGCGGCAGGCAGATCCCGAATCCGACCAAGTCGATGAAAACCGTCAGGAAGATGACCAGCAGTGGGGACCGTTGCCTCATTTCCCGGAATGCTGGGGCCGGGCGTCGATTGGGCAATCTCCAAAGACCTGCGAAGGAGCCACGAGGGGGTTTACCAAGGCGACCGCTTCGACTATCTCCGGCGCCGACAAACCATGTCCGAGATCGAGATCCCCCATCCCGAAGGCCGAAAGAACGAACGCCAGGTCGGCATCATCATTGCGATCGTCGCGGTGGTGCTGGCGGTGTTCGGCTCCTTGGGCAACAACGCGGCCAACGACCGGATCGTCTCCGAGGTCAAGGCCTCCAACGGCTATTCCTGGTACCAGGCGAAGCGGCAGCGCGAGGCGATGAACGACCTCGAGCTGAAGCGGATCGCGGTGGAGCTGGCCTCGGCGCCAGGGCCGGAGCGGAAGGCGGCCCTGATCCGGCTGCAGGAGGGACTCGAGGCGAAGGTCCAGGAATACCGCCAGGAGAACGGCGTGATCCTGGAACAGGCCGGGCTGGCGCGGAAGGCGGCCGAGATCAACGCCCGGCGCAACGACGGCTTCGACCACGCCGAGATCCTGCTCCAGGTGGCCGTGGTGCTCTGCACGTTGACCTTGCTGGTGGAGGCCCGGATCTTCCTGCGGATCGGGATCGTCGTGGCGCTGATCGGGATCGGCATCGGAGTCCGCACCCATCTCGGGCCCGAGGCTCCTGAAGTCTCCGACACCCAGGGCAGCGCACCGGCCACCACGACATCCGCACCCTCCCGCTCCTGACAAGGGCTTCCGCCACCGCCGACCTTGCCAAGCCCCGTCCGTCCGTGCGAACTAGCCCGGTCATGAAGTCGCTTTCCGCCGTCGTTTCCGCAGTCCTGATCGCCCTCGCCGGGACCGGTTGCACCGGTTCGCGGAACACCAACCTCACGCCGAGGGACCTGCCTGCGGCACCGGATTCCAGCTACCTCTTCGAGACCACCTTCGACAGCAGCCGCCGCGGGGTGGACCCGGCCAGCGTCAAGGCGTGGGTCATGATCGACCTCACCCTCTACCCGATGCAGCGGGTGCCCAACACGGAGAACCGATTCGAGGCGCTCGTACCACTGCCTCCGGGCCGGAACAACATCCCCTACCGCTACAAGTTCGAGTTCGCCTTCCCCGGCACGCCGGGTCGCGCCGTCAACTCCACCTGGTCGCAGGAATACCGGCTCGTCCTCGGCGGGCGCCAGTAGGATCCGGGATGTGGAGCATCCACGTCCCCGGACCGGATGACCGCCATCGTCTTCAATCCCACCGCCCAAGGGGACCACGCGCGTCGTTTCGTCGACACCTTGGCCCACCGGGGCTCCGACGCGAGGCTGCTCCCAACCCAGCGTGGAGGGCATGCCACCGAGTTGGCCGAGATGGCGGTCCGTGAAGGGGCCACCACGGTGGTGGCCGCGGGTGGCGACGGAACGGTCAATGAGGTCCTGAACGGCATCGCCCTCGTCCCAGACGGCTTCCAGCGCGCGCGCCTCGCGGTCCTGCCCCTGGGGACGGTCAACGTGTTCGCCAAGGAACTCGGGATTCCCGACGTCCTGGACGCGGCTTGGGAAACGGCCATCCGACCCGGGGAACGGCAGATCGACTTGGCCTGCATGGAATGGGACGACGGACGCCGCCGCCACTTCGTCCAGATGGCCGGCGCGGGACTCGATTCCATGTCGATCGACCGCGTCCGCTGGGGACTCAAGAAGCGCCTCGGGCCGGTCGCCTACCTGTGGTCCTGCATTGAGGTGATGTTCCTGCCCCGGCCCCGGGTTTCGGTTGAGGCGGACGGCGAGCGGTTGGAGGGGGTGCTCGCCGCGATCGGGAACGGACGCTACCTCGGAGGCCGGTTTCCCGTCTTCCCACGCGCATCGCTCGAGGACGGCCTGCTCGACCTGGTCGTTTTCCCAAAGGTGGGTTGGTTCACCTTGGCGCGGGTTTTCCCCAGGCTGTGGAACGACACCTTCGCCGACTCGTCCGACGCGATCCACAGGCAGGTCACCACCCTCCGGCTGAGCAGTCCGGCCCCGTTGCCGGTTCACGTCGAGGGCGACAACGTCGGTCACCTGCCCGTGACGATCCGGATGGAGGGCGCGCGTCTGCGGGTGGCGGCCCCTGCGAAAAATCCCACGATCCCGGGGCGCCGCGGTTGACAAGACCCGCCGGCCCGCGGTCACTTTCCGCGCCGC
>CAMASJ010000275.1 GCA_945860685.1 Akkermansia muciniphila
AGGTCCTTCAACGCCGCCAACGCCATCATCATGGCCGGAAGCCCCTTGTCGCAGGTCGCCACGCCGAGGACCCCGACCCGCTGCGGCAACGACCGCACCAGACGACGGAACACCATCGCCGCGTCGTTCCGGTACGGCAGGCTGTCGAACATCCCCACCGTGCCCTGCGTGCGGCCGTCGCACGGATCGGAAACATAGGCCGCAAACGGCAACGCCTTGGAATCGCGGATCGTCTCCGCCGCCGCCTTCACCAACAGGCCGATCTCCCAGTGGCCGGTGTGGTAGCCCAACGCGATCGGACGTCCGTCTTCCGCCCGCATCCCGCCTTGGGTGCTCAGGATGAGGAACTGCTTCCGTCCCAGTTCCGACGGGTTCCAACCCATGCCGGCATTCTGGGTCATGCCGAACAGGTCCCCGCTCGCCCATTCCCGCAGCATCGACTCGGTCAACGGCAGCGAACCCGCGGGCCCAGGGGCGCGCGTCCGGATCTGGTAGATTTCACTCGGGGCCGAGGCGAACAGGTCGGCGGAAGTCACGGGCGGAAGTTTTCAGTTTTCAGTTTCAAGTGTTCGGCGGGCCGGGCGTCAGGCGTGAGGCGCCGGATATCCAGAAGCCCGAAGCCTTCCCTACACCTTCGTCACCCACTTGAAGTCCTCGGCCACAGCCTTCAGCGAGATCAGGTTCCTCTTGTCGAAGACATGCTTCGCCGCCTTCACCAACTGTCCCTTCTTCAACGCCTGCCAGGTGTCCATGGCGTTCACCGCCACGAACTGCAGCACGCTCGGATCTCGGTAGCAGTCGATCATGCACCGCGTGCAGCCGTCGCGGACCAGCTTGCTCTCGTCCCACTCGTACACGTTGCACATCGGGGTCTCCCAGAAATGGCAGCGGTACAGGTTGAGGTGCCAGTCGAGGTAGAAGTACTTGTAGCCACCCAGGCACCCGAACCGCTCGGTCTCGCCGCGCAGATGCCGCTGCATTTCGTCGAGGGATTCCGTCGGGTTCACCACCGGGTAACCGCTGGTGTGCTTCATCTTCTTGATCTTTTCGAAGACCCCGATGAGCTCGTCCCGGGTGAAGCTCACCAGCCCGCCCTCGCTGAAGCTCAGGTAGCTGCTCTTCAGGTCGGTCAGCGGATAGCTGAACGTGCAACTCTCGAAGCCAAGGGACTTCAGGAACTCCGGCAGCTTGTCGTAGTCCTCGATCAGGCGGCTCGCGGTGATGCTCGCCGTGGTCTGGACGCCGAGCGTCGGGAAGAACTCGTTCGCCCGCTTGATCTTCCGGCACACGTCCGGAAGGCCGCGGTTCTTCTCGTGCACCGCGATGTCATGGGCGTCGATCGACATGATCACGCTGCTCAGGCCGTCGCTGGCCAGGGCGCGCATGTTCTCCTCGGTCCACAGGCCGCCGTTGGTGCAGATCATCGGCCGGATGCCCTGCCGGGCCGCGTACCGGACCATCGCCCGCAGTTCCTTGTGCACCAGCGGCTCGCCGCCCACGAAGAGCAGGTAGCCAATGTGGTTCTTCTTCGCGATGTCGATGACGTCGATGGCCTCCTTGAGCGTCACCGAGCGGCGCTTCTTCGGATCGAACTGGCTCCGGGCGAAGCCGCAGAAGCCGCAGTCCGCGTTGCAGAGGTTGGTGATGGCGAACTGGAGGTAGCCGGGCCCGCCGTGGGAGAAGACGTCGCGGACCAGGCCGAGCAGGTTGGTGGTCGGGCGCGGCACCGGCTGGGAGAAGTCCTCCACGGGCAGCGGGGAGGCCACGGTCGGCGACGCGACCGGCGGAATCTGGGGAAGTGCGACAGCGCTCATCGAAATCGGAGGCGCAGTCTCCGTGAAACCCCCGACGTCGCAACCCTTAGTTGGCCCGGCCGATTCCCGATTCCGGATTCCGGATACCCAATTTCAGGCCCCTTCACCCTTCAACCCTTCAACCCATCAACGGTTCACCCTTCCCCCCACCCGCTTCCCCCTCCGCGCTCCACACCTGCTCTGCCGCTTGTCGGGAGCTGGGCGGTTCCGCATGATCCCCTCACCGATGAGCTCCTCTCCGTCCCCGGTCCGCACGTTCAAGGCCGACGCCCTCGACGTCCTCCAGTTCGCCACCCAGCCCGATCTCGCCGCGTTCGTGGCCCTGCATGTCCGGGACTACCTCGCCGAGACCATCGCCCGCCAAGGTTCCGCGGCCGCCATTCTCGCCACCGGCAATTCCCAGATCCAGTTCCTCAAGAACCTCGTCGCCCTCGGCGGGGTCGAATGGTCCAAGGTCACCTTGTTCCACATGGACGAGTACCTCGGCATCCGCGCCGACCACCCGGCGTCCTTCCGGCACTACATGCGCGAGAAGGTCGAGTCGCTCGTCCATCCGAAGGCGTTCCACTACATCGGCGGCGACTGCGACCTGCCCCACGTCGAATGCGCCCGCTACCGCGCGTTGCTCGAATCCCAAGCCATCGACCTCTGCTGCCTCGGCGTCGGCGAGAACGGTCACCTCGCCTTCAACGACCCCCACGTCGCCCGCCTCGACGATTCCGAGTGGGTCAAGGTCGTGCGCCTCGACGACGCCTGCAAGATGCAGCAGGTCAAGGAAGGGCACTTCAGCTCGCTCGAAACCGTCCCACCCTACGCGATCACCCTCACCATCCCGGCCCTCATGACCGCGAGGAAGGTGGTCTGCGTCGCCCCGGAGAAGCGCAAGGCGGTGCCGGTGAAGAACCTGCTCCAGGGCCCGGTCAGCTCCCTCTGCCCGGCCTCCGCGCTGCGACGGAATCCGGCGGCCGTGCTGCTCATCGACAACGACTCGGCGGCCCTGCTCTGACCCACCCCGGCCCATGCGCATCCTTGCCCTCGACCACGGCACCGTCCGGATCGGCGTCGCCGTCAGCGACGAACTCAAGATGATCGCCCGCCCGCTGGAGTTCATTCCGGCCGAGCCGTTCACCGAGTTCCTCGACCGGCTGAAGTTCCTCATCAAGGAACAGCAGGCGGACCTGATCATCGTGGGCATGCCGCGGAACATGGACGGCACCTACGGCGAGGCAGCGGCCAAGGTCCGGGCCTTCATCGCGGCGTTGAAGGACGTGATCCTGGTCCCGATCCGGACTTGGGACGAACGGCTCACCACGGTGTCCGCGTCGAAGGCGCTCCGCAGCGGCGGCACGAAATCCTCCGGCCAACGCGAACGCATCGACGCCGCCGCCGCCGCGGTCCTCCTCCAGGGCTACCTCGACAGCCTCGCGCCGTGAGGTCCGACGTGGACCGGCCGTCGACGACGCCGTGAAGAGCTCACGCACGCGAGAGAAGCCCGACCGCGCCGCACGGGGTTCGGTGCGGATCCAGATGCTCGTGGCCTACGACGGCACGGCCTATTTCGGATGGCAGGTTCAGCCCGAGGGCGTGTCTGTCCAACAGCGCGTGGAGGAGGCATTGGCGCGGCTCTTCCCCAGCGCGCCCCGGGTCCTCAGCTCCTCGCGCACCGACACCGGCGTCCACGCCCGCGGCATGTCGGTGCACTTCGACATCCCGGCCGCGGAGTGGCGCATGGACGGCAGGAAGCTCGTGCTCGCCGCCAACGCCCATCTGCCCGAGGACATCCGGGTCGTGGACGCGAGGAAGCGGAGTCCCGACTTCCACGCGCGCTTCGACGCCGTGGGCAAGCAGTACCGCTATACCGTCTGGAACGCCCCGGCCGCCGATCCCCTTGGGCTGCGGTACCAATGGCACCTGCCCCGTCCCCTCGACATCGCGGCCATGCGTCTCGCTGCGGCCAGCCTGGTCGGACGCCATGACTTCCTCGCCTTCAGCGCCACCCCGGGCTACGCGCGTCTGCACACCGTCCGCAACCTCACCCGATGCGACGTCCGGCGCTCCGGACCGGCCATCACCGTGGTGATCGAGGCCGACGGCTTCCTCTACAAGATGTGCCGGGGGATCGTCGGCACGCTGGTGCAGGTGGGACATGGTCGCTTCCCCGCGGAGGCGATCCTGCCGATGCTGGAAAGCCGCGACCGACGTCTGGCCGGGATGACCGCCCCGGCGCTTGGCTTGGTGCTGTGGAAGGTCTTCTACCGGAAGCCGGGAGAACAGCGCCGGCCGCATCCGGCGGATCAGGAAGCTGCGACCGATGATCTCTAAACCGGACCGATGCAGAAGGGACCGCAACGCCAAAGTCGTCACGCCGTCGGGGAACGGGGAGCCACTCGCTGGTTTACCATGGAGAAACCGTCCACCGAACGGGGATCGCTAGTACGGTCCCAAATCCGGCGCCCGGTCGGCGCCTTTGCGTATTGGCGTGAGATCGGGCTTCGCCCCCACTGAATCGTTCCACCTGGACGAACATCGAAGGTCCGGTCCGTTCGCGGTCTGGAATCCATGAAATCCGTGTCGAAAATCCGACGATGAACATCGTCCTCCTCGAACCAGAGATCCCTCCCAACACCGGGAACATCGCCCGGCTGTGTGCGGCGACACAGAGCCGCCTGCACCTCATCGAGCCGCTGGGGTTCGAGATCGACGACCGGCGTCTGGCCCGGGCCGGGATGGACTACTGGAAGCAGGTCGACTGGAAGCTCTGGCCGTCGTGGGACTCCTTCCGGGCGGGACTTCCCGAAGGGGCGCGTCTATGGCTGGTGGAACAGGGCGCTCCGAGAAACCACGTCGATGTCCGGTACCTTCCCGGGGACTACCTGGTTTTCGGACGTGAGACGGCCGGGTTGCCCCCGGCCTTGCTCGAGGCGCATCGGGATGGCTGGGTGGAGATACCCATGCTCAATCCTGAGGCGCGCTCGCTGAACCTGTCCAACTGCGCGGCCATAGTGCTGTTCGAGGCGCTACGTCAGACCGGATTCGGCGGCCGGATCGTGCCGAGGTAAAGAGGCGGAGGATTCGCGATTCCTGGTCCGCTGCACACGGCTCCCCTCTTCCGCTCGGTAGAACTTGACTTGGCGCAGTTGAATCCATGGTCCGACCATCAACTGCCAATGAGCAACCAACAACAGGCAACGCTCTGCTACTTCGAAGCCGCCTTGGCCGGCTTCTGGGTTGAAACCGGCTGGGCTCCGACGGCGGCGCGCACGGCGAGGTCGACCCCGATCGGAACCAGTTCCGGGAGGGAATTCAGGTTGGACCACTTCCGACGGTGTATCGAGAGGGTCGCCACGCGTTCTGCGCTGGGATCCTTGAGGTCGATGAAGCGGACCTTGCCGAGGGTGAGTTCCAGTTGTTCGACGCCCCTGAACGTGAGCTTGCCGAGACGCTGGGCGCGCTCGAAGTCCACCTGGTTGGTCAGTGAGGAGAGTCGGTTGGTGTACTCCGACATCTGCATCGGGAACAGCTGCACCATCTGCATCATGGTGACCGGCTTCTGCTCCACGCCGTCCACCAGGGCAAGTTCCTTGAGGTCGATGCGGACCTGCTTGAGACGCAGCTCGGACTTCTGCAGCGCGGAACGGTCGTACTCGATGAACAGCTCCGGAAGGTCGAGGACCTGCACTCCGCCGAGGCGCGGCTCGGAGAAGAGCTTCACATCCTTGATGTGGATGCGCGGCCGGAGGATGCCGAAATCGAGCGAGCCGATCTCCACCTCGGCGACGCCGGACTGCTGAAGTTGCTCGGTGATGGTCTTCTTCAGGAACCAGTCCACGCCGAAGGCGATCCCGCCGACCAAAAGTACGGTGAAGAGCACGATTCCGCCCACCACCACAATGAGGAACCACCGCAGGAACGAGCGGCGGCGGGGTGGCGGATTGCCGGATGTGGGTGTCTCGGGGGAATTCATTTCAGATCGGTGGAGGAATCATCCGGCTTCGGCCGGGAAGGTTTCTGGCAAACC
>CAMASJ010000276.1 GCA_945860685.1 Akkermansia muciniphila
ATTGACATCAAGTTCGGCCCCGACGGCGACCTGTACGTGCTGGAGTATGGTGGCCGTTGGTTCCAGGCGAGCCCCGAGGCCAAGCTGGTGCGCATCGAGTTCGAGGGCGGCAACCGCAAGCCCATCGTCGTCGCCTCCGCCGACAAGACCGGCGGTGTGCCGCCGTTCGACATCCGGCTTTCCTCGAAGGGGACGAAGGACAACGACGGGGACGCCTTGAAGTACCGTTGGGAGGTGTTCGGCCCGACCGGTGCGCCCCAGGTGTTCGAGGTGGCGGAACCGGTGGTGAAGCTCGACCAGCCCGGCGCACACGTGGCGCGGCTCACCGTGACCGATCCCAGCGGCGCGTCCGACAGCGCCTCCGTGCCGGTCGTCTCCGGCAACGAACCGCCGGTCGTCTCGGTGAAGATCGAGGGGAACCAGACGTACTTCCTGCCCGGCCAGCCGGTCTCCTATGCGGTCGAGGTGGCGGACCGCGAGGACGGCACGTTGTCCTCGGGCCGCATTCCCAAGGAGCGGGTCCAGCTGAGCATCGACTACGTTCCGGAGGGTTTCGACCTGGCCTCGATCCGTTCCCTGCCGCGGGGCGAGGAGGCGGCGGCGCGGTTTCCCGCGGCCCAGGCGCTGATGTCCAAGGGCAACTGCAAGGCCTGCCATCTCGTCGAAGGCAAGTTGGTGGGTCCGTCCTTCGGCGACATCGCCCGGAAGTACATCGCCGACGCCGAGGCGCCCCGTCGACTCGCGCAGAAGGTGGTGACCGGCGGCGGCGGCGTCTGGAGTCCGCTGGCCATGCCGCCCAACGCCCTGATCAACGAATCCGAGGCCGCGACGATCCTCCAATACGTGCTCGGCCTCGCCAGCACCAACAACCCGGGACTGGCCCTTTCCGGAAGCCACGCTCCGAAGATCCCGGAGGGTGACGCCGGACGCGGCAGCGTGCTGGTCCGGGCGGTCTACACCGACCAGGGCGAGGAACAGGCCACGCCGCTTTCCGGCGAAAGCCTCAAGGTTCTCCGCAGCCCGTTGCTGCCGGCGACGCAGGCCGATGTGAAGGAGCGGATCGAGGGCGGGATGCGCGGGATGGTCGCCAAGCGCGGCGCCGTGCTCGCCTACCGCGGGATCGATCTCACCGGCGTGAACCGCCTCGAGGTCGCCGCCTCGGCGTCGGCGCGGGATTCGCAGGCCGGCGGCACGGTCCAGATCCGGCTCGACTCGCCGACGGGTGAGGTGGTCGGCGAACTGAAGGTGGAAACCCGTCCGGCGCCCTCCGGTCCTCCGGGAGCCGGCGGTCCGCCGGCCCGGGCGGACGCCCCCGCAGGCGGGGCCAGACCGCCCTTCGGCCGCGGCGGCCCCCAGATGCCGACGGTGCCCGTCGACCTCCGTCCGGTGGTGGGCCGGCACGACCTGTTCCTCGTCTTCACCAACGACACGGCGAAGGAGGATGCGCCCCTGATGAGCGTGGCCAGCGTGCGCCTCACCCCGGCTCCAGGCCGGTGAGGGCCGGCCTCATCCGGGCCGGATGAGGTACAGGCCGGGGTAGTTCATGAAGTGGCTGGCGTCCTCCATGCCGTAGCCTGCGAACCACTCCGGTCCATCGTGCTCGAAGGCGCTCCAACGCGGGGTGATGACGCCGTCGGAACGACGACGATGCACGCAGACCGCGGACACCACCTCGGCCGCCCCCTGTTCGCCCATCAACCGCGTCACCGCGGCGAGGGTCCGTCCACTGTCGCAGATGTCGTCGACCACGAGCACGTGCCTTCCCTCCAACGGCGGGGCGTCGAGGGCCATCTCGACGGAGTCCGCCAGGACGCCGTTCTCGCCCGGGCGGTAGGCGCGGCAGCGGCAGAAGGCCGGCTCGATCGAGGTCGGGCAGGAAAGCAGGAGGTCGGAGAAGAAGAACACCCCACCACGCAGCAGGCACACGGCAAGCGGTTGCCGGCCGGTGGCGGCGGTGACCCCGGCGGCCCAGGTCCCGATCTCGACGCCGAGACGGGCCACCCGAAGGCGGACCTCCTCGGCGGAGGCGAAGGGGACGAGGTGCGCCGGCGCCGTGCGCGCGGAGGTGCGCGGATCGGGATCCTGAAGGTTCATGAGGTAAAGTGGCGTCCCAGTCCGATGCGGGCCAGCAGCCGTCTGTATTCCACCGAGGTCCGGTCCGCCCTGAGGTGCACCTCGTCGTGCAGGTCCACGGGCAGTTCCTCGGGATGCTGTCCTTCCACGATGGCGCGGTCCTCGCCGTAGACGCGATGTTGGAAGGCGACGATGTCGGAGACCGGCTTGTCGTGGTCGAAGTCCCGGGCCACGACCGCGAAGAGGCGCGTCAAGCGGGCCGAGACCGGGCTGGCGGCGTTGAGTATGACCAGGCGTCCACCCCCGGGGAAGTGCACCACCAGCCTCGCCGTGAAGGGCAGGTGCAGGTGGTAGACACGGCGCCAACGGAACCGTTCCGCCCCGGCGTCGCCCACGTTCCCGACATGGCTCTCGAACTCGGCCACCAGCCCGCGGTCACCCGGCCGCACCTCGTACCGGGGGACCACCGGGTCCTTCACGGCGAAGGTCTGCGGGTGGACGAAGGCGAAGTGGGCGACGTCGCAGAAGCTCTCCACCTGCCTTCCGGCCGAGGCCTGCCATTCGATCACCGGGGTGACCGGCACCACCTGGAATGCCGGATCCACGGCCTCGGGAAACTCCGGCGGCGTCTCCGTCGACTCCGGGTCGAGGCACACCCAGACGATGCCGCCCTGCTCGCGGCACCCGAAGAGGTTCAGGCAGAGCTTCCGTGGGACCGGGGCATCGGGCTGGGAAGGGATGTTGGTGCAGCGGCCGGAGGGATCGAAGGCGTAACCGTGATACGGGCACACGATGTCGCGTCCTGACACGCGACCTTGGCTCAGGGAGGCGCCACGGTGTTGGCAGAGGTCCGGGGCGGCCCTCACGCCGTCGGGTGTCCGCCAGACCACCACCCGCACGTCGAGAAGGCGGACACCGATCGGTGCGGCGCCCAATTCGTGGCAGAAGGCCACCGGATGCCAGTGCCGCGACAGCGCGGTCCAATCCGACCCGGGGAAGGTGGACTCGCGGGGGATGGAAATCGTCACCGGCATGGAGATCGGAGCGCACCTTGGCCAAAGCCCCGCAGCGGGGAAAGGCCGTTGAGGTGCGCCGGCCCGGTTTGCAGGCGATGTGCCAGCGGAGCGTTGCCTGCGGCATGCGGTTCGCTTCCAGTCGGTGACATGGACTCGCCGACCGATGCGGGCAATCCCCTGATCCACGGGCTGGAAGACCGGCCGCCGGCCGTCGCCGCCGCGATTGCCGCGTTCCAGCAGGTGCTCGCGATGGCGGTCGGTACGGTCACGCCGCCACTGCTGCTCGCCGGCGCGCTCGGCTTCAAGCCGGAGGAGACCGGGCGTCTGGTCTCCGTGGCCCTGCTGGCTTCGGCCTTGGGGACGTTCCTGCAGGTCCGTCGGCGCGGGATCCTCGGTTCCGGACTTCTCTCCGTGACCGGCACCAGCTTCTCCTTCGTCGGCCCTCTCCAAGAGGCCTTCAAGCTGGGCGGCTTCGCGCTCATGACCACGGCGGGCCTTGTCGCCGCGCCGATCCAGGCGTTGCTTGCGCCGTTCCTGCCCCACCTCCGCAGGGTGCTCAGTCCCGTGGTCACCGGCGTGGTGGTCCTGCTCATCGGGCTTTCGCTCATCCCGACCGCGATGTTCAGCGTCGGCGCCCGGCTTGGGACCCATCCGGTCTCCGTCAGCGCCGGCGTGGCCGCCCTCGTGATCGCCGTCTCGGTGGTCTGCCAGGTGGCCGGACCCCGCTGGCTGCGGCTCGGGGCGATCCTGGCCGGCATCCTCGCGGGCTGCGCCGCCTGCGTGGCGCTCGGTGCGGTGAAGTCGCCGGACACCGCCGGCCTGCCCTGGATCCGTTTTCCCCAGGCGCTCCCGTGGGGCTTCGACCTCCGCCTCCGTTCCCTCGTGCCGTTCCTGTTCATCTACGTCGTCTCCCTGCTGGAGGCCATGGGCGACATGACCGCCACCGCGCGCTTGTCCGGGGTGCCGACGCACGGCGCGGATTTCTGGAATCGTCTCCGCGGCGGTGTGCTCGCGGACAGCCTCACCAGCATGGCTTCCGGCCTGTTCGGGGGACTTCCCAACACCACCTACGCCCAGAACAACTCGGTGATCCAGGTCACCGGCGTCGCCAGCCGCAGGGTCGGATACTGGATGGCCGGCTTCCTGGCCGTGGCCGGCCTGTGCCCGGTGGTCTCGGCCTGGATCACGGTCCTGCCGGGACCCGTGCTGGGTGGCTTGGCATTGATGCTCTTCGGCATGGTCGCGGCGGCGGGCCTGCGCCTCGTCGCGGCGTCCGGTCTCGATGCGCGCTCGATGATCGTGGTCGGCGTCTCGCTCGGCGTCGGCCTCGGGCTCGCCGCCGCAACTGAGGTCACCGCCTCGTTTCCCGGCGTCCTCAGAAGCCTCTTCGAATCCCCGATCTCCGGCGGCGGCGTCACCGCGATCCTGCTTGGACTCGTCCTGCCAGGACGGGCTCCCGAGACGCCGTCCAAGTCCGGGGAACCGCTTTCCTGAATGGGTAGGCCAAGCGCCCACGGATTTGCGGGTGCGTCCGCGGCGGCTCATCCCCCAGGGTCTCCGCAATGGCCTGGAACATGGCGCTTCTCCCGTTCCGCGCGGTCCTGCCTTCGCTCGGGCTGCTGGTCCTGCTGACGACACATCGGACGGCCGCCGCCCCCTCGGAGGAGTTGGCGGTCGAACTCGAGCGAATCCGTGTCGCCCGTGGCGTTCCGGCCTTGGCGGCGGGAATCGTTCGCTCGAACACCGTCCTCGCCATTTCGGCCACCGGTTTCCGCAAGCAAGGGATCGATGTCCCGGCGACGACGTCCGACCTGTGGCATGTGGGTTCGTTGACGAAGTCCATGACCGCCACCGCCCTGGCGGTGCTCGTGGCCGAAGGCCGGCTTCGCTGGGACAGCACGCTGGGCGAGGTTTTTCCGGAGACGGCTCCGCGGATGCATCCCGACTGGAGGACGGTGACGCTCTCGCAGTTGCTGCGGCACCGTGGAGGGGCGCCGGACCAGGAGTGGCTGCAGCGGGAAGGCCTCTGGTCGAAGATCTGGGATCATCCCGGGACGCCACTCCGCCAACGTGTGGACTGGATGGAGTCGGTGGTGACCCGTCCGCCGGCGACGCAACCCGGCTCAAGGTACGTGTATTCCAACACCGGCTACGTCCTCGCCGGCCGGATGCTGGAGCAGGTTTCCGGCGAACCGTGGGAGACGTGGATCCGCCGGCGCGTCTTCCTGCCGCTGGGGATGGAGTCGGCCGGATTCGGCGTGCCGGCGCGGCCCCGCTACATCGACCAGCCGTGGGGCCATCGTTGGAAGGCCGGCGTTCCGGAGCCGGTGCCACCCGGAACCGACGCCGACAATCCGTCCGGACTCGGCCCCGCGGGAACGGTTCATCTCACCTTGGGCGACCTCCTCCGCTACGGGGCCTTCCACGCGGACTCCGGACGCCGTTTGGCCGAAGGGACTCCCGTAGCGGGCCGCGTCCTCGGGGCTGCGGACTTCCAGGCCCTGCACGAGGCGCCCGAGGGGGAATCGGACGCCTTCGGATGGCGCGTGGTCCGGCGCGACTGGGGCGGCGGGACGGTGCTCACCCACACGGGATCCAACACTCAGTGGTTCGCCGTGCTCTGGGTGGCCCCAGCCATGGATGTCGCCATCGCGGCGGTCACCAACATCGGCGACGAC
>CAMASJ010000277.1 GCA_945860685.1 Akkermansia muciniphila
CGTCCCGCGGCTTGACCGCCCGGGGCTTCCCGCCGATAGATCTTCGCGTTGTCGCTTCCGGTTCCATCTGGCTCCCACAAGTTCGGTCTCCGTTTCTTCGCGGGGATGCTCGCCTTGCTGTGGGTGCTCTCCGGATCCCTGTGCGCCTACCATTGCAGTCACTCCGCACGGGGTGACCAAGTGGACAATGGGTCGGTGCAGACGGCCCACGGATGCTGCCAGAAGGCCGGGCATTCCAAGGATTCGGATTCCGGCAACGGCGGTGGGTCCGATGTCTCCTGCGTGATCGTGGCGCTGGCCGCGGGTTCTCCGACCGGTCCGGTTGAAGGAGTGGCTTGGATTCCGTCGTCCGCGATTCCCTTCGAGTGGGTCTCCTCCAACAGCTCGGCTCCAACGTCCAAACCCGATGGGGCTTTGCTCCCGGTTCGCGCGTCGGACAGGCCTTCGCTCCCGGCGGAGTTCCTGGGGCCGGCATTCCGTTCGCTGGCTCCCCCGTCGCTTTCCTGATCGACCCGGGCGTTTTCTCCCGGATCGATGAGCATCGCCTCCCGCATTCCCGGGGCGCGCATGCACGGATTCCAAGGCTTCCCCCTCCCGGAGGGCCTACTTCTTCCCTTTTCCATTCCGTTTTCATCGGGTTCCACCAAAGGGCCCATCCGTTCGTGTCATGAAGATTCCTTTCCTGAGAGTTTCTCCTCTGACCGCCGTCGTCTTGGTCTTGTCGGTGGGTTCCTTTCCCGCCGACTCGGAGCCGTTGTCCCCGGCGTTGGTGACCCGTTTGGCCGAGCCGCTGCGGACTGGAAATCCCGGTCTCCGCGCCCTGGCCCGGCACAGCGACGCCGCGCAGTCCGCCGCCGCGTCCGTCCGAATCTGGGCGGATCCCACGCTCAAGGCCGGGGGCGCCGCGATGGGATCGCGCGGACCCATGGCCACCCAGGACGGCGACATCGTGTTGGGCCTGAGCCAGGACCTCCCTTGGATGGGCAAGGAAACCGCGCGGAGATCCGTCGCCCGGGAGGAAGCCCGTTCCGCCCAGGTCATGGAGGAGGCCCGGTGGATCGAGTTGCGCCGGGACCTCTCCACGGCGCTGGCGAACGCCGCCCTCTCGGATCGCCTGTTGGGGTTGGCGAAGGACGAGGCCGCGTGGCTGCGGCGCATGGAGGAGGAGGCCGCGTCCCGGCACGCCTCCGGGACCGGGGAGGCGGTGGCGCTGCTCCGGATCGCCAACGAACGTTCCCGGGCTGCGCTCTCGGTCACCAACGGAGAGGGGTTCCGGCTCGATGCGCGCGCGACGTTGGAGCGAATGCTCGGACGTGCCCCGGTCGAGGGCCTTCCGACCCTCGAGCTGCCCCCGCCGCTGTCCGAGATCCGGTTCGCGCCGGATCTGGTCGCGGTCGCGATGAACGCCGAGCCGCGACTCCGGAGGGCACGGCGCCGGACCAAGGAGGCCTCGGTCCGGATCGAGTCGGCACGCCGCGCAGGACGCCCGGACCTCGCGCTGGGTGTCGACTCCCGCCAGTACTCCGGGGACGCCGGCCTGCGCGAGGCGATGGTGACACTCAGCATGAGCCTTCCCTGGTTCAACCGTTCCCGGTATCGCGGCGAACTCGATCGGGAACGCTTCTCCGCCGAGGCGGCGAGGCTCGAACAGGTGGACCTGGAAACCGAGGTCGCCGCCGAGGTCCACCACCTGGTCACCGCCATCAATTCCGCCGGACGCGAACAGCGTCTCCATCGCGACACGCTCCTGCCTCGGATCCGCGCCGCGCTCGAGATCGAGCTGGGTCGCTGGTCCACGGGCCGGGGTGAATTCCGCGACCTCCTTGACCTCCACCGCATGCAGGTCGACGCCGAGGTCCGGCTCGCCCGCGCCTCCGCCGAACAGTGGAACGCGATCGGTGAACTGCTGCTCTGCTGTGGCCTCGACGATCTCGAGGCCTTCGTTGTCCCAGCTCCCCTGGCCGCTTCCGCCAAGCCATGAAACCGCTCCCCCTTTCCGTCCTCTGCCTCCTCCTCGGCGCCGCCGCCGGCGCGTTCCTCCACGACCGCCTCGGCCACGCCCCGTCCAAGGCCGCCGCACCCGAAGAAGGCGCGCCGGGAGCACACCGAATCCGGTTCTACCAGTCCCCGATGCACCCGTGGATCAAGTCCGACAAACCCGGACGCTGCACGATCTGCGGAATGGATCTCGCTCCCGTGTACGAAGGGGATGCGGGCATCGCGGACCTCCCGGGACGGGTGACGCTCGGCACCAATGCGATCCAGGTCCTGCACCTCGCCTCGGTTCCGGCTGCCACCAACCGGGTGGCCCGGCGTCTCGCGCTCTCCGGCACCGTCGACGACGACGAGTCCGCCCATCGGGTCGTCGCCGCTCCCTTCGATGCGCGGATCGAGCGCCTGTACGTCCAGGCCGTGGGCGAGGAGTTGGAAGCGGGCCGGAGAATCGCCGTGGTCTATTCGCCGACGCTGCTCGCCGCCGAACGCGAGTTCCTGTCGCTGTCTCGGGCCGGTGCCACCGAGGCTTCCGGAAGTCCCGGAACCGGCGTGGACCGGCTTCTTCCCGCGGCGCGCCGAAGGCTTCTCCAGATGGGCCTGCTTCCTGCCCAGATCGACGCCCTTCCTTCCAAGGACCCCAGTCTGGACTCCTCCGAGCTTCTGGCTGCCGTCGGCGGGACGGTGGTGATGAAGACGGCCTTCGCGGGTCAGTACGTGAAGGAAGGGGATCCGCTTTTCGAGACGGCCGACCTCGGCACGATGTGGGTCCAGCTCGTGGCCTACGAATCCGACCTCCCGTGGATCCGGCCCGGACAGTCCGTCTCGCTGCGCGTGGATTCGGTCCCGGCCCGCGTCTTCGAAGGCCGCGTCGACTTCATTGATCCCAACCTGGATCCCGCCACCCGCAGCACCCGTGTCCGGGTCGTGGTGGCGAATCCCGTGGTTCCCACCGGCGAAGGACCGCGGCGGCTCCTGCGTCACCGCGTCACCGCGACCGCGCAGATCGAGTCGGATTTCGAAGCCCTGTCGGTGCCCCGTTCCGCGGTGTTGCGCGGTGGCGGCCCTGCCGTGGTGTACGTGGACCACGGAGGCGGATCGTTCGAGCGCCGTGAGGTCCAGGTGGGACGGATCGGCGACCAACGCCTCGAGGTCCTTGCCGGGCTCGAGGAAGGGGAGAGGGTGGTCGTCGAGGGCGCCTTGATGATCGACGCCCAGACGCAGCTGAATCGACCCGCGGATTCCGCGGGCGATTCGCCGGCCACGTCGAAAGCGGGTTCCGGATCCTCCGAGGCGTTGCCGCCCGGACTGATCGCCTGGCTCGGATTCTCGGACCGGATCGCGGCTTCGCTCGCCGGCTCGGACATGTCCGCCTTCCGGAAGGAGGTGGCCCACTATGATCCTATCCGGGCCGATGCCGTGGTTTCGCTGGCAGGGCGGTCGGACGCCCTGAAGGAGGCGGTGGATTCGCTTCCCGCCCCGCCCGATGCGCAGGCGATCTCGGGGATCGAGGAGGCGCGGCGATGGTTCGTCGGATTCGGCCGCTCTTCCGCGGTGGTGGTCGGCGCGGCCCGTTCCCTTGGGATCGAGGTGCCGTTCCGCATCTACCAGTGTCCGATGGTTTCGACCGCCTTCCCGGGGGCTCCCAAGCGGGCTGTGTGGATCCAGTCGGGTGCCGAGGTCCGCAATCCCTACTTCGGTGCGGCGATGCCCGACTGCGGCACCGAACTCCGGGAGGTCCGGTGATCTCCGCCCTCATCCGTTGGTCGCTCGCGAACCGCTTCCTCGTGCTGTGCGCCGCGTTGGCCGTGGCGGGCTTTGGCGTACGCGCAGTCCGGGACACGCCGGTCGACGCCATTCCCGACCTGAGCGAGAATCAGGTGATCGTGTACGCCGACTGGGCCGGTCGCAGCCCGAGGGAGGTGGAGGACCAGGTCACGTTCCCGCTGTCTTCGGGGCTCCGCGGCCTTGCCGGCGTCCGCGGCGTCCGGGCCACCAGCATGTTCGGGTTCTCGGTGATCACGGCGATCTTCGAGGACTCCATGGACAACTACTTCGCCCGGACCCGTGTGCTCGAGCGGCTCAGCCAGCTGACGGGGCAGCTGCCGGCGGGCGTGGTGCCCCAAATGGGGCCGGATGCCACGGGTCTCGGATGGGTGTTCCAATACCATCTCACCGTGGACCCGACGAAGGCTCCCGATGGCGGATACGACCTAGGACGTCTCCGGGCGATCCAGGACTGGTTCGTGCGATTCGAGCTCGGTGCTGTTCCCGGAGTGGCCGAGGTGGGTTCCATCGGCGGCTTCGTCCGGCAATACCAGGTCGAGGCCTCCTCGACCCGGCTCCGCGAACGGGGACTCGCCCTCGGCGACGTGCTCACCGCGGTCGGTCGGGCGAACCTGAACGTGGGCGGCAAGGTGATCGAGGAGAACGGCCTCGAGCTGGTCGTCCGCGGCGTGGGACTGGTGCGTTCGGTCGACGACCTGGAGCGGATCGTGGTCGGTTCCGGGACGTCCGCGCCGGTCTACCTCCGCGACGTGGCCACGGTCCGGATCGGAGGGGAGTTCCGGCGGGGGACCCTGGACGTGGACGGACAGGAGGCGGTGGGTGGTGTCGTCGTGATGCGCAACGGCGAGAACGCGCGCGAGGTCATCCGACGTGTCCAGGAGCGGATCGCGAAGATCCGACCCAGCCTGCCGGAAGGTGTCGGGATCGAGCCGTTCTACGACCGTTCCGACCTCATCGACCGCACGCTCGACACCCTCAGGCACGCGCTTTGGGAGGAGGTGCTCCTGGTCACCTTGGCCCACATCCTCTTCCTCTGGCATTTCCGCAGCATCCTGATCGTCACCCTGCCGCTGCCCCTCTCGATCCTCGTGGCGTTCGTGCTGATGCAGGTCTTCGGCATCTCCTCGAACATCATGTCCCTGACCGGCATCGCCATCGCGATCGGCGTGCTGGTGGACGCCGCGATCGTGATGACCGAAAACGTGCTCCGGCACTGTGAACGCGCCGAGGCGGAATCCCTCGCCCGCGGCGGCGGGCCCTTGGACGCGGCGACGCGCCTGCGGCTCACCCTGGAGGCTTCGGTCCAGGTGGGACGGCCGGTGTTCTTCGCGATGGCGATCATCCTCCTCGCGTTCGTGCCGGTCTTCTCGCTGTCGGGGCGGGAGGGAAAGCTCTTCCACCCGCTGGCCTTCACCAAGACCTTCGCGATGCTGGGTTCGACGGTGTTCGCCGTGACGTTGGTCCCGGTGCTGTGTTCGTTCCTGGTTCGGGGGCCGTTCCACCGCGAGGAGGACAACCTCGTGATGCGGTTCCTGCTGCGGCTCTACGACCCGGTCCTGGATGCGGCACTCCGCTGGCGCAAGACCGTCTTGGGCCTTGCCGGCCTGATGCTCGCGGCGGCGTTGGTCGTGGCCTTCGGCTTGCCGAGGTCGCTGCAGCAACGCGTGGAATCCGGCCTGCCCCGTGGACTGGCTTCGCTGACCCGCGGCATGGGAAGCGAGTTCATGCCGCCGTTGGACGAGGGTTCGCTGCTCTTCATGCCGGTGCTGGCGCCGGGCACGTCGCTCACCCAGGTGAAGGAGATCCTCGCCTGGCAGGACCGCGAGATCCGGCAGCTGCCCGAGGTCGCGAAGGTCGGCGGCAAGCTGGGACGCTTCGAGACCGCGACCGACCCGGCCCCGGTGGAGATGATCGAGACGACCATCCTGCTGAAGCCCGAATGGATCGCCACGAACCGCCTCTGGCTG
>CAMASJ010000278.1 GCA_945860685.1 Akkermansia muciniphila
GGGAACCCCGCTGGCAGCGCGCCGCCAAGCTGGTGGACGCGAACCTCGGCGAGGCCCTCGGCGCCGTGTTCGTCGAACGCCACTTCACCCCGGCCGCCCGCGCCCGCATGGCCGCACTCGTGACCGATCTCCGGGCCGTCTTCGCCGACCGCGTCCAGAAGCTGGACTGGATGAGCGACGCCACCAAGGTCAAGGCCCACCAGAAGTTCGAGCGCTTCACCGAGAAGATCGGCCATCCCGCCGCCTTCCGCGACTACTCCGCGGTGGTCGTCCGCCGCGACAACCTCGTCGCCTCCCTCGGCAGCGCCTCCGCCTTCGAACACCGGCGCCGCACCGCACGCCTCGGCGGCCCCGTCGACCGCACCGAATGGGAGATGACTCCACAGACGGTGAACGCCTACTTCAACCCGCTGCAGAACGAGATCGTCTTCCCCGCCGGCATCCTCCAGCCGCCGTTCTTCGACGCCGAGATCGACGACGCCGTGAACTACGGGGCCATCGGCGTGGTGATCGGACACGAGATCACCCACGGCTACGACGACGAGGGCCGCAAGTTCGACGCTTCCGGCAACATCAACGACTGGTGGACGGACGCGGACGCGAAGGAGTTCGAGGGCCGCGCCCAGAAGCTGGTGGACCAGTACGGCTCCTACGAGCCGCTGCCCGGCAAGAAGGTCAACGGCCGCCTGACCCTCGGCGAGAACATCGCCGACCTCGGCGGCATCACCATCGCCTTCGACGCGCTCCAGCGCTCCCTCGCGCGGGATCCCTCCAAGCGACGGGTCATCGACGGCTTCACCCCGGAGCAGCGCTTCTTCCTCTCGCTCGCCCAGCTGTGGCGTGCCAACTACCGCGAGGCCGAACTCCAACGCCGGCTGGTCATCGACCCGCATTCGCCGGCCATGTACCGCGGCTTCGGACCGCATGTGAACCATCCCGCCTTCTACCAGGCCTTCGGCATCACCGAGGGCTCCCCCATGTGGCTCGCCCCCGAGAAGCGCGCCGTGATCTGGTGACCCGCGGATCCGGACAAGGCCGGCCCCGCTTCCCGCGATGGCCGGCCTTTGGGTCGGCACGTCCCGCCTGTTGTGCAGGGGGGCCATGAAGCACGGAGGGTAGGCCCCGTTCCGCTGGGCGGACTTCAGGATTCCATACCGGAGGCCCCGCCCGCTTCGCGACGGAGGATCTCCTTGAGGGCCTGCACGTCCAACCGGTCCTTCTCGCGCCAGGAACCCTCCTTCAACTCCACCAAGCCGGCGGGCGCCAGGTAACGGATCCGCACACCCCGGCTCTCGAAGGTCCGGAGTCGGATCTCGAAGTCACGGAACGAACGCCCGAGCATCCGGGTGAAGACGTCGAGATCGAAGTCCTCGGAGATTCGGATGCACCCTTCCTGGGGTACGAACTCCTCGGGACGCAGCTCGCGCGCCCAGCCTTCTCCCCAGTTCACCAGGTACCCGAGCAGCCGCCGGATGTTCTCCGGCGAATCCTCCACGAGGATGTCCACATCCTGGGTCAGTCGGGGGTAACCGTTCAGGATGACGGCGATTCCCCCGACCACGGCGAAATCAACTCCGGCCTGGGCGAGCCCGACCAACAGCCCTTCGTACCGGGAAATGGTCTCCTTCGCTTCGTGTGAGGGATTCATGGGCGAACTTCCGGACGAAGCGCAGCAGTTCCTCGTTGTTTCGGAGCCACTCACCCCCACTTCGGGGCGAGGCGCCTCCCACCCGTCTGAGGATCGGTTGCTGAAGCGGCTCTGGAACAGGTTCCATCGTTGAACAGTCTACCGGGACATCGATAAGACAGTCAAACGCCGCTCCCCCTTGCCGGGCGGAAGGGCGATCCGGGCCTACTTCGACTTCTTCCCGAACTTCTTCGCCGCCGGCGCCTTCAGCTTCTTGAACTCGCGGGTCAGGTTCGTCAGCGACGCCTCCACGCCCATCCGCTCCAGCGAACTGGCCCCGACGAAGCCCACGGCGTCGGTGTTCTGGATCACCCGGTCCGCATCGGCCGGCGTGTTGATCGGACCGCCGTGGCACAGGAAGAAGATGTCCTTCCGCACCTGGCTGGCCGCGTCGATGATCTCCTGGGTCCGCTTCAGCGTGAAATCCCAGCTCACCAGGGCCTTCTTCACCCCGATGCTCCCGCCGATCGTCGTGCCGACATGGGCGATGATCGCGTCCGCTCCCGCCTTGGCCATCTCGACCGCCTCCTCGGGCGAGCCGACATAGACCACCGAGAACAGGTCCATCCGACGCGCCAGCGCGACCATCTCGTACTCCTTGGTCACGCTCATCCCGGTTTCCTCCAGCACGCCGCGGAAATGGCCGTCCACGATGGTGTGGGTCGGGAAGTTGTTCACTCCCGAGAAACCCATCTCCTTCACCTTCCCCAGCCAATGCCACATCCGGCGACGCGGATCGGTCGCATGGACGCCGCAGATGACCGGAACCTCCTCGACCACCGGCAGCACCTCGTACTCGCCGATCTCCATGGCGATCGCGTTCGCGTCGCCGTAGGCCATCATCCCCGCCGTCGAACCATGGCCCATCATGCGGAAGCGGCCGGAGTTGTAGATGATGATCAGGTCCGCCCCACCCTTCTCGATGAACTTCGCGCTGATGCCCGTGCCCGCGCCGGCGGCGATGATCGCGTCGCCCTTCTTGATGGTGTCCATGAGGCGTTCACGGACTTCCTTGCGGGTGTAGGGGTTTCCTTTGCCGGTCCAGGGATTGGGCATGATGCGTGTGCTTTGGTGGATTGTCGTCGGAAGACGAGCGCATAGTGAACCGAATCCGCCCCTCGACAAGCCATGCCGCCAAGGCACGACGGCGTATCCGAAAGCAACGTGACCGGTGTCGACGGGGCGGACGGCTCCATTCGACCGAAGACGGTCAGCCCACAGGCACTCGACGTGGGAGGCGTCTGGCCAACCCATGCGGATGTGTCCATGGTCTGCGCGACATGAGCGCGATCGAATCCAAACTCGCCGAACTCGGGATCACCCTTCCCAACCCGCCACCGCCCGGTGGCAACTACCTGCCCTTCCGGATCGAAGGGAATTTCCTGTACCTCCCGGGAGCCATCGCCAGCCGTGACGGCAAGATCCAGTTCGCCGGAAAGGTCGGCGCCGAGTTGAACATCGAGCAAGGTTACGAAGCCGCGAGGCTCTGCGCCCTCAACCTTCTCGCCTGCGCCAAGATGGCCCTCGGCGATCTCGACCGCATCGACCACGTCGTGTCCGTCAACGGATACGTGAACTGCGTCGACGGATTCCCCGACAGTCCCAAGGTGATCAACGGCGCCAGCGACCTGCTGGTGGCGTTGCTCGGCGATGCCGGCCGCCACGTGCGCGCCGCCGTCGGCGTCGCCGGTCTCCCGGTGAACTCGGCCGTCGAGGTCCAGATGCTCCTCGCCATCAGGTCCTGATCCGACCCCGACCAACGAAGCCATGGCCAGCCGGTTCCCTTCTCCGTTCCTGCTGGTCCTGGTCTGGTCGCTTGCAGCCCCGTTTCCAGCGCTGGCGGACTCCCCGTCCACCAGCGCCAAGACGGTCCCCAACCCGCTGATCGCGCCCGGCGCGGATCCGTGGATCCGCCATCACCGTGGCGAATACTGGTTCACCGCCACCGCAGGCAACCGCATCGACATCCGACACGCCCCCACGCTCGCTGGCCTGGCTTCCGCCCAACCGGTCACCGTCTGGCAAGCGCCCGCCACAGGTCCCTTCTCCCGCGACATCTGGGCTCCCGAGTTCCACCTCCTCGAAGGGCGTTGGTACCTCTACTTCACCGCCACGGACGAACGCCGAACCGACGCCAAGCGGAGGGTGTATGTCCTGGAGTCGGAGTCCGACGACCTGCTCGGAAAGTTCGTCGAGAAGGGGCGCCTCGCGGTTTCAGGAGACGACGCCTACGCGATCGACGCCACAGTCCACCGTCGGTCCGACGGCCGTTTCCACTGCCTCTGGTCCGGCCGGAAGGAGAGCGAACGCGGTCCCCAGAACATCTACATCGCCGCGATGGAGAACCCCTGGACCCTGAAGGGGCCGCGCGTCCGGTTGTCGACTCCGGATCAGCCGTGGGAACGCCATGGATGGGATGTCAACGAGGGTCCCGAAGTGCTCGAGCGGAACGGCCGGATGTTCGTGGTCTACTCGGGAAGCGGCTTCACCACGCCGCAGTATTCCCTCGGACTTCTGACCCTCGAACCCGGTGCCGATCCCCTCGACGCGGCCCGTTGGACGAAGTCGAAGGAGCCGGTCTTCCGGGCGCTCGAACGGGAGGAGGGCGGCGTGTTCGGGCCCGGACACAACGGCTTCTTCAAGTCGCCGGACGGCACCGAGGACTGGATCGTTTACCACGCCTGGGATCGGCGGGAGACCCGCGGACTCCAACGCAGCGCGCGGGTGCAGCGGTTCACCTGGTCTCCGGATGGAACGCCGGTGTTCGGCCAACCGGCGCTGCCAGGAGTTCCGATCGAGGCGCCCTCCGGGGAACTCAGGGAACCCTGAGCCGGGTCCCGTCGGAGGTGCTCTCGCGCCAACCTAACCCGTCGCAGGAAGAAGCGGGCGTCGGAGCCCGAGATGGGTCTAACCGTTCCGGAGCGAGGCCCCGAAGATGCAGCCGGCGAGATGCTTCTGGATTCCGAC
This sequence comes from Akkermansia muciniphila, assembly GCA_945860685.1. Lineage (GTDB taxonomy): Bacteria > Verrucomicrobiota > Verrucomicrobiia > Limisphaerales > UBA9464 > SXXZ01. The sequence goes on from CAMASJ010000278.1 coordinate 4,655, forward strand.
CACGTCGGTGCCCTTCTTGAACTCCTTCGAGATCGGTTCCCCACCGCCCGAGACCCAGATCTTCAACTCGGCATCCGCGTCGAAGGATCCCGCCGTCTCGACGCTGAACTGCGTGATGCTCCGGTAGAGGACGCTGTGGTAGGACACCTTCGAGCCGGTGAGCCCTTGGACGTCGACGAGGATGAGCCGGTGCTCGGTGAAGACGAAGAGGTCGCGGAAGATCTTGAACCCGCGATTGACGGTCTCGCCGGGGATCAGGACAGGTGCGAGGTCGGACTGGACCTGCTGGATGTCGATCTCGGAGGCGTTGCCGAGGAGGCTGCTGAGGAGTCCCATGGTCGTTAGTGCTTGGGGTTCGGTTCGGTTGGATTCGGAGCCGACGGAGGGAACCATGCGCGGACTGGCGTGGCGTGTGAAATCCCGCTCCCGGTTTCCAAGCGCCGATGTCCGGTTGCGCAGGTGGGTCTCCCACACCATTTTCAGACCATGCGTCGCTGGCTTCCATTGCTCTTCACCTGGGTCGTCGTCGCCCTCAGTCCGCTCCAAGCCCGGCCCGAAGGCCCGGCGACGCAACCGCCTGCGGGCACCGCTCCCACGACCGTCCTTCCCACCGCACGCACCTTCACCGCGCTGGTTTCCAAGCCTCCCATGAACTCCTCCACCAACGGCACGGCCGCCGCCGCCGCCGGCAGCGCCGGTTCCACCAATGCCCCCTCGCTCGAAACGGTCTACCTCGCCGGAGGCTGCTTCTGGGGAATGGAGGAGATCCTCCGGAACATCCCCGGCGTGAAGGAGACGCAGGCCGGCTACACGGGCGGCTGGCTTCCGAACCCGAAGTACGACGACACCCACGACAGCAAGTCCGGCCACGCCGAGTCGGTGAAGGTGGTGTTCGATCCGACCGTGCTGCCGTTGGAGGAACTCCTGGAGAAGTGGTTCTTCCGGATGCACGACCCGACCACCCTCAACCGTCAGGGCAACGACGTGGGAAGCCAGTACCGTTCCGCCATCTTCACCTTCAACGAGGCCCAGAAGAAGACCGCCACCGTCGTCAAGG
>CAMASJ010000279.1 GCA_945860685.1 Akkermansia muciniphila
CTGTTCATCGACATCGGGGTTTCCTCGAAGGATGAGGCTCTGAAGCTCGTGCGTGTGGGTGATCCGATCACGCTCAACGATCGGTTTGAGATCCTGCGTGGAGACCTGGCCGTGGCGCGGGCCTTCGACAACCGCATCGGAACCTTCGCGGTCGCCGAGGCGCTGCGACTGCTCCAGCCGGTTCGGGATCGGCTGAACGTCGAGGTTTGCGCGGTGGCCAACGTGCAGGAGGAAGTCGGCCTCCTGGGTGCACGTCAGATCGCCTATTCCCTGCACCCTTCGGTGGCCCTCGTCGTCGACGTCACCCACGCAACCGATTACCCGACCGTGGATGCCCGCCAGCATGGAGACATCCATCTCGGGAAGGGTCCGACCTTGACCCACGGCGGATGCAATCACCCCGCCGTGCTCGAGCGTATCGAGGCGGTCGCTGCGGAGAAGGGCATTCCCCTGCAACACGAGGCCATGAGCGCGACCAGCGGCACCGATACAGATGTCATCTTCTGGACCCGTGGAGGCATCCCCAGCGGACTGATCAGCCTTCCGAACCGCTACATGCACTCTCCGGTCGAGGTGGTGAACCTCCGAGACCTCGAACAGATCCCGGAGCTCATGGCCGGATTCGCCCTCTCCATTGCGAAGGGGGAGGAATTCCGGGTCCGAGTCTGAGACGTCCAATCGGAGAGGGCGGACCTCACGCAAGTACGCAAAGCCCCCAACGGGAGGCGGAAGCCGGAGTCAAAGGCAAGGCCCGCGGTTCACTCCCTGATCCTTCTCGGCTCAACGTATGCGCGTGAGAACCCCTTTCTTCTTGGGAAAGGTCGAACCGGGTCTCCTATCAAAGTTCCCTCGCCCGGGTCACTCCTTGAACTCGGACTCCATCCGAGCCAAGCGGGTCGCGGCGGCTTCCCATTCCGAGGTGGCCTTGTCGAGGTCGTGGGCCAATGACCGGAGCTGCTGGTTCAGGGTCAATGCCCTTCCAGGCGTCGCATAGGTCGTCGGACTCTCGAGTTCGTTCGCCAAGTCGTTCTGCTTCCTCTCCAAAGCCGTCACCTGCCCCTCGAGTTGGGTGACGTGCTTCCTTTGCGATGCCAGCGCCTTGCGGGCGTCTGCAGCCTGTTGCCTCCGCTCTTTCTGGGAAGCCGTTTCGATGGGACGCGACTCTCCGCGCCGGCCGCCGGTGTCAGGTCGGGAATTGCTCAACCCGGGCCCGGTGCTCGCCGAGGTCAACGCCACCCGCGCCGAGGACGCCTTGGTCTTCTCCAGGTAGTAGTCGTAGTCACCGGCGTACGGTGTCAGCACGCCGGCGTTGATGTGCAGCACCTTGGTCGCGATGGACCGGATGAAATAGACGTCGTGGCTGATGAACACGAGGGTGCCGATGAACTCGCTCAAGGCCGCCACCAGGGCGTCGATGCTCGGGATGTCGAGGTGCGTGGTCGGCTCGTCCATCAACAGCAGGTTGGGCGGATCCAGCAGCAGCTTGACCAGCGCGAGCCGGGTCTTCTCCCCGCCGCTCAGCACGGACACCTTCTTGAACACGTCGTCGTCCCGAAACAGGAAGCATCCCAGGAGCGAACGGATGTAGAGCTCGGTGACGCGCGCCGGGGTGTCGCTGGCCTCCTCAAGGACGGTGCGCTGCGGCTGGAGCATCTCGGTCCGATACTGGGAGAAGTAGCCCACCTTGACCCGCAGGCCGAGGTCGCGTTCCCCAGACTGGGGGACCAGCACGCCCGCCAGCAGCTTGAGCAACGTGGACTTGCCGGCGCCGTTGGGGCCGACGAGCACCGTACGGTCGCCGCGCTGCGCCTCGAACTGGAGTCCGGAGTAGATGACGTGGTCCCCGTAGGCGAAGTCCACATCCTTGATCGTGATGACCCGTTGGCCGCTCTGTTCGGGCTGCGGAAAGGCAAAGTCGACGGTGGATGCCGCCTGTTCGGGGGCGTTCACCTTCTCCATGCGGTCGATCTGCTTGAGCTTGGCCTGCGCCCGGGTGGCGGTGGTGTTTTTCGCACGGAACCGGTTCACGAAGTCCATCAGGCGGCCGATCTCGCGCTGCTGGTTCTTGAACGCCGCCAACTGCTGCTCCTGCTGCGCCTCCCTTTGCTCGAGGAAGGTGTCGTAATTGCCGGTGTAGCGGTAGAGACGCTGGTTGCGGATCTCGACAATGCCTGTGACCAGCTGGTTCAGGAACTCCCGGTCATGCGAGATCACGAGGATCGCCCCGGCGTAGTTCCGCAGGTAGTTCTGGAACCAGAGCAGCGTCTCCAGGTCCAGGTGGTTCGTCGGCTCGTCCAGCATCAGGATGTCCGGCTCCTGGACCAGCAACCGCGCCAGATGCGCCCGCATCACCCAACCGCCCGAAAGCTCCCTGGCCGGCCGTTCGTAATCCGACTCCCGGAAGGCCAATCCCTTCAGCAGCCGCTTCGCCTTCGCGATCGCAGGGCCGTCTGCGTAGAAATGGTAGTCGTCCGAGGTCGTCCCCGGATCGTGGAAGCTGGTGGCCAGCTCCAGGACGCTCTCCTCGCCGATCGGCGCGCTTTCCTGCGGGAGGAAGCCGACGGTCACCCCCCTCTGGAAGGTCACCAATCCCTCGTCGGGATCCTCCTGCCTCAGGATGAGCTTGAAGAGGGTGGACTTGCCCGCCCCGTTGGGCCCGACCAGCCCGAGCCGGTCCTGCCGGTTGAATTGGAGCGAGGCGTCCTCGAACAGAGTCCGCCCGCCGTATCCCTTCGCCACGTTCGAAACAGTCAGCATTTCTGGAAGGAGCATGCCCTCTGCCCCGGCCGAAGTGGATGCCAGATTTCCGAATGTCGTACGGCCGCCATTCCCGCATCGTCATTCCCGAGACCCGGAGCCTAGGATCGCACGCGATGCTCAACTGGATCTGGCTGGGAATCCTCACCGTGGCCGCCTTGGTGGCGGGTGTCACCGGACGCCTCGCCGGACTCACCGACGGTGCCCTGAAGGGCGCCGAGACCTCCGTGACTGTGGCCTTCGGGCTGATCGGCGTGATGACGCTCTGGCTGGGGCTGATGCGCCTCGCCGAGCGTTCCGGCATGGTCCAGTCCGTCGCCTCATTGCTGCGTCCGCTGCTCCGTCGCCTCTTTCCCGAGGTGCCGGAATCCCATCCGGCCATGGGTAGCATGGTCCTGAACATCGCCGCCAACGCGCTCGGCCTGACCAACGCCGCCACCCCCCTCGGCCTGCGGGCCATGCGCGATCTCCAGTCGTTGAACCGCCATCCCGACACCGCCTCCGACGCGATGTGCACCTTCCTGGCGATCAACACCGGTTCGGTCCAGCTCATCCCCACCACCGCCATCGCCATCCTTGCCGCCAATGGTTCGGCCAACCCCACCGCGATCATCGGCACGACCCTGCTCGCGACGACCTGCTCCTCGGCCACCGGACTCGCCGTCGTCCGCCTCACCCGGGGCCTGCGTTGGTTCCGTGCGCCCGAAGGGACCGCGAACGCCACTTCGGAACCCGCTTCCACAGAGGCCGCACCTTCGGACCCGACCCTCCTCACCGCGGCGAACACCGAGCCGCTGTCCGCCGGCCGCCGCATCCTCTTCGGGCTTCTGGTGCTGGTGTTCGCCGGTTTCGCCGCCCAGATCCTGTTCAATCCCGCGGCGGGCTCCCCGAAAGGCCCGTTCTTAGTCCGGTTGATCGAGGCGGTCTCCGTGGTGGCCCTGCCCTTCCTGTTCGTGGCCATCCCGGTCTATGGAACACTGAAGGGGCTGCGCGCCTATGAGGAGTTCGTCGAAGGCGCCAAGGAAGGCTTCGCCACCGCCACCCGGATCATCCCCTACCTCGTGGCGATGCTGGTGGCGATCGGTGCACTGCGCGGCGCCGGCGGGATCGAATGGATCACCAGGACCCTGGAACCGCTCCTGCGCGGCGTCGGCTATCCGGCGGAACTGGTCCCGATGACCCTCCTTCGGCCGCTCACCGGCAGCGGCACCCTCGCTGCCTTCACCGACCTGGTGAAGTCCCACGGCGCCGACAGCCTCCTGGCACGGATGGGCGGAACCCTGTTCGGCAGCACTGAGACCACCTTCTACGTGATCGCGGTCTATTTCGGTTCAGTAGGCATCCGTCGGACTCGGAACGCGATCCTCGCCGGACTGTCCGCGGACATCGCGGGCTCGATCGCCGCGGTCTGGGTATGCCGTTCGATTTTGGGGTGACCGCAATCCCTAGTCACGAGGGAGCGACGGCGCCTCGGCCCGGGAACCGACCGCGCCTTCTCCGACATTGATGGCGACCGGGACCTTCCCCAGCCTTCGGACGTGCCTTCGCTCGACGCTTCCGACATCCGGGCCGCCGTCGTCGCCGCCCTGGCCGAGGACCTCGGCTCCGGTGACGCGACCACCCTTGCCTGCATCCCGCCGGAAGCGCGCTCCCGGGCCCGGATGAACGCCCGGGAACCGCTGACTTTGGCCGGAATCGAATTCGCCGAGGCCGCCTTCCGGGAACTGTCACCCGACGTGACCCTGCGCCGTTTCGCCAAGGACGGCGACCGCCTCGGTCCGGGCCAGCCCGTGCTGGAGGTCTCCGGTCCGTCCCGGGCGTTGCTCTCCGCCGAGAGGGTGGCGTTGAACTACGTCCAGAGGCTTTCCGGCGTCGCCACCGCGACCGCCGCCTACGTCGCCGCTGTCGAAGGCACCCGCACCCGGATCCTCGACACGCGCAAGACGACGCCGGGCTGGCGGAAGTTCGAGAAGTACGCCGTGGCCTGCGGCGGCGGAACCAACCACCGGTTCGGCCTCCACGACCTGATCCTCATCAAGGACAACCACCTCGCCGCGCTCGCCGGCGAATCGCCGGATCCGATCACCGCCGCCGTCCGCCACGCCCGCTCCCTCTATCCCGCGCTCCGGGTCGAGGTCGAGGCCGACACCCCGGAACAGGCGGAACTGGCCGCCGCTGCCGGTGCGGACATCGTCCTCCTGGACAACATGTCGCCGGAAGTTCTGCGGGAATCGATCCGTCGCATTGCCGGCCGGAGCCAAACCGAAGCCAGCGGGGGAATCACGCTCGCCACGGTCCGGGCGGCCGCTGAAAACGGCGTCGACTTCATCTCGGTGGGAGCGGTCACCCACTCGGCCAAGGCCGTCGACCTCGGACTCGACTTCCTGCCCTGAAATGAATCCCGACGCCCAGATCCTCCGTTCCCTCCGCGGCGCCGGTGAAGCCGGTGTGTCCGGCGCCGCGCTGGCCAAGTCCCTCGGCGTCTCCCGCGCCGCGGTGTGGGCCCGGATCGAGGAGCTCCGCCGCGCCGGATACGACATCGAGGCCAGCCCACACCACGGCTATTGCCTGCACGGTTCACCCGACCGGCTCCACGCCGACGACCTGCTCGCCCGCCTCCAACCGATCAAGGTCATCGGCCGCGACATCCAGGTCTTCAACGAGACCTCCTCCACCAACGACATCGTCGAGAAGCTCGCACGCGATCTCGTCGCCGAAGGCATCGCCGTGTTCGCCGAATCCCAGACCAAAGGACGTGGACGTCTCGGACGTCGTTGGTCCTCGCCCTCCGGGAAGGGCCTTTGGCTCTCGGTGCTGCTCCGACCGAACCTGGCCCCGGCCGCCGCCACCCAGCTCACCGTCTCCACCGCCGTCGCCGTCGCCCGGGCCATCGAGAAGAACACCGGGCTCCAACCCGGGATCAAGTGGCCCAACGACATCGTCTTC
>CAMASJ010000280.1 GCA_945860685.1 Akkermansia muciniphila
GCGACCATCGAATCCTGGTTCCCGCGCGACCAGGTCGTGCGGACCCGCTCCGGGCAGCCGGGCGTGCTGCTGATGGTCCAGCGCTGGCATCCCGACTGGAAGGCGACCGTCGACGGGAAGCCGGTTCCGCTGCTCCGCGCGAACCACCTCTTCTCCGGCGTGCAGGTTCCCGCAGGTGAGCACGTCGTGGAGTTCCACTACCAGCCTTCGCGTCCCGCGCTCTGGGTGACCCTCGCCGCGTTGGCCGCCGGCGGCGTCTCGTTGCTGCTGCTGGCGCGCGCCGGCTCGGCCTCCCCGGAGAAGTGAGCATGTCTTCCCAACCCAGCCATCTCGACCACGTCCGCGACGACGTCTCATACGCCGACATCCTCGCCAACTGGGACGCCGCCTTCTACGCGAAGTTCACCGGGGCGCTCCGACCCTCCCGCGCCGGGGCGCGACTGCTCGACATCGGATGCGGCGTCGGCCAGGTCGTCGCGACCCTGACCCGCGAGGGTTTCGAGGCGCACGGCGTGGACGTCTCGGCTCCCAACATCGACCGCACCCGTTCGTTCACCGACCGATGCCTGCTTTACGACGGCGGACGGCTTCCCTATCCGGACAACCACTTCGAACGCGTCGGCGCCCTCAACGTCGTGGAGCACGTCCAGGATCCCGAGGACTTCGTCCGCGAGGCCGTGCGGGTCTGCGCGCCGGGCGGCCGGGTCGTCCTGAGCAGCCCCAACTTCCTCCGCTTCCTCGGCTGGCGGGACTACCATCCGCGGATGCGTGGCCTCGGCAACAAGTGGCGGAACCTCCAGGCGCTGCTCGAACGGCGTCGACGGATGCGGGAAACGCCTTCCGACGTGCGGTTCGAGAGGATGACGCCGATCATCAAGGAGCCGTTCACGCCGGACGACGACGCCATCGTCTGCACCAACGCACTCGACCTCGGCTTCTTCCTGGAACGGAACGGCTGCGAACTTTTGGAGGTGGCCTGCACCGACCGGACCGTCCATCCGATCGTGGACTTCGTGCTGAACGCAACGCCGCTGAAGTACGGACTGTTCAACGCCTGGGTTGTGGCCCGGAAACGGGGCTGAGGCGGGGCGAAGACCGGCCTCACGCAAAACCGCCAAGACGCGAAGGAGCAGGGGATCCTGGACGGACGATGCCGGCCACGGTTCGGGGATCAGTTCCGTTTCGGGCAACCCGAGGCATCCCTCTCTTCCTCCGCGGCTCGGCGCCTTGGCGTGAGGCCTCCCCGGCGTCACCACACCTCGACCGGTCCCTTGGGCACCGGGATCGCCTCGCGCCGCAGGCTGGCCGGTTCGTCCGGGTCCCGCATGAAACTCGCCACCATCGGCGCCATCCGGTAACGCGGAGTCAACTCCCCCGACTCGTCGCAGAACTGCCGGCGCCACCTGCGGTACTGGTCCACGATCTCAAGGTATTGGTCGCGCGTCTCCAGACGGACGATCTTCTTGCTGAACTCGTTCGCCGGACCGAATCGCTTCGCATACCAGGGCCCGACCTTGCGGAACATCACACAGCCGTGCTTCTCTCCGAAGACCTCCACCATCAGGTCGAGGTGCCGACCCATCACACGCAGGCGGTCCTCGAAGCTGGGCTCCGGCGGAAGGATCCCAGTGTCCAGGTAGCGGCGCGTGCGGACGAAGATCCACGGATCGTAGAAGGCCCCGCGTCCGACGCTCACTCCTTGGCAGCCCGTGTCCTCCTGCATGCGCTTCGCCGCCTCCGGCGTGGTGACGTCGCCGTTGCCCACCACCGGGATCGTCCGGGCGGCCTGCACCACCGACCGGATGCCCGCCAGGTTCACCGTGCCCGAGAAGCCCTGCTCCCGCGTCCGGCCATGGATGAAGATCCCGGCGATGCCGGCGTCCTCCAGCGCACGGACCAGATCCGGCGCGGTGATGTTCTCATCGTCCCAGCCCAGGCGCATCTTCGCCGTCACCGGGATCCGGAGGGCGCCGACCATCGTGCGGACGAGATGCTGGGTGCCGGCATGGTCGGTCATCATCGCCGATCCGCCGCCGGTCTTGCAGACCTTGCGCACCGGGCAGCCCATGTTGATGTCGATGGCCGAGACGCCGGATTCCTGGAGCATCACGGCGGCGTCGCGCATCTCCTCGGGCACGGAGCCGAAGAGCTGGACGGCGAGGGGACGGTCTTGGGCGTTGGTTTCGACCAGCTTGAACGCCTTGGGATTGCGTTCGATGAGGGAGCGGGCGTTGACGAGGTCCGTGGTGGCGAGGTCGATGCCGCCGACCTCCCGCACGACGATGCGGAAGGGCAGGTTCGTGTAGCCGGCGAGCGGCGACAGGAAGAGGTTGGACTCCAGCTCCAACGAGCCGAACCGGATCATGTCGGACAGGTTAGCGGTCGTGGGGAGACGGTGGGAAAAGAAAAGCCGCCCCGGAGGGCGGCTTTCGAAAGTCCAGAAAACGGACGATTCAGGCGGCCTTGCGGCGGCGGTACCACTGGTGGCCTCCGATCGCGGCGACGGCGACAAGGGCCGCGTAGGTGCTGGGCTCGGGAACAACACCGGTCGGGACCGCGGAACCGAAGGTGATGTTGTCGAAGCCGACCTGATTCGCTGCACCGCCGAAGTCGACGGAACGGGCAGTGCCGGAGAAAGAAACACCGACCGGAAAGAACGGGCTGAATGACCCGCTGGGATCGCCCCCGTCAGACGAAGTCACCGCCAAGGGAATGGTGGCCAGCAGGTTTCCAGTCTTGTTGATACCATCGTAGACCGAAACGGAGACGGGATTGAAGACGGACGAGTAGTAGAATGAAAAGCCGGTGTCGAATCCGGTCGGGTAGTTCATCACTGCCGAAGAAGCCAGAAAGAACAATACGGTGCTTGGGCTCGGCTCACCTCCGAAGTTCCCAGTTCCGCCCGGGGCATCGCTGTCAATGATTGCCAAGGCATCCGGGCTGAAGCTCACGCCGTAGTTGACGCCGGGTCCGGAACCGCTGCCACCGAGGCCGCCGTTGTAGAAATTCAACACGGGCTCGAGATTCCCTAAGCCCTCGAAGGTCAGCGTCGTGATTTGGGCGGAGAGACTTGCCGAGGCAAGTGCGGTGAGCAGCGCCACGCGGCACACAGCCGTGGTGCGATTGGTCGAAGACTTGATCATGTACGAGCGGGTCAGGATTGAAGTAAGGGAAAGCCTGTTTGCGACTACTTCCTACGGTAATTTCAGGGGCCCGGGTCGGGTCAACACCCTAAATGTTACACATTGTGGGCGGAACGATGCCGTCGTCATGTACCATCTTTCAGGTAAGGAGATTCCCGCCGGCAAGCGCTGGCCGAAGAGTGATCTGATTCATAAATAACTGGAGAGTAGTGCTTTGTCTCGAAATCTGACTGAGGGATGAGGAGGGTTGGGGGAATCCGATATCCCCCCGTTGGAGTTCCCCAATTTTCGGCCCCGGCATGTCTTTGGAGGGATGGTCATTATTACCGGTTCGGCTCATCGCTCCTCCAAGGCGATCCGGATGGTCGCTGCGGCGGGTGAGGCGGCCTGCTTTCCGCGGATGGTACCGCTCCGGGTTCCGTTTCTTCGCCACCAGGTCTTTTGGTCCTCCAAGTTCCAGGACCTGTCGAGGGGGCAGGCGTCGAGTCGAGCAATGAAGGTTCCCATCGAATCCGGCCTCGCCGCCGGGTCCTTGGCCAGGCAATCGAGGATGAGGGACTCCAGGTCCGGGCTGAGCGCGCCGGGAACCCGCTGACTCGGGGCCACCGGTTCCGCCGTCAGGTGCTGTTCCCAGGTGGCCTCCACGCTGTCGGCGACGAACACCGGTTGGCCGGTGGCCAGGTGGTAGGCCACCGCGCCCAGCGCATAGATGTCGGTGGACACGTCGCCGTGACCCGGGGTCCGGATCGTCTCCGGCGCCATGTACAACGGCGTGCCGAGGAACCGCGCGGCCTGGGTTGGAATCGAGTCCGGCCCCGCACCCGCGGACACCTCCCGGACCAGTCCGAAGTCCAGCACCTTCACCGTGTCGGGGATGCCGCCCCGCTCGCACAGGAAGAGGTTGCCCGGCTTGATGTCCCGGTGGATGAGGCCGGCGGCATGGGCTTCCTGCAGCGACCCGGCCGCCTGCCGGAGCAGGTGGATGAGCCGCTCCTGGGGCACCGCTCCGTGGCGATCGACCAGTTCCTCCCAGGTCATTCCTTCCAGGAGTTCCATGGCGTAGTAGAAGATGCCGTCCGCGGTGTGGCCGTAGTCGTACACCTGGATGGTGTTGGGATGTGTGAGCCGGCAGGTGAGTTGGACCTCGTGCTCGAACTGGCGGATGAGGCCTTCGTCGGCGCGGTCGGGCAGCAGCAGTTTCACGGCGGTGTCGCGTCGCAGCAGGGCGTGGCGTCCGCGGTACACGACGCCCATGGCGCCTTCGCCGATCCGTTCCACAAGGGTGTATTGGCCGAGTTGGCGCGCCCGCAACTGGGCCTCGTTGAACCGCCGACGCCATACCGACCCGGCGTGCGAGGCCACGACCCCGACCACCGCCCCCAGCACCACGAACAACAAGAGGATCCGGAAGATCCACCGCAGCACGCGGAGGGACCGGAAGGCCTCGTCGGCATCGATCTTCGTGACCACGCCGAAATGATGTTCCTCCACCCATTGCCACGCGCCGACCACGGGCACCCCGCGATAGTCGCGGGTCGGCTCCACGCTGACGCCGGTCGGCTCGTTGATCGCGCGGGCGACCAGCGTCATCAGGGCCTGGTCCGCTTCGTCGATCGACGCCTTTCCACCTCGGGTCAGGTCGAGCCCGGGATCCCGGAGGACGAGGTTCAGCGCGGACGTGACGCCCGGGGAGTTGGTGAGCAGGCCGAGCTGTCGGAGCGGTTCCTCGAAGCGGCTCTGGGAAAGCAGACGTCCTTCGGGATCGAAGGCGAAGGTCTCGCCGCTCTGGCCGGTGCGGGCGACCGAGAGGACCCGCGTGAACTCCGCTTCCGGGCGCAATACCAGGGCCAGCACGCCACGGATGCGGCCGTCGTCGTCCCGCACCGGGGCGAGCACCTGCATCACCTGCATTTCGCCACGCGGCGCGTTCGTGGAAGGCGAGGCCATCCGCGGGCGCGTTCCACCCGCGCCGCCGAGGCCCGGAGGGCTTGGCGGTGGACCGTTGGTTCCGCCGGGTCCCCCACGTCCCATCCAACCCAGGCCTCCACCGCGTCCCCCGGACACCCCCGGTCCAGGGCGTCCCACGGGGCGGATGGGCTTGAAGGGCGTGATCAACGCCGGTTCGCCCGTCGCGAGCACGCGCTGGTAGAGCTCGGCGTGGTCCGAGGGGACTGCCGTGCCCGGGCGGATTCTGATCCTCCCGGAGGTGGCCACCACGCGGTTGTTGGTGCCCACCAGGACCGCGGAGACGTAGCCCGCGAGTTGGATGCGCTCCTCGAGCCCGAACGAAAACCGGTTGAACGGGGAGTTCGTCCCGCCGCCCGGTCCGGAGCGGAAGCCGCCCTGCGGTCCCGGCCCGGAACCTTGGGAAGAGGAAGGGTTCACCAACGCCTGCTGGAGGGCGGCGCTGGCCGGTTCGCGGACGGTTGGGTCGCTGGCCAACAGCTTCGACGTGCGCAGTTGGCCTTGGATCCAGAGTTCCAAGGCGGTGACGTTCGCCTTGAGGTCGGTTTCCAGTTCGCTGC
>CAMASJ010000281.1 GCA_945860685.1 Akkermansia muciniphila
GCATCGACCGTGAAGCGGCCCTTGGCGGCGACCACTCCGCCGGCTTCCAGGGTGTATCGTCCGCCGGCGAGGATGAGGACGAGCGATTCCCGCTGATCGTCCGGAATGGATCCATCCGCGGTGGTACCCTCGGCGAAGAGCCACGTGCCATCCAGGCTCGCCGGGGTCAGTGCGGCGCAGAGCCGCGTCATGAGAAGGGTCGCGAGGACCAGCAGACGGAGTTTCATGGGCCGAGGATGGACAGCCATACAAGGACGTCCAAGAGAAGTTTGTCGCCCAGCGGACAAGTTCAACGGATTGGCCACGGAGGCACGGAGAACACGGAGGTGGCGATTTTGTCCGTAGTCCGTAGTCCGTTGTTCGTTGTCCGGCTTGGCTGAGACCCATCATGGTGGTGGTCCGATGCGTCGGGGCTGAGACTCCTCACGTCGTCTCCTACCTGCGCGAACCATGGGAGGGAGTAACCGACGGAATCCGGCCTAGGCGCCCCCGGCGACAACGAACAACGAACAACGGACCACGGACAAAGACACCATCTCCCCGCCCTCGTGGCCTGGCATCCAAGGCCACGTCCCACGGAACCCGAATTCTAGCTGGCCACGCTGATACCGCGGCCGCCGTTCACGAGGAACAGGCTGGCCATGCGCACGGCGAGTCCGTTGGTCACCTGCTCGAGGATCACCGACTGCGGGCCGTCGGCCACGCTGCTGTCGATCTCGACACCGCGGTTGATCGGCCCCGGATGCATGATTAGGACGTCGGGTCCCACCTTCGCCATCCGGGCCTCGTTCAGACCGAAGAGCGCCGCGTACTCGGACGTGCTCGGGAACATCGAGGCCTTCTGCCGCTCGTGCTGGATGCGCAGCAGGTTGACCACGTCGGCTCCCTTGAGGGCCTCGTCGATGTTCCACGTGACCCGCACGTTCGGAGCGAAGGACTCGAAAATCTTCGGGACCAGTGTCGGCGGACCGCACAGCGTCACCTTCGCCCCGAGCTTGCTGAGCGCCCAGATGTTCGAGCGGGCCACCCGGCTGTAGAGGATGTCGCCGAGGATCGTGACGTTCAGCCCCTCGATCCGGCCCTTCTTCTCGCGGATGGTGAAGAGGTCCAGCAATCCCTGGGTGGGATGCTCGTGGGAACCGTCGCCGGCATTGAGCACGTGGGCGTTGAGGAACCGTGCGAGGAAGTGCGGCGCGCCGCTGGCGCTGTGGCGGATGATGATGACGTCGGCGTTGAGCGCCTCGAGGTTCCGCGCGGTGTCGCGGAGGGTCTCACCCTTCTTCAGCGAACTCGCCTCCGCCGAGAAATTGATGACGTCCGCGCTCAGGCGCAGCGCGGCCAGCTCGAAGCTGATCCGCGTGCGGGTGCTGGGCTCGACGAAGAAGTTGACCACTGTCTTCCCGCGCAGCGCGGGCACCTTCTTGATGGAACGCTCGCCGACCGCCTTGAACTCCCGGGCAGTGTCCAAAACATGGGTGATCTCCTCCGCGGTGAGGCTTTCCAAGTCGAGCAGGTGCTTTCGGTTCCAGGTCATGTTCGTTCGGGAAGGGTTCAGGCCGCGACGGGGTCACCGGAGAGGAAGACGCCGTCCACGCCGTCCGCCTCGGACAGGCAGACGTCGACGGTCTGGTTGCTCCGGGTGGGGATGTTCTTCCCGACGAAGTCGGCCTTGATGGGCAGCTCGCGATGCCCGCGGTCGACCACGATGGCCAACTGGACGCGGCGGGGACGCCCGAACTCATGCAGCGCATCGAGAGCCGCGCGGATCGTCCGACCGGTGAAGAGCACGTCGTCCACCAGCACCACCGTGCAGCCGTTGATGTCGCCGGGGATCTCGGTCGGATAGATCACCGGGGCCGCGCGACGGTCGAGGTCGTCGCGGTGGAAGGTGACGTCGATCGCGCCACACGGCACCTCGCGGCCGAGGATGCCGCCGAGGATGCCCGCCAACCGCCGCGCCACGGGCACTCCGCCCTTCTGGATGCCCACGAGCACGAGGCGTCCGTCGTCCGGGTTCCGCTCCACGATCTCATGGGCGATGCGTTGCAACGACCTTTGCAGGGTGGCGGCGTCGAGCACGGGTTCACGCATGGCGGACCTCAACGGAGATGGATCCTCGCAGGGAACCGCCAGGAAGACGGTTCCGTCGGGACGGGTGCGGGGATCGGGTTGTGGGCTGTGGCATGTGCGTCTTGGGGTCTCACAGGACCGCCTTCAAGTCGCGCGGACGGGGCAGCAGGCGTTGGCGGCTACCGGATCGGGTAGGCCTGCCGGGCCCGCCGCCAACCGGCCCGGTGCTTCGTGATCCAATCCACCAGGGCCGCCTCGAAGCCGATGTCGTGACCCCGCTTCTCAGACTCGATCCACTTGTGCTTCAGGATCTCCTCCTTCTCAGCGAGGAATTCCCGATAGAGGGACGAGCCTTGGAGGAGCCGCGAATCGCCAGAGGTTTCGGTGGATTGCGCCATGTGACGGCGGGGTGACGCCGTGAGAAAAGTATCGCGGTCCCAGAGGGTGTAAATTGCCATTTCGGATTTTGAACGGAGGGAATCCAAAACGGTCGCGGTGTCCGCCGCGGGCTTTTTCCATCGTACGCCGCCCCGCCCCCCCCGGCGACCGCATCCGCCCGGCGTCAGGGAAGTTCCAGTTCAGCCAGGGATCGGATCTCCGTATGGGGCGTTCCCGAGACGCGTCGGTTCCCGGGACGGAGCATCAGCCCGACCTGACATCCGGCCGCCGAGGCCGCGTCGAGTTCCTCCGGCACGTCGCTCAGGAAAAGGATCTCCCCGGCCGAGACGCGACACTCGGCCGCGATGGCCCGGTAGCTGTCCGCGGAACGCTTTGGTCCGAAAGTCGTGTCGTAGTAGCCGTCGATCCACCGGCTCAGGTCCCCGAACTCGCTGTGGCGAAAGAAAAGCCGCTGCGCCGCGGCGCTTCCGGAGGAGTAGATCCGGTTCGAGATCCCCTTTCCGGCGCAGGCCTCCAATCCGGGCGGGACGTCTTCGAACAGATGGGACTTCAGGACACTGTCGCGGAAGCCGCCTTCCCAGACCATTCCCTGGAGCTGCTTGAGCCCGGTGAGCTTGGCGTCGACGTCCATCCACGCATGGACCTTCCGTGTCACCCACTCCGCCGCACTCCGGCTGGACGCCGCCTCCGGACACCACTCCGCGAACGAGGCCGCCCCGTCGTCGCGGGCCATCTGCTCCAGCACAGAATTCACCGGAGCGTCGGAACCGTGTTCGGCCAGGAAGACGCCGACCCTCTCCCGCGCGTAGGGGAAGAGCACCTCGTGGACGAAGGAGAGCTTGGAAACCGTCCCCTCGATGTCGAGGAGCAGGACGCGGCCGTTGAACCGGATCATGCCGGCAGGACGGGGAGTGAAGGCGTCACCCGCGTGCCCGGAGGCAAGTGGCTCGGACCGAAGCAGAGCGGCTCGAACCGGGTGGAGATGTCGCTTCCCGTGTAGAGCGGCGACCAGCCGGCCTTCTCCCGGAACAGGCGGATCGCCCGGATGTTCCGGTCGGCGCAGAGGTCGAACCAGTGGGGCGTCCCGGCGGGGACGTTGATCAGGTCGCCCGCCGACACCTCGATGGAGAACACCGGGCCGGTCGGCGGATGGATGTGGAAGATGCCGTGGCCACGGACGATGAAGCGGACCTCGTCCTCCGCGTGGGTGTGCTCCTTGTTGAACTTGTCGAGCATGGCCTGCAGGCCGGGGATGTCCGCGGTGACGTCGATCACATCCGCCGTGACGTAGCCGCCCCGACGCTTCAGCGCCTCGATCTCCGGTTCATAGGCCGTGAGGATCTCCTCGCTCGTGGCCGACGGCCCGATCCGGCCCTCGACTGGCCAGGACTCGTACCAGATGCCGTGTTGGGCGAGGTGCCCACGGATCTCGGAAACCTCCTTAAGGAGACGGTTCTCTTCAGCGATTCGAAGCAGCGCCATGGTGTTCGTCTTATAGCGTCGAGAGCGCCGGGGTAGAAAGCGTCTTTCCGGTCACGTCGAACAGGAACTCAAGCACCTCGATGTGGCGTCGGGCTTCCGCGACGTCCTTGCCCCAGGTATAGAGTCCATGTCCGGCCATCAGAAAACCGTGGCGCAAGGCGGGATCGCCCGACTGGAGTCGGGGGCGCAGCTCGGCGGCGAGCCCGCGGATGTCCTGGGTGTTCGGCACCACCGCGATCCGGGCCGTCGACTCGTGGGTCGTGATCCCGGCGAGCCCCTTCAGCATCTCGTAGCCGGAGATCTCCAGGAACCCGCGCCGCACCGCCGCCGCGGACAGCACCGTGCCCCAGGCGGAATGGGTGTGGAGCACCGCCCCCGCCGCCACCTCACGCACCAGCAACGTGTGCAGCAAGGTCTCGGCGGACGGCTTCGGATGACGTTCGTCCAACCGGTTCCCCTCCCCGTCCACGACGACGAACTGATCCGGCCGAAGGCGTCCTTTGTCGAATCCCGAGCCGGTGATGCAGAGCCGAACCGGATCCCTCCCGATCACCACGCTGTAGTTGCTGCTGGTGCCCAACGACCAGCCGCGGCGATGGAAATCCACCCCGGCGGCGATCAGTTCCTCCACTCCTTCTGTGTCCACGCTCATGTTCCGGTCATGGTCCGAGTCCCGGACCCACGGGTCGAGTCCGTTCCAAGGGCGGTTGCGGCCTGCGCCTTCGCGGACGATGGATCCCCCGCCATGCAGAGCTTCCAACGCCATGTCGGCATCGACTACTCCGGCGCCGAAGCTCCCGAGGCGCCGATTCCCGGCCTGAGGGTTTCCATGTCCGAGTTCGGCACGCCTCCAGTGGAAGTCCCCGGCCCCCATGGCAAGGACCGCCGATGGTCGCGCCGGGAACTGGCCAGATGGCTGGAATCCCTCCTCCGAGAGGAAATCCCCACGATCCTGGGCATCGACCACGCCCTGTCCTTTCCGCTGGCCTACTTCGAACGCCACGGCCTTGCCCTGGATTGGGACGCCTTCCTCGTGGACTTCCAGCGGCACTGGCCCACGGACGTCGATGGATGCCGCGTCCGGGACCTACGGAGCGGGGTTGGATCGCCGTCCAGTGCGAGGACCGGCGAAACACGATGGCGCCGCGAAGCCGACCGGTTGTGCCGGGCGAAGTCGGTTTTCCACTTCGGCGTCCCCGGAAGCGTCGCCGCCTCCACCCACACCGGCCTTCCGTGGATCCTCCGCCTGCGTCGGGCCCTTGGGACGCGGCTTCACTGCTGGCCGTATGACGGGTGGAGCCCGCCCTTCGGCGCCTCGGTGATCGCGGAGGCTTACCCGGCGATCTACCCCGGCGATCCGAAGGAAGGTGAGCTCGAAGCCGGCTTGGACGAACACCGGCGCGATGCACGCCGCGTGGCCCGTTGGCTGGCGGCCGCCGACGCCGACGGTTCCCTGCTCCGCCACCTCCAGCCCGGACTCAACGGAGACCTGCTCCAAGCGGCCCGGACCGAAGGTTGGATCCTCGGGGTCCACCCCTCGCAGGCGGACCGAAGCCGAGGGGATGGGCACGCGAAGCCGCAAAGCCGCTGAGGCAGGGCGAGGGAAACGCGGGTCTGGCGTGGCGGAGCCGTGGACCGGAGGGGTATCGCGGTTTCAGTCCAGGGTAACTCACGCAAAAGAAAAACTTCAATTTTTGCTCCTGTTTTCTC
>CAMASJ010000282.1 GCA_945860685.1 Akkermansia muciniphila
CCTTTACGCCAACGCGGCGGGCGCGCAGGGCTATGGCCTGCATCGGGTGCGCGACACCGATGCCGACGGCCGCCTCGACTCCGTGGAACTGCTGCGGCGTTGGGGTGGAGACGCCGGTGAACATGGGCCCCACGGCATCGTGAAGGGCCCCGACGGAAGGCTCTACGTGGTGAACGGGAACTTCGTGGACCTGCCTTCCGACCTTTCCCCGGATTCGCCGGTCCGAAGCTACGCGGACGACCTCGCCTTGCCGCGCATGGAGGACGGCAACGGATTCGGAGCCGGCCGCAAGCCGCCGGGTGGCTATGTCGTGAGCCTCGATCCTGACGGCAAGGACGCCCGACTCTTCGCCGCCGGCGAACGCAACACCTACGACATCGCGTTCAACGCGGACGGCGAGCTCTTCGGGTTCGACTCGGACATGGAATGGGATTGGGGAACGCCCTGGTACCGGCCGACGCGGGTCCACCACATCATCAGCGGGGCCGACCACGGCTTCCGGGAAGGTTCGGCGAAGTGGCCCTCGGAGCACGCGGACTCCCTGCCGCCGGTGGTGGAGATCGGCATCGGTTCCCCGACCGGGGTGCGGTTCGGCACGGGAGCGCGGTTCCCGGAACGGTACCGCAAGGCGCTCTTCGCGATGGATTGGAGCTACGGCCGCATCCTCTCGGTCCATCTCGTTCCCGACGGGGGCGGGTACACGGGAACGGCCGAGGACTTCGTCCGGGGACGCCCGCTCAACGTCGCCGACCTGGAAGTGGGACGGGACGGCGCGATGTACTTCATCACGGGCGGCCGTGGCACGCAGTCCGGGCTGTATCGGGTGACGTGGACCGGCGCGGAACCGGTGCCGGAAACGGATGCCGAACCGGCCGAAGCGGTCGCGGCTCGGGCGACCCGCCGTCGCATCGAGCAGGCCCATGGCAGGGTGGATGCGGCGACGGTGGATGCGAACTGGATGCTGCTGGGATCGCCCGACCGGACGCTGCGGCATGCGATGCGCCTCGCGTTGGAGTCGCAGCCGGTGGCGGGTTGGAGGGACCGGGCGCTGGCGGAGACCAATGCGGCGGTGGGGCTCCACGCCTTGCTTGCCCTGGTGAGGATGGGTGGGGCCCCTGAGGCGACCGCGGCGCTGAAGACCCTCACGCGTTGGCCTCTCGACCAGCTCGACGAAGCCCTTTTCCTGGCCAAGCTCCGCGTCATCACCGTCGCCTTCTCGCGTCATGGGATCCCGGAAGCGATGCGGCCTTTGGCCATCGAGAAGCTCGGACGCCAGCTGCCGGCGGCCTCCTGGCCCAAGAACCGCGAACTCGTGCCGCTTCTGGTGGCTCTCGGCGATCCCGGGGTGGTGGCGAAGGCTCTCGACCTGCGCGATGCGGCCGGAACCCAGGAAGAGCAGTTGCACTACATGGCCGCGCTTCGCCTTGCCCGTGACGGCTGGACCCCGGCACTGAGGGAGCGGTACTTCGGCTGGTTCCAGGGGCGTTCCCGCGTCACCACGCGCCCTGCCAAGACGGAGCGGTGGTTCGCCGACGTGGGGTTGAAGGCGTCCAATGGCGCCAGCTTCGACAACTTCGTGAAGAACCTCCGGCGTGAGGCGTTCGAGGCGGTTCCCCCGGATCAGAAGGGCCCGATCGCCGCGTTCCTGGCCTCCGACGCCCGGCGGGTTGCGGCCGTACCGGCTTCGGCGCCGCGGAAGTTCGTCCGCGACTGGAAGACCCAGGACCTGTCGGCCGACCTGGCCCAGCCGCTTCGCGGACGCCATTTCGCGCGCGGCAAGTCGGTGTTCCAGGCCGCCCAGTGTGCCGTCTGCCATCGGTTCCAAGGCGAGGGCGGGGCGGTGGGTCCCGACCTGACCGGCATCGGCACCCGCTACGCCAAGGCGGACGTCTGGGCCTCGTTGACCGAGCCCAGCCGGATCGTCTCCGAACAGTATCAGGCCCGCACCCTCGTGTTGAAGGACGGAACGGAATTCACCGGTCGGGTCGTTGCGCGGAGCGAGGCGCGCGTGACGCTGTTGTTGGACCCGCTCACCGACCGCCGGACCGAGGTCGCCGTCGGAGACATCCGGTCTGAATCGGCGTCCCCGATCTCGACCATGCCCGAGGGATTGCTGTCGACGTTCTCCCGCGAGGAGATCCTCGACCTGATCGCCTACCTCGAAAGCGACGGACGCCCCGAGGCTCCGGCCTTCACCAAGCCATGATCCGGCGCGGCACGCGTACCGGATTCGCCGGCGGGCTCGCCCCTGGTTCTGAAAAGCCACGCAAATCGCGGATCCCAAGGTGGTTGGATGTGGTTTGGTTTCAGTTGTGAATTTTCCTGATCCTCCTTTGAACAACCGATGGAATCGGCCGTCTGCATGGGTGTTCTTTGGAAGTGTTGGGGAAAATCAGAAGACGAGGGGGCATCATGGAATCGAAATAGTCTGTTGACGGGCGCGGTTTGCCCGTTAGTTTGACCTTGTTCTTTGGAGTGGGACTGAAGTTTTGGCCGTGGGAAACCGCGAGCCGTTCGTTTTCCGGGTCGTCGTTGTTCAACGATTCGGAATCTCCACTAAGTCCTACATGAACTGATTCTGATTATTCCCCGGGGCGTACAGTCATCCTCTGACTGGCGCCCCGGTTTTGTCTTTGGCCCCCGGCGAGATCCGCCGGGGGCCTTTTTCATGTTGGGACCGGTTGCATTGAAGCCGACGGACCCTTTGCCACGTCGGCCTTTCGCCGGCACTCTTGGCCGGTCGGATGCCCAGGCTTTCCATTTCCATTCTTTGGCTGTCGCTGACGTTCCTGTCGCGTCCGCTGCTTGCCGCCGGAACCAATGCGCCGGTCCGTGCGAAGGTGTTCGTCGCCGGGGACACCGGTGCGACCTCGGCCTTCGTGCCCGATGTCGCGGTCACCCGGCAACTGGTCAGGCGCAGCCTGCTGGCTTTCACCGGGAAGGATTCCACCGCGGCCGCCTGGCGGTTTCTCGTGTCCTCCAACGACGTGGTCGGATTCAAGGTCACCTCGGCGCCAGGCACGCTCATCGGCACCCGTCCGGCAGTCGTCGATGCCTTGGTCTCCTCGCTGCTCGAGTCCGGCCATCCAGCCACCAACATCGTCCTCTGGGATCGCGATCCCCGGGATCTCCGGACCGCCGGTTTCGTCTCCCTCGCCCAGCGCCTCGGCGTCCGCGTCGCCGCCACCACCGAGATCGGATGGGATGCGGCGAAGTTCTACGAATCCCCCATCCTCGGGAAACTGGTCTTCGGCGACCTCGAGTTCTCCAAGGGTGACCGTTTCGCCGTCGGCAAGCGGTCCCACGTCTCGCTGCTGCTCACCAAGACCCTCACCCGGATCATCACAGTGGCCCCATTGCTGGCCCACAATTCCGCCGGCGTGAACGGGCACCTCCTCTCGCTGGCCTTCGGGTCGGTGGACAACATCTACCGCTTCGACGGCGACCCGGGTCGCACCTCCGAGACCGTGCCCGAGATCTGCGCCCTCGACGACCTCATGCCGAAGGTGGTCTTCGGCGTTTCCGACGCCCTGGTGGGGCAGGTCCGCGGCGACGACACCGCCCGTCTCCACGACACCGTCGCCCTCAACGAGATCCGGATCAGCGCCGACCTCGTCGCACTCGACCGCCTGGCCTTGGCCGACATCGAGACGGCCCGGAACTCGTATCCGATCGCCGGGGAAAAGCCGTTCAAGACCGACCTCTACGTCAACGCCGAGCTGCTCGACATGGGGGTCGCGGAACTGAAGCGCATCGACGTCGTCCGGGCTCCATGAATCCCTCCGGGCTGGTCCTGCGTCCCGCCACAGCCCCGGACATCCCGTGTCTCCGCGACCTGGCGTCCCGCATCTGGCACGCCTGTTATCCCGGCATCATCGGCGAGGACCAGATCGAGTACATGCTCGGCTGGATTTATTCCGCGGAGCGGTTGGCCGCGGACATGGAACGCGGGGTCCGTTTCGCGATAGCCGAGGTGGACGGCGTGCCCTCGGGTTATCTGGCCACTGAGGCGGATCCCGGCTCCGGCACGCTGCACCTGCACAAGCTCTACCTGCTGCCCGAATGCCAGGGACGCGGGCTGGGCCAGGCGATGCTGGAGGACGTCGGCCGCATCGCCGCTGCCGCCGGCTTAGCGCAGGTGGAACTGCGGGTGAACAGGTCCAATCACCGTGCCCTGCGGGCCTATCGCCGCGCGGGATTCGAGGTGCGCGAGGCGGTGGTCGCGGACATCGGGGGCGGCTTCGTGATGGACGACTTCATCCTCGTCAGAAGGTGAAGTAGATGAAGTCGATGCGGGCCCCGGCGTAGGCGAGGATGAGGTGCCCGGCCGCGAGCGAGAGTCCCCATTGCGCGGGAAGCCTGAGGCAGGCGAAGCGTCGTTCGCCGAACGTCCAGTCGAGCGGCTTCTGCAGGAGCAGGAAGGCGAGAAGCCAGCCCGACAACGCCCCGGGAACGGTGCTGGTGGCGTAGGGCGGCAGCAGCAGGCGACCGAGGTAGGCCAAGGCGTCCGACGTCGAAGGAGCCCGGAACAGGACCCACAGGAGGCGGACGCCGTGGAAGACCACCGCCGTTTTCAGCACCGTGCGAAGCCGGGGGCTCCACCGTTCCGGCAGCGATGGCGAGTGGCGTTCCAGCACCAGCCAGAAGCCGTGTCCGAAGCCCCACAGCAGGAAGTTCCATCCGGCGCCGTGCCACAGTCCGGCGACGGTCATGGTGGCGAGCAGGTTCAGGTCGCGGTGCCTCCGGTTGCCGCCGAGCGGGATGTAGAGGTAGTCGCGGAACCACACCGAGAGGGTGATGTGCCACCGGCGCCAGAACTCCTGGATGCCCTGGGACAGGTAGGGCAGGTCGAAGTTGAAGGGGAGATGGAAGCCGAACAGGGCCGCCAGCCCGACCGCGGTGGTCGAGTAGCCCCAGAAGTCCGCCAGCAGCTGGACGGCGTAGGCGTACAGGCCGGGTCCAGGCCCCGACCGTCGTGAGGCTGGCCGGCGAGCGGAAGGCCTCGTCGGCGAACTGGGCGAGCACGTCCGCCACGCCGATCTTCAGGGCCATGCCCGCCAGCACCAGCCAGAGTCCCTGATGGAAGCCCGCCGCGTCGAAGGGACGTTTCGCCTGCAGTTGCGGCAGGAAGTCGTGGGCGCGGACGATGGGACCGGCGATCAGCTGCGGGAAGAAGCACTTGAACACCGCGAACCGGAGCAGCGACGGCTCGGCGCGCACCTCGCCGCGGTGGACGTCCACCTGGTACGCCACGACCTGGAAGGTGAAGAAGGAGATGCCGAGCGGCAGGAACACCGGCGGCCTCGGGACCGCGAGCGAGG
This sequence comes from Akkermansia muciniphila, assembly GCA_945860685.1. GTDB lineage: Bacteria > Verrucomicrobiota > Verrucomicrobiia > Limisphaerales > UBA9464 > SXXZ01. The sequence goes on from CAMASJ010000282.1 coordinate 5,322, forward strand.
CGCCCGCGAGGCCGAGCAGCGCGTTGACGTTGTCGGCCACGAACGCCGCTTACTTGAACCAGAAGAGCAGCGACAGGTTCACGCAGACCGCCACGGCCAGCAGGATCCGGGAGTGGTGGCGGTCCTGGAGTCGGCCGGCTACGTGGTTGAACCTGATCGTTCCCAGCAGCTGGAACGCCGACGGCCAATGGTGGGCCGAGTAGAAGAGCAGCGAGGCGACGAACAGGACCGCGAGCCGTGCGCGATGCCACGGCAGCGACCAGTACACGGCCAGGGCCGGGACGAGCAGGACGAGGAAGCCGAGCGAGTTGAAGAGCATCAGCGTCCCCCGGTCA
>CAMASJ010000283.1 GCA_945860685.1 Akkermansia muciniphila
CTGCGCCCTGGCGGGCTCAAGGCCGGACCGGATCCGCGGGGTCCTGTTGCTCGTGCCGTTCCGCGAACTCGCCGAGGCGGCGGCCAGCCACTATCCGTGGCTTCCCGTACGACTCCTGCTGAGGGACCGGTTCCCGTCCTCGGAATGGCTGACCGGCTATCGAGGTCCTTTGGCGGTGGTGGTGGCCGGTGCGGACGAGGTGATCCCGCCGGAATCCGGCCGCCGTCTCTTCCAAGGCTACGATGGACCCAAGCGCCTGTGGGAATTCCCCGGCGAGGGCCACTGGCAGGGTTCGCACCGGGACGCTGCGTTCTACCGCGAGTTCGACGGCTGGCTCAGGTCGGGGGCCGTTGGTTCCGGAACCTCCGACTGAAGGACCTCCCGAACCGTCCGGAGCAATTCCATTGCGGTGTAGGGCTTGGCAAGAAGCCGGAACGGTTCCGCGGAGATTGCGCCCCCCGTGTTCGCGGCTTGCCCCAACCCGCTGGCCGCGAGGATCCGCAGTCGGGGATCCATCCGACGCAGGACCTGGATCGTCGCAGGGCCGTCCATCACCGGCATCATCATGTCGGTGAACACCAGGTCGACCTTGCCGGCGTTCTGGGCATAGACCGAAACCGCCTCGACGCCATCCGCGGCCACGAGCACCTCATAGCCGAACTGCACCAGGGTCTGACGCGTGACCGCTCGGACGGCGGGTTCGTCCTCCACCACCAGGATCCGCTCCCCTTGGCCTCGCGGTATCTCGTCAGCATGGGGCTCAGGACGGCGGGATGCGAGCTCGGTCGCCGGGATGTGGACCGCGAAACGGGAACCTCGGCCGGGTTCGCTGTGGACGCGGATGAATCCCCCATGGCTGCGGACGATGGCGAGGGAGGTGGAGAGCCCAAGACCGGTCCCCTTCCCGTGCTCCTTGGTGGTGAAGAACGGGTCGAAGATCTTCTCGAGGTTGGCCGGAGCGATCCCGGTGCCGGTGTCCCCGACCTTGATTTGGACGTAGTCGCCGCGGCGGGCATCCGGGACGAGGCTCGCGAACTGCTCGTCGACCGTGAAGTTGGACGATTCCACGGACAGGATGCCGCCGTTCGGCATGGCATCGCGGGCGTTCACGCAGAGGTTGAGGAGGACCTGGTGGATCTGTGTCGGGTCGCCGAGCACCGGGCGCAGGGCCGGTGCGGTTTCCGTGCGGAGCTCGATGTTCCTGGGGAACGTCTCCGAGACGATCTTGGAGAGGTCGCGGATGAGGTGCTTCAGCTCGACGACAACCCGTTGTCCCTCGACCCCGCGTGCGAACGAGAGGACCTGGCGCACCATGTCCGAGCCGCGTTGGGCTGCCGACCGGATGATGTCGAGGATCTCGGACCGCTCCTGGGCGCCCATTTCCAGGCGGAGCAGCTCGATCGACATCAGGATCGGCGCGAGGACGTTGTTGAGGTCGTGGGCGATCCCTCCGGCGAGGGTGCCGATGCTTTCCATCCGCTGGGCCCGGAAGAATTGCAACTCCAGCCTCTTGCGTTCGGTGACGTCGGTGTCGACGGCCAGGATGGACCGGGCGGTCCCTTGCGCATCACGGAGCAGGGTCCAGCGGGAGTCGAGGCGGATGTCCTTTCCGTCGGCGGAGACGGCATTCAGTTCCCCGTTCCAGACGCCATCCGCGACGACCACGCCGACGGCCGCGTCGAGCTGGGCCCGGTCGAAGGCGACCAGTTCGCGGATGTCACGCCCCACCGCCGCCGAGGCCGGCCGGCCGTGGATGCGTTCCGCGCCCTTGTTCCAGAACCGGACCAAGCCCTGGAGGTCGCGGACGACGATGGCGTCCCGGGTCTGGTCGATCAGCGCGGCCTGTTCCGCGAGGCGTTCCTCGGACCTCCGGCGCTCGGTGACGTCGGTCATCCCACCGACCATGCGGACCGGCCTCCCCTCGGGGTCACGGATGATGTGTCCGCGGTCGACGACGTGCAGGATCCCGCCGTCCACGCGGAGGATGCGGTAGCCTGCCTGCCAGTCGTCCCCGGAACCTTCCGTGGCCTTGCGGAGGCTCGTGGCCAGGGTTTCGCGGTCTTCGGGATGGACGATTTCGTTCCATCGGCCGGAGACCGTCTCGACGCCGTGGGGACGTACCCCGAGCAAGGTGGGAAGCCCTTCGTTCCACCAGACCAGTCCTGAGCTGAGGTCCCAGTCCCAGATCACGTCTTTCGAGACCTTGGCCAGGAGCCGAAACCGTTCCTCGCTGACCCGCAGGGCCTTCTCGGCGCGGTCCCGCTCGACCGCGATGCGGACGACATGGGCCATCCTGCCAAGCACCGCGAGCTCCTCCGGCGTGGCTTCCCGGGCCTCCCGGAAGTACAGGGCGAAGGTGGCGACCGGCAGGCCCCGGGAATCCAACACCGGCACCGACCAACAGGCGACGAGACCGAAACTCCCAGGCAGTTCACGGAACGCAGCCCACAGGGGATCGGTGCGGACGTCCGAGACCACCACCGGCTCGCGGCGATGGACCGCTGTGCCGCACGAACCGACGGCGGGACCGGCGCACAGGCCGTCCACGGCCTTGCGATACTCCATCGGCAGATGCGGCGCGGCCCCGTCCCGCAGGCGGAAGCCACCTTCGAAGGCCTCGACCCGCAGCACCGAGGCGATGGCACCTTCGAGGACGCCTTCGACACCGGTGGTCACCTCGCAAAGGATCTCGGGCAACGATCCGCCGCGGGAGATGCTCTCGAAGACGGCGGCCTCCACGGCCTGGACCTGCTCCAGGCGCTTGCGTCGGTCGATGTCGGTCATCGTGCCTACCAGCCGGCGGGGCTTGCCATCCGCGGTCCGAGCGAGGACGCGACCCCGGTCGAGGATCCACTTGTAGCGTCCCGACTCCATCCGGATGCGGTACTCGCAAGCGTACACCTCGGACCGGCCGTTGAGATGCTCCTGCATCCGACCGAGCACCATCTGCAGGTCGTCCGGATGAAGGCGGCGGGTCCAGAATTCCGCCGAAGGCTCGTCGCGCGCCGGGTCAAGCCCGACGATCCGATGCCAGCGTTCGGACCGGAACACGGCGCCGGTCTCAATGCTCCAGTCCCACACACCGATGTCGCTGCCCTCAAGGGCGAACTGCCACCGTTGCTCGCTGAATCCCAAGGCCTCCCGGCTCTTGCGGAGCTCGTCCTCGCGCCGATGGGTCTCGCGGAGATCGTTCCGCAGTCGGATCTGTGCCATCACCTGGCGTCCCAGGACCCTCAGCGACTGGCGTTGCCGCGCATCGAGGCTGCGGGGAAACCGGTCGAGAACCGCCAGCGCGCCCAGCACCTCGCCGTCGTCCGCGGTGAGCGGCATGCCGCAATAGAAGCGGATGGATTCCGGTCCTGTGACCAGAGGAAGCCCGGAGAAGCAGGGATCGAGGGTGGCGTCGGGGACCTCGAGCAGGTCGTCACGTCCGAGCAGGTGGGCACAGAAGGCCTCGTCCCGAGGCGTCTCCGCAGGTCCGATCCCGATGCGGCTCTTGAACCACTGACGTCCTCCGTCGATGAGCGAGATCACGGCGATCGGTGCCTCGCACAGGGTCGCCGCCAGCTCGGCGATCTCGTCGAACTCCCTCTCCGGCGGGCTGTCGAGCAACCCGAAACCACGGAGCAACTCAAGTCTCCGTTCCTCGTTCCATGCGCGGGGTGTGTTCATGGGGCGAATCCAAGGTCCGATCGGTTTAGGGCGTAATTCCCGGCCGAAGTGGCGGTTGATCCAAGCTCGCGACCGCTTTGCCGCACGGCTTCCAACGACTCCAAAATCCCCCCGAAGGGCCGACGGGTCCCCCCATTTCTTGCCGGAAACCGGCTTTCCCATCCCACGCCGGAAGCGCGGTGGCCTGATTCGAATCGAGTGCAGGCATGGTGGCACTCCTCGGCTTCGCGGACTTGGAAGTCCTACGCTTCCAGGGGTGTTCCGGGAACATGTCGCGGACGAGACGAGACGGGAAGGAAATACCCACAGAAACCGTAAATCGTACCAAACTCTCGTGCCTGGACCGGCATGCTGTTTGGACCTTTGGATCTCGGCCGTCGGTGTTGAGGCCGGTTTCCGGAAAAGGAAGGGGCCGGCCCGGAGAAACCTCTCCAGAACGGCCCTTGGCAGCGACGGGGCCGCGGCCCCGGACGGACTCAGCCCAGGAATCCGAGGTGGCTGCTGCCGAAGTTCCCGAGGTTGCCGAACAGGGTCCCCAACTGGGCGTCGGGCACGCCGAGCCAGCGGGCCAGCGTTGCGGCGTACTGTTCGGTGGACGTGCTGGGGATGAATACGCCGCGGGTGCCGCAGTCGTCGGGGCCGCCCAGGGCCAAGTCCGGGAACGTGCCGTAGACCTGCCCGCCTTGGACGGCGCCGCCGAGGATGAGGTGGTGGTTGCCCCAGCCGTGGTCGGTGCCGGTGCCCGAGGGTTGGAGGGAACGTCCGAAGTCGGAGAGGGTGAAGGCGGTGACCTTGTCGGGGATCTGGAGCTCGAGCTCCATGGACTTCTGGAAGGCGTCCATGGCGTCGGCCACCTCGCTGAGCAGGTTCCAGTGCTGCCAGGCCTGCGAACCGTGGGTGTCGAAGCCGCCGATGGAACAGAGGAAGACCTGCCGCTTCATCCCGGTGGTGCCGCGCAGCTTGACGATCTTGGCGACCTGTCGGAGCTGGTTGCCGAGGCTGGTGCCGGGGAACGCGGTGGTGATGTTGGCCGAGCCGCCCTTGAGCAGGGCATTCAGGTCGAAGGCGTCCTTGCGGACCTTGTTCGCGGACTGCACCAGGGCGAGTCCGCTGTCGAACTCCAGGACCTGCTGCATCCCGTTCTTGCGGGCCAGCGCGGCCGACTGCGGCCAGAGGCCGAGTCCGCTCGGGTCGAGGTCGAATCCGGGGAGCAGGCTCGCCGACTGGACGACGCTGCCGGTGCAGAAGAGCGCCGGTCCCGCGGTGGAGATCGCAGCCGGGAAGGTCGAGCCGCCGTTCAGCGGGTTCAGGAGGTCCATTGCCCGCGCGCCCCAGCCGGTGCCACCCGACGCCGACGGGATCGCCGTCTGCATCTGCTGGATCTGGTCGGAGTGCGAGAAGAGGTTGGTCGGGACCTTCTTGGTGTTGGCGAGGAACTCGGGCCGGGTGACCGGCTGGACGAGCATGCCGGTGTTGGCGAGCACGGCGAGGCGCCCCTGGGCCCAATAGGGATGGAGCTTCGCCAGGCCGTTGTTGAGGCCGAACGGCGTGCCGTCCGGCGTCTCGACCGGAAGGAGCGGACCGTTGTTGTCGGGCAACGCGAGCGATCCCCGCGCGGCCACGTAGGCTTCGAACTGCGCCTGGCCCAGCGGGACGACGGTGTTGTGGCCGTCGTTGCCGCCGACGAGGAAGATGCAGACGAGGGCCCGGTAGTCGTCCGGCGTGCCCTGCGACTGTGCGAGCGCGTTCATCCAGCCGAGGCGGGAGAGCAGCGCGGAGGCCCCAAGGCCGCGGAGCGCGCTCCGGCGGTTCATGCGGGCGGTGATGAGGGAGGAATTCATGGAAGGACTGGCAATGGTTTTCGGAGGCGGTAGTATCAATGCTGGACGGCGTAGAGGCCGCTCAAGGCCGTGAGGTAGAGGACGGTCTCGATGCGCGTCTTCGCGTCGTAGCCCGGCGATGCGGCGTCGATG
>CAMASJ010000284.1 GCA_945860685.1 Akkermansia muciniphila
GATCCCTGGAGGCTGTATCCCGGAGCGATCGTGCCGCGGATCGGGGTTCCCGGCGCCGGTTCCGAGCCGTCGGCCGCCTGATGGCGCAGTGGGTCGAATGGTTCCCCGGGTCGGGCTTCCAGGGCGACCAGCCCGATGCGCCGCACCGCGTCCAGACACGCGGCCCGGTACGCGCCCAGCTGCTGGATCAGTTGGGGTTGACCGGAGTTCACGGCGGCCTGGAAGAGGGCATGGCAGTGGTCCAAGAGATGGAGGATCACCTGCACGACTTCCTGTTCCCCGCGACGCAACTTCTCGATCTCCAGACGCAACGCGCCCTTCTCGGCGTCGTTGGAGCGGGCAAGGAATTCCGTGAAGCCGCGCGCCTCGGCGGCGATCTCCTTGGCGATGTTTCCGGCGGTTCCAACCGTCTTTCCCGACGTTTCCTGGATCTGCTGCCATTGGGCGGTGGCGTTGGCGATCTGTTTGGCCACCGCGTCCAACGAACCCAGTTGCTGGGCGGCGGATGCCAGATTGGACTGCTCCCAGAGCATCACCGCCGCCTCATGGTCCCGAAGGAAGGGCTGGATGAAGACCCAGGAACCCAATCCCAACAAACCACCCACGGCGACCATCTCCTTCCAGGTCCAAACCGGTGCTGCATTCCAAGCCAGCCATCCCGCCGTGCCCACGAGGACGAGGTCGGCCAGCAGGAACGGCCATTTGGCGGTGCGCGGTGCTTCGGTCAACGACATGGTGAAACCGTAAGTCGATCCGGTGGAACGTCGGAAGCGTCTTCTCGACGAACTCCTTCCAATGAAAAGTGCAGAAAAAATGAAAGGGTGAAAAAATTGCATAATAAATGAAAAAGCGTGGAAATGTCATAAAAAGTGAAATACCGTGCTGCTGAAGGTCGAATCCCAGCGGAGACGAGAACATGGCAACGAGAACCATCCTGATGGCGGACATCATTGGCAGCCGGCGGCGGTCGCCAGAGAAGCTGATGGAGCAGTTTTCTGGAGTCTGCGAGGCCGCCAATCAGGAGTTTCGCACCCATTTGAAGTCCCCGATCACGATAACGCTCGGGGATGAGTTCCAGTGCGTGGTCGGCAGTTGGGAGTCGGGCGTCGACCTGATCCTGTTCCTGGAGGAGGAGATGGTCCGCCGCGATCTGGCGTTTTCCCTGCGTTACGTACTCTCGCAGGGGGACATCGGAACCCGGGTGAATCCGGAGGTGGCCTACGGGATGTTGGGAGAGGGGCTGACTCGGGCCCGGGAGACCTTGGAGTCGTCCAAGCGATCGGACTCCCGATTCCGCTTCCTCGACGGCCCGGAGCCTTCCTGCGGACTGCTCAACCGGCTGTTCGTGGTCTATGCGGCGTTGCGCGACGCCTGGCGGCCTGGGAAGGACCTGCCGTTGGTCGCCCACTTGATCAAGGATCCGGACTACCGAAGTGTCGCGGCCGCGGTCGGCAAGGACCCGTCGCAGATCTGGAAGCGGAAACGGACCCTGGGGATCGTGCCGTACCTGGAATTGCGGGAGTCCCTCCGTTCGGTCGCGCGGATGCCATGAAGATTCTCCTGATCCTCCTGTTGCTGGTCGTTTCCGAAATGGCGTTGGCCTTCCTGTTCGCGGCCGTCTCCCAAGTCTTCTACAAACGGCTGGGCTTCGACTTCCCCTCGGTCGCGAAGGGGGTCCTGGAGCGGACCTTCCTCGTGGTCGCGCTTCTTCTCGACTACCCGCACGCACTGACGCTGTTCAGCGCGCTGAAGCTGGCGACGCGCCTGAAGCGGGAGGGGGCGGAGGAACGCGGATTCAACGACTACTACCTCATGGGGAACCTCCTCTCGGTGCTCGCCGCGATGGGCTACGTGCTGCTGATCCGGAAGCTCCGCTGATCCGATCCAACGGAGCGGGAGAGGAACTTGCGCAAAACGCCATGGCCCCAGCGATGAGGCAGGGCCGCCGGCGAAATGGCCGCCGCCGCGAACTTCGTCGGTTGCCGCAGGAGTGAACCGGTCCAGTGTCCCGGGTTCGTCCACGTTGTCATGTCCCGTCCCACCCTCGCCATACTCGGAACCGGCATCGCCGGACTCGGCTGCGCCCATTTCCTGCACCGGCGTTTCGACCTCACCCTTTTCGAGCGCAACGCACACACGGGCGGCCACACGAACACCATCGACGTCGAGGAGTCCGGACGGCCCGTGCCCTTCGACACCGGGTTCATGGTCTTCAACCGGGTCACCTATCCGTACCTCTGCGCGCTTTTCGAGGAGCTGAAGGTCCCGGTTCAGCCCACCAACATGTCGTTTTCGGTGCAGCATGTCCCCTCGGACCTCGAGTTCGCCGGTTCCAGTGTGAACCACCTCTTCGCCCAGCGCCGGAACCTGTTTCGTCCGCGCCACTGGGCCTTGCTCTACCAGGTCAATCGCTTCAACGCCGAGGCCGTCCGCGCCCTGGACGAACCGCAATGGCAGGGGATGGACGTCGGCACCTACGTCGGGAAACGGGGCTATGGACGCGACTTCCTGGAGCACTACCTCGTTCCGATGAGCAGCGCCGTCTGGAGCACGCCTCCGGACCGCATGCTGGAGTTCCCGGCGATGACCCTCATCCGGTTCTTCCACAACCACGGGTTCCTTGGCCTGCACACCCAGCATCCCTGGTGGACCGTCACCCACGGTGCCCGAGAATATGTGCGTCGATTGGTCCCGCCGTTCGCCGACCGCATCCGCAATGGCCTGCCGGCGATCTCTGTGCGCCGCGTCGAAGGCGGCACCGGCGCCGTCGTGACCACCGCCGACGGCTGCAGCACGCGCTACGACAAGGTCATCCTCGCCGCCCATGCGGACGAGAGCCTCCGCCTGTTGGCCGATGCCGACGCGGACGAACGGCGCCTCCTCGGCGAGTTTCATTACCAGACCAACCGGGCCACCGTGCACAGCGATCCCTCTGTCATGCCGAAGGCGAAACTGGCCTGGTCCGCGTGGAATTACCGCATGGCCACCGCGCCGGACGGAGCCGTGCGGCCCCAGACCGTCTACTGGATGAACCGCCTGCAGAACATGGACTGCAAGCGGGACTACTTCGTCTCCATCAACGGCGAACATGGGATCGACCCCGCCCGGGTCCATCGTAAGATCGACTACGAGCATCCGCTCTTCAGCCTGGGTGCGATCCGGGCGCAGTCGGAGTTGCCGCGCCTCAACCGTCGTTCCCCGGACCAGGCCGTGTACTTTGCGGGATCCTATTTCCGATACGGCTTCCATGAGGATGCCTTTGGTTCCGCCGTCGATCTCAGCCGGGTGATCCTTGGGGAACCGGTCTATCCAGGGATCGGGTGGCTGCCGGCTGCCTGAAGCGGCCGGCGGATGTCGAAGGTGGCGCCTTTGTTGGAATCGGTCCCGGGCGCTCCGTTTTGTCGGAGGGCTTCCCATTTGGAGGTTCCATCGTAGGCTTTCGCCATGCACCGCGGATCGCGCCCCTGGGACCGGAGGAATTTCCTGCGCGCCGGCCTGATCGGAACCACCGGCCTCGCCCTCGCCGACTCGGTCGAGATGCCGTTCGAGTTCGGTTCCAGGCCATTGGTGAAGTATCCGCAGAAACGACCGCTGATCCGTCTCACCACGCGTCCGCCCCAGCTGGAGACGCCGTTTGAGGTGTTCAACGAAAGTCTGCTGACGCCGAACGACGCCTTTTTCGTCCGGTATCACCTCGGCGGTTCGCCGCCGCCCGCGTCCGTCCTCGATCCGAAGACCTTCCGTCTCGCCGTGGCCGGGACCGTCGGCAAGGAGCTGTCGCTTTCCCTCGAGGAACTCCGGAACGGCTTCGAGAACGTGGAGGTGGTGGCGGTGAACCAGTGTTCGGGGAACAGCCGCGGCTATTTTCAGCCCCGCATCCCGGGAGGCCAGTCGGGCCACGGCGCGATGGGATGTGCCCGTTGGCGTGGTGTCCGGCTGGCGGACGTTCTCAAGGCCGCGTCCCCGGCCGCAGGTTCGAGGCAGGTGCTGTTCGACGGTCTCGACCGGCCGCTCGTGCCGACCATCCCGGACTTCGTGAAGTCCCTGGAACTGGATGAGGCGTTGGATTCCGGCGGACTGCTGGCCTGGGAGATGAACGGCGAGGCGTTGCCGTGGCTCAACGGCTATCCGCTGCGCCTCGTTCTTCCCGGCCATTACGGCACCTACTGGATCAAGCACCTCCACTCGGTCCGGCTGGTGGACGCCGAGTTCAAGGGCTTCTGGATGAACCCGGCCTACCGCATCCCGGACGATCCCTGCGCCCACGTGGAACCCGGGATGACGCCGAAGCGCACCGTGCCGATCCGGCGGTTCAACGTCCGTTCCTTCCTCACCAGCCTGTCGTCCGAAGCCCGCCTGCGTTCGGGGGACGAAACCCTCCTGCGCGGCATTGCCTTCGACGGTGGCGCGGGCATCCGCGAGGTTCTGGTCTCGACGGACGACGGACGCAGTTGGTCCGGTGCCGCGCTGGGACGCGACCTCGGGCGGTTCGCCTTCCGCGAATGGACCTTGGCTTGGAAACCGTCCATGGCCGGCGCCACCGCGGTGAAAGTCCGTGCGGTGAACCGGCTAGGGGAAAGCCAGCCGATGGAGCCCCTCTGGAATCCCGCCGGCTACATGCGCAACGTCGTCGAACGCACCCCACTCGTCGTCCTATGAGCCCATCCCGTCGTCCGAAATCCTCTCCGAACGTCGCCGTGGCGTGGTTGGCTGCGTTCTCCGTGGGCATGGCCGTCGTGGCGCTGGCCGCCGTCGGACCTGTGGCCGTGCCCGAGGAACCGCCGCGCAACCCCCACGTGGCGGACGCCTGGACGTTGCCCGCCGGCGAGCCGGTGTTCCCGGCCGACGAGGAGGCCATGCCGTTGCGCCGGCACTGCCAGCTTTGCCATTCCTCGGACTACATCTCCACCCAGCCCCGGCTGTCCCGCAAGGCCTGGGAGGCGAACGTCGAGAAGATGCGCTCGAAGTACGGCGCCCCCATCCCGACCAACGCCGTCCCGGCCATCGTGGAGTACCTGGTGAAGAACCACGGCACGCCATGAGGCTTCCCCGCGTCCATCGATCCCGATGACCTTCCTCGCCCCGGCCGCGCTCCTCTTCGCCTTGGCCCTTCCGGTGGTGCTGGCGATGTACCTGCTCAAGCGCAGGAGGACGTCCCGGGTGGTTCCGAGCCTCCGGGTTTGGGAACGCTTCCTCGCCGAGAGTCGCGCCAACAGTCCGTTCCAGAAGCTCCGCCGACAGCTGCTGCTCCTGCTCCAACTGTTGTTCGTCGCCCTCCTCGTGTTCGCCCTCGCACGGCCGCGACTTCAGGGGTGGGTCCGCAAAACGGGTCTCCGGATCCTGGTCCTCGACGCCAGCGCCTCGATGCAGAGCACCGACGAGAAGCCGTCCCGCTTCGCACGGGCCCGCGCGGACGCGATGGCCTTCGTCGACGCGCTTCCGGCGTCCGGCGTGCAGGCGGTGGTCCTCGTCGCCGGGGCCTCCACTGAGGTGCGCCAGGCCGCCACCTCAGATCGCGCCACCCTGCGCCGCGCGCTCGAAGGGGCGTCGGCCGACGATTCGCCAAACCGGCTGACCGACGCCCTGGCGATCGCCGAGACACTGGTCCGCAATGTGAAGGACGCCGAGGTGCA
>CAMASJ010000285.1 GCA_945860685.1 Akkermansia muciniphila
ATCTCGTCGTCCCCCAACAGGTCCTGGACCGCCCTCTCGTGGGTGATTTCGTTCATCACATCCCAGTCCACCAACCGCCCGCGCACCGCCCCGAGCACGTTGGTGAAGTGCTGGTCGATCTGCTGGCGCACGAGCGCCGAGTTGCGGGACGCCAAGGCGCTTCGGACGCGCGAAGGAAGGTAGTTGGTCCCGGGCCAGATGAGGTTGTGACCGCGGCATGGGATCCCTCGGGCCTGGAGCCACTCCAGCGCCGCCAACGCGGTGCGTCCGTTGGGCGTGGTCGTTTCCCACGATGGCCACTTCAGGTCGTTCTCGAGCACCACCTTGTTGAACCAGTTCGTGATCACCGCCTGATACCGGCCGCGGTCGGAAGCCGAACCGAAGGATCCCAACAGCCGGCCGCCATCAACCGCGCTGCCCCAGTGGAACGCATGGCGCTGCAACCGCACGCGGATCTCGGCTCCGGGCACCGGGAATCCGTCCGCGTCGAGCACCTCCACTGCGTGGTCGGCCTTCCGCAGACGCTCGATGCGCTCGGCCGCCGCCGCGCGCCAAGCGGCCTCCGGTTCGCGGCCGGCGTAGTTCACGTCGTTGGGGAAATCCGCCAGCGGACGCGTGGGGCCGAAGTTGGTCAAAGAAAGGCCGCCGATCTCGACGGCCTGCGGAGGAAAGCCGAGCCGCAGGTTGAACTGCGCACGGTCGGCCGTGGTGCCCGCATACGCCTCGACGCAGCGGAACGCGAACCGGAAGCGCGTCCAGTTCGTGCCCGAGGCCAGCCACAGGCGGGTGAGCGACTGCGTGTAGGGGGTTCCCGACCGTTCGAAGACGCCTTCGACGAGGGCGGAGGCGTTGGTGCCGTCGAGACGCCGCAGCCAGACCTCGCCCGCGAGCACGTCGTTCGCCGCGAACACCGAGGAAAGCGGGCGGTTGAGCTGGATTTCCCAACGGTTGGCCGGCGTCCGGACCGTCTGCATCCGGACCGCCTGGGTGAACGGCATGCCGGACACCGCCACCACGGTGCGCGTCGCCGACGCCGTGTCCGGCCGCTGCAGAGTGAACGCGGTCAACTGCCCCGGCGAAACCACCACCGTCTGGGCCGACACGGCGAAGCCGGCGAAGCACGCCACCAAGACGGCGAAGGCGAATCCTGGAAGGAACCTGGGCCAGACGACCTTGGCATGCGGGAGACTTTCGCCACCGGGAAGCATGGCGGAAGATAGGCCGCCTCCCGACATCCGACAACGACTCCGATCCCGGCCGCACAGGGGTCACCTCGGGACTCGACGCGGTGGGCGCCGACACCTAACACCAACGCCGACCTCCGAGCATGCGTTTCGTTCCAAAGATCCCGAGTCTCCCCGCACCGAAGCCGTGGACGCTGCCGACCTGCCTGGCGCTGCTCGTGGCGATTCTTCCGTCCGTCTTCGCCATGGCGGATGAGCCCCGGTCCCAACCGTGGCGGAGCGGGACGCATCAGGCCCGTTTCGCAGGCCTCGATCGCGGCTTCCTCCTCGACGTCCCCAAGTCCCTCCGTCCCGGGGCGCCACTGGTCCTGGTCTTCCACGGCTTCACCGGAACCGCCGCCTCGATGCGTGAGACCGCCGGATTCACGCGCCTCGTGGAGAAGCACGGATTCGTGGCCGTCTATCCGATGGGAACCACGGACTCGAAGGGCCGGACGTTCTTCAACGTCGGGTACGACTTCCACCGCGACCAGAAGGTCGACGACGTCTTGTTCGCCCGGGAATTGTCGGCCCGCCTGGTCCGGGACCTGGAACTCGACGAGAGGTCGGTGTTCGCGACCGGCTTCTCCAACGGCGGCGACATGAGCTACTTTCTCGGCGCCCAACCGCAACCGTTCGTCACCGCCATCGCTCCGGTGGCCGGTACGATGATGGCCAACTGGGCCGGCGGGTTCCGTCCGGCGAGGCGTCTCTCGATGTTGGCGATCAACGCCGTCGACGACCGCACCACCCTGTGGAAAGGCGATCCGGAGAACCGGGACGGATGGGGAGCCTACCTGGGCACCGAAGCCGTGATCGACCTCTGGGTCGAGGGCCTTTCACTCCGTCGGAAGAAGAACGTCCTGCTGCCGGGAGGACTCCGGCGAACCCGCTGGACCACCGCGACCGACGCGGCCGAGGTGGTCTTCTACAGACGTGAGACGGGCGGACACGAATGGCCGGCCCACCTCGGCGATCCCAAGCGCACCACCGCCGAGGTGGTCTGGGGGTTCTTCGAAACACACCGTCCGAAGTCGCGGTGAGTTCGCAGGTGAACGGAGGCGCAGCGGAGAGTCACGCCATCGGGTCGGACCGGTGACAAATCCGGCCCATGGGAATCCAACCCTTGCCCCGATGGTCCCGCCCCGCTTAGGTGCGCTACCCATGTCGGTCTGCCTTCCCTCTGCCGCCTCTCACCCATCGTGATTTCCAACTCCTGCTCACCATCGGAAGGAAGCCCGGGTACAGACGCCCTCGCGCTCTGGATGGACCCTTCGGCGCGGATGGAACCGCAGCTCTCCCGCCTGCATCGGTCGTTGGAGTCCGGGGTCGTGCCGGCAGGGGCCCTCTACGTTTCCCCCCACCAGTCGATGAAGTGGCTTGCCCTGCATGAAGCCTGGTCGCCTGCGCGGCAAAGCTCGAAGGTCGGCTCCCTCTATGAGGCCGCCTTCAAGGAACTCGAACGGGCCATCGGAGACCGGCGTTGGACCCTGACCTCCCTGGGCTGCGGGGGCGGCCAGAAGGAGGAGCAATGTCTCGGGAGCATCCGTCGCCAACCGGACGCCGCGCTCCTGGTGGACATCAGCCCCTCGCTCGCGATGGTCAGCCGCGATCGCGTGTCCCCGAACTGCACCGCCCACGCCGGGGTCATCGACCTCGAGGCCACGCCGGCGTCCCCGGCCTGGTGCCGACGACTCTTCGCCGAAGCCGACGACGGCTCCGGGACGCCCCGCCCGCAGCGGGTCCTCTTCTTCCTCGGCATGCTTCCCAACATGCCGGTGGCCACCGCGTGGTCCCTGCTACGCGCATGGACGGAACCCGGCGACCTGGTTCTGGTGAGCGCGAACCTGGCCTCCGAAGCCGAGCTCGGAAGCGAACTGCCGGGCATTCTTCCGCAATACGACAACCGCGAAACCCGGGAATGGATCGGTGCGTTCTTCGATCTCCACGGGATCTTCGGTGTCGCGGAGGAACTGGCCTGCAGCGTGGAATCCGTTCCCCTGCCGGGAGCGGACCTGGCCCGGATCCGATTCGAGTGGACCCCGACCGAAGACCGAACCGTCCGGCTTCCCGGAAGGCCCCCGGTCGAATGGGAGACCGGTCGGCGGATCACGGCGTTCCAAAGCCTCCGGTTGACCCCGACCGCAGTCGAATCCCTGGGCAAGACCGCGGACCTGGCCCTGCGCTTCCACCAGGTGGACCCGAGCGGCCAGGAGGGCGTCTTCCTCTTCGAACGCCACGGCTGATGCGGAGCGACCTCGACAGAAGCGGCGAGCGCGGTTTCACAACCAAGGGTGCCAAGGGTGCCAAGGGCGCCAAGGGTGCCACGGCGTTTCCTGATAAGTGATCCCGATACGTCTTGGCGGATGGTCCCGCCTCGGGGGCTTCCGTCGGGCTCAAACCTTGGTGCCCTTGGCACCCTTGGCTGTGAGAACCCACAATTTGGCGCCTTCGTAGGAGACGACGTCAGGAGACTCTGACCCTTCTCGGTTTGAGTCTCGCCACCTCGTCTCCGACGCCACGGACCACTGACCCTGGGCGAGAGTGACGGAGTTCCCCAAAGGGACACGTCCGTGTCAGAGCGATGCCCACCCTCAGTCCATGAAGACATAACTCATTTATCATGATAATTTTGCCACAATTCTTACAGGCCACAACCTACGGACGTGTCCCTACTGGCTCCCGCGTCACCTCGTCTCCGCTTTCTAATTATATTCATCCATTCAACAAACGCTTTAAATTCTCTGATTTTAGCATATCCCAATTATTAGTGAAAAATGCTGTCGCCTTCTTTTTCGTTTTTCTATCTCGAAGAATTGGAGGATATATTGAACTGAATAGCATATTTAATGCAAATTGATTTAGCTCAATAGTCTGATTGAAGTACATTTTTAGAATTTCAAAATGGGTTGAAGATAGATAATCGAAGAATAAAAATGAAATAATCATGTCGCGATGCTTTTTAGGATCCCAACGATCACAAATCTTCATCTTCTCAAAGTAAAATGTTGCTGCAACCAAAGTTCCTTGAGCTTCAAAGGTTTTTGGATTATCTAACCGTTTTTGGAAAACAGATGGAATTAATAGATTTGAAAAAAGTGGAATAGCGGAAAGAATACACAGTGCAATTTCATAGCTATTCCCGTATTGTAGCTGAAATATATACCTTGAATACTCCTTAGGGCAGAATTCAATATCTAGATGTCTCCGGTCCCAGTGATCTGCGACTACAGCCATTAAGATAAGGTCTGACACAATCCTCTGTTTTGTATACCTGCTAGCAGATTTAAGGTTATTATAAATCCAATCGCACTCAATTGATTTCGGATTTAGAAATGAATGTTCAGCCTTAGACAGCACAGGAATCGGTTCGTTACATTTTCGATCCCAGTTGAAAACGCGATTTATATCATTCAAATAATGATTTAAATCTTCCGTTTGATTTGGTTTTTCAGGGTGGTTTAGTTTTAAAACTGATTCAATTCTTTCTGTGGACCGAAGAAGAATCCAATCTTCAACCTTTTTCGCGATAAATAATAGCGAGACCTTTTTTTCTAAAGTTTGATCTGAATCCAGACAGAATGATCTTGTTATTTCCGAAATGAGAACTGCTATCGTGTTGTGACTAGAAACTATTTCACTTAGATCTCTGCTCTCTGAGAGCAATCTGAAATGAACATCTACGCTCGCGTGAATATGTTCAATTTCAAGTTTAAAATTATTTTTCATGCGAGTGTGGTGATCCTTTCGATAACCTCCATAGTATCCATTGAAAGACAAATGATTCTTTCTCCGATAATGTACACTTCTGCGTTCATGTACTCGACGGTACGGTATCGACGGAATTCAAAGAGAACACACCACAATGGTTACCATCGCAAGTAGCTAGGAACCGCTTTTTCCCAGGGTCTACCGGTCAAAGATTGGTTGGCCTTCCTTCTTTCCGACGAACCTGCTAAAGGTAGACATCACATTGAGGAAAGCAAAAAGCCCTCATGGAGCAATCCGTGAGGGTTTTCTCTTTGACGAAGCATCATTCCTGCAATTCTTTGTATGCGTACGCCGGTCCCCATGGTTCCCGTGCGCGGTTTCCATGGTAGGATCACCGGTTCGACGGGTGGATCGGTGGGCCGGCTGGCTCAGGCGGCCTGAGGCTTCCAGTTGGCGGGCAGCAGATCGTGGAGGTTGGCGGTGGTCGCCGATGGGATGCGCCGCAGGACGTCTTCCAGCCACTTGGCCGGATCCAGTCCGTACCGTCGGGCCGTGATCAACAGGCTGTAGATCACCGCACTGCGCCATCCGGCTTCCGGATGCCCGATGAAGAGCCAGTTCTTCTTCCCCACCGCCGTCGGTCGGATCGAGTTC
>CAMASJ010000286.1 GCA_945860685.1 Akkermansia muciniphila
TTGCGCATGTAGCTGCCCTGGCTCATGACGATCGGACCGATCTTGCCGGCGCGGATCCATTCGGCGGCCTTGTGCCACTTGCGGTCCGAGCAGCCCTGGGAACCGACCTGAAGCAGCTTCCCGGTGTGCTTGCAGGCGTCATGGATCTCGAACGCCTCGGCGAGGTACCGGGTCATCGGCTTCTCGACGTATACGTGCTTGCCGGAATCCATGGCCTCGCAGCTGACCTTGGCGTGCCAGTGGTCGACCGTGGCGCAGAAGATCACGTCGATGTCCTTGCGCTCAAGCACGCGGCGGAAGTCGGCGTAGCCCTCAGGCTTGGTGCCGGTCTTCTCCTGGACCTTGGCGACGTTGGCGTCGACGCGGTGCTTGGAGACGTCGCAGATCGCGGCGAGGGCGACGTTGTTCTCCTTGTAGTGCTCGAGGTTCAGGCCGACGTGGGCGCCGGAGCCCTGGCCGCCAACGCCCACGAAGCCGAGGACGATGCGGTCATTCGCGCCGATGACGCGGCCGGCGTAGGGCGCGGCGAGCTTGGTCAGGGTCTTCGCCTCGGCGACCTGGTTGGCCAGGATGCCGGCGATGCCGCCGGCGGCCGCGGTGCGTTTGAGGAAATCGCGCCGGCTGGAGCCGGGCACCTGGGGAATGTTGGATTCGGTGGACATGATGGGTGCGTGCTTCGAGGTGAGGTGGAACTGCGACGAAGCCTACGCAGGGCGAATTCGACGACAAGCCGCGAGCCGGGAAGTTTTGTGCCCGCAACGGACAACCGACGGCCGGCCCGAAGGAGCCGGGATCAAAGAGCCGGGAACTTTGAGAAGAACGGAGTCGGGTCTCCCTGGAATCATGAATCAGGAGTGAGGAATCAGGAATCGGCAGGTCAGTCCTGGACGACGACGCGGAAGAAGCCGCCGGCGGCAACGGGTTCGGAGAAGGTGAGGTCGGAACCGGTTCCGGCGAGGGTCTGACGGAGGGTCCAGGCGCCGCCGAGGGTCCCTTGGAACTCGACGCGGTAGTTCGTGCCGGCCGTGGTGGGGAAGCGGAAGGAGACGTTTCCGTCGGCCACCGACGGCGCGGTCAGCACCGGGGCCGGAGGTGGCGTCACACCGCCACCGATCACGCCGTAGATGGCGTAGTGGGCCGGAGAACCGTTGATCCACATCAGGTAGGCGACGTCGTCGCCATGGCCGTCCACCCACTCCGGGGTGGTGACGGGTTGTCCGTCCAGGGTTCCGTCGAAGCCTTCGAACGGGATGGGGTCGCCGAGCCCGAGCAGTCCCAGCGGAGGGTCCCAGACCCCGCCGGAGAATCCAGCCCAGGACATGGTCAGGGACGCGTGGTAGCGGTTGTTGCCGGCGCGGGTGACGAAGGCCCCGGTGCGCATCACGACGGAGTTCGTGCCGTCAATGGCGACCGACGGGAAGTCCGAGAAGCGGGAATGGTAGGTCCTTCCGCGCAGGAGGTCGGTGCCGTCGACCAGCTTCTGCAGCGGCCCGCCGTTGAAGGTGCGGTACACGCCGTTGGTGCCGCGTCCCTGGGGGTGGTCTGTGGCCACGAACGCGACGTCGACGCCGTCGAAATCGATCTGGAAGTAGCCGGGTTGACCGGTGAAGGCGCCCAGGGCTCCCGGCAGGTCGTCGCCGCTGGCGATGACCTTGGTCAGGTGGGCGCCGTCCCATTTGAGGATGCCGTTCTTCAGGACGCCGCCTTCGGTGAAAGCGCTGTTGCCGACGACCTGGTGTCCGGCGCGGACCGGATAGGCGAGTGCCCCGAGGGTGATGCCGTCGACGGGGGTGTTGGCGTCGAACAGCCGGGTGATGGTCGTTCCACGGAGCTCGAAGAAGGCCGGTTCCGAGAAGGGCCCGCCGCCGTTGACCAAGGCGGCGAAGTTGAGGGCGCCTTCGGTCTCCTCGGTGACGAACTGCACGGTGTCGATGGTCCCGCCGGGGACCGGTGTGCCCCGGTAGAGCACCTTCTCCAAGGTGCCGTTCTTCCAACGGAACAGGCCGTGGGTGGCGCCGTCGGGTCCGCCGACGACGTCCAACGTTCCATCGCGCAGGGTGAAGTACTTGAAGTTGCGGAAGGTGGCTCCCGGAACGCCGGGGATCGGATCCCCTTCCGCGAGCAGGCGGACCATGGGACGTCCGAGCCAAGTGGGGTTGGCGGCGGTTGCGGCGGCGGCGATCCACAGGCCGGCCAGAGCGATCAGGAGGGAGCCGGCGGATCGGGCGAGTTGGGATTTCATGTCGGAGACCCTGACCTGGAGGCGCCTTCCGCAGCCATACGTGAAGGTACGTACGCGCGAACGGGACAGGCCTCAGGTGGCGGTCCCCGGATTGCGGGTGGCCGAAGACAGATGGGAACGGAGCGGAGGGACAGCTGGACGCTTGAAGCGAACGCACCGAGCAACCATGGACCTCGGACCGTCGGCGGACTTCCCGGTGGCCGTCGAAGGGGGTGAGACCTCCCCTCGAAAGCATCCCTGCGTCACGAAGACCGGCGACCGGCGTTGTTGCCGTCAGGGAAGGACGTCGTCCGCGTGCTCCAACAGGGACTCCTGCCGTTGGAAATCGGTTTCGCCGGTCAGCTCCCGCCGGGCCCTGAGGTAGTCGGAATGGCGGATTTCCCAAGGGGCGCGCCCATCCAGGTTGGCCAACTCGCCCGTACGTTGGTGGACCTGCCGGCGGGTCGGCCATGACGGGGCATCGGCGACCTGGGACGTGTCCACGGATTGCCCGCCTGAGGTTTGGTTGAAGGGTGGCATGTGGGTGGAGAAGAGACTCCGACGGGAAGCCCGG
This sequence comes from Akkermansia muciniphila, assembly GCA_945860685.1. Lineage (GTDB taxonomy): Bacteria > Verrucomicrobiota > Verrucomicrobiia > Limisphaerales > UBA9464 > SXXZ01. The sequence continues at coordinate 2,796 of CAMASJ010000286.1, forward strand.
TTTCTGAATGGGGTCTTTCCCGGACCGGTGGGAAAGACCCCATACCCTCCCGGACAGCGCGGACGCAGGCTGTCGGAGGCATGCTTGTTGAACGAAGGTGGATGATCCCATGAATCCGGGCCCGGTTCCCGTTTCGCCGAAGTCGTGGCACCGACTCGATCCGGATCGGGTGCTTGCCGACCTCCGGTCCTCGGCGGGGGGGCTGCAGGTTCAGGATGCGGCGGAGCGCCTGGAACGTGACGGTCCCAACGCCCTAGCCGCCGTTCCCCGGATCCGGCCGTGGAAGGTCCTTCTCTCCCAGTTTCGCAGCCACTTCACCTGGATGCTGGTCGCCGCCAGCGCGCTTTCGGCGCTTCTGGGACAGCACGCGGATGCGGTCGCCATCCTGGCGATCGTCACCATCAACGTCGTCATCGGATTCCACCAGGAGTTCCGGGCGGGACGGGCGATGGAGGCGCTGGAGGAGAGGACGAAATCCACCGCAACGGTGGTGCGGGACGGGCGCATGGTCACCGTAGCTGCGGCCGGGGTCGTGGTGGGGGACGTCATGGTGCTGGTCTCCGGCGACATGGTGGCCGCGGATGCCCGTCTCCTGACCGCGACCTCGCTGAGCTGTGTGGAGTCCGTGCTGACGGGCGAATCGGATGCGGTGGAGAAGCGGGTGCCGGCGATGGACCAGGAGTCGGTGCCACTTGGAGACCGCCGGAACATGGTCTTCCGGGGGACCGGCGTCGCGACGGGAACGGCGCGCGCCGTCGTGGTGTCCACGGGGATGGCGACCGAGTTGGGCGGCATCTCACGGCTGGTCGACGAGGCGGGAGCGGCGCGGTCGACGCCGCTTCAGAGGAACCTCGAGTCGTTCGGGCGGGGACTGCTCTGGGTTGCGCTCGCCAATGTCGTGCTGCTCTTCGGGCTGGGGCTGCTCCGGGGTCGGCCGCCCGTGGAACTCCTGCTCTCCGCGGTGAGCTTGGCCGTCGCAGCCGTTCCCGAGGGCCTGCCGGCGATGGTCACGGTCGCCTTGTCCTTGGGAGTCCTGAGAATGTCGCGTCGCCGCGCCCTGGTGCGACGGTTGGCGTCGGTGGAGACGCTCGGTTCGGCATCGGTCCTCTGCACGGACAAGACGGGCACGTTGACCGTGGGAGCGATGACGGTGCGATGCCTCCACGTGGCGGGCGAGGACTACGAGGTGTCTGGGGAGGGTTCGGAACCGGTCGGGGAGGTCCGGTGTCGGGGAAGGCGCGCGGACCTGGTCGGCGACGGTCCGTTGCGTGCCTACGCCGCCCTGTTGGTGGCCGGTGGCGAGGCCCATCTGCAGGAGGTGGGAGGACGGTGGACGGTCCGGGGTGATCCCACGGAGGGAGCGCTGCTGGTAGCCGGCATGAAGTCGGGTGCAGACCGGGTTGTCCTGGAGAAGGAGTCTCCCCGGCTGTGCGCCTTTCCCTTCGATTCGGAGCGCCGGCGGGGCTCGGTCGTCCGTCGTGGACGGGATGGGGGGCTCTGGGTGGTGGTCCAGGGAGCCCCGGGACTCCTGCTCGAGCCGCTGTACGGGAATCCTCACCCGGGACGGCGAGCGGCCCATCACCGAGGCGGACCGGACATTCCTGCACGCGCGGATCGGACTGTTTGCGGACCAGGCCCTACGGGTCCTCGGGTCCGCGGAACGGCGGCTCGGGTCGGCCGTGACGCCGGAGGAGTCGGCGGCCGGCTACGAACGGGACCTGGTGTTCGTCGGACTTGCCGGGCTCCTGGATCCGCCGAGACCGGGAGTCCGTGAGGCGGTCGCCCGCTGCCGAGAGGCGGGGATACGGGTCGTCATGATCACGGGAGACCATCCGGCGACGGCGACGGCCATCGGACGGGAGATCGGCCTCCTGTCGGGTGGCGAGGGGGTGATCACCGGCTCCGAGGTGGACGACCTTACCGAAGCGGACCTTCGCCAGCGGGTCTCGGGCATCTCGGTCTATGCGCGGGTCACCGCCAGCCACAAGTTGCGGGTGATCCGGGCGTGGCGGGCCACGGGCGCGGTGGTGGCGATGACCGGAGACGGCGTGAACGACGCACCCGCGGTGGCTGCGGCGGACATCGGGATCGCCATGGGGGGCAGTGGAGCGCAGGTGACCTGCCAGTCCGCGGACATGATCCTGACCGACGACAGCTTCGCGACGATCGTGGAGGCGGTGGAGGAGGGGAGGGGGATCCACGACAACATCCGCAACACGCTGCAGTTCCTGGTTTCGGGGAGCGTTGGGGAACTGCTGTTCATGACCCTTTGCGTCGTCCTCGGACTGCCAACGCCGCTGCTTCCGATCCACCTGCTTTGGATCAACCTGGTGACCGACGGATTGCCTGGGCTGTGTCTGGCGGCGGGTGCAACCGATCCCGACGTGATGAAGGGCGGTCCAAGACTGCCCGTCCGCGGGTTCGCGGATCGGGCCCTGATGGGTTCGATGGCCCTGACGGGGACGTTGACCGCTGCAGTCGCCTTCGGGGTCTACCTCGTGTCCCTGCGATCGGGCACGGTCGAGACGGCGCGGGGATCCGCGTTCGCGGTGTTGGTTTTCTCCGAACTCTTCCGATCCTTCGGGGCGCGCAGCTCCACGCGTCCCGCATGGCGGATGGTGCCCCGCTTTAACTTTCCCCTGGTCGCTGTGGTCCTGGTCTCGGTCGCCCTCCAGGTCCTTGGACAGAACCACGCGGCGTTCGGGCGTATCCTGCACACCCCGCCCATGCCCTTC
>CAMASJ010000287.1 GCA_945860685.1 Akkermansia muciniphila
GCAGGCGCGGGCGATCTCCTTCTGCCAGGTGGATTCCTGCCGCCTGGGCGGACTGAACGAGAACCTCGCGGTGCTGCTGATGGCGGCGAAGTTTGGCGTCCCGGTCTGTCCGCACGCGGGTGGAGTCGGGCTGTGCGAGTTCGTCCAGCACATCAGCATGATCGACTTCACCGTGGTCAGCGGTTCGTGGGACGGACGGGTGTGCGAGTTCGTCGACCACCTTCACGAGCACTTCACCGACCCGTGCCGAATCCGGTCCGCGCGCTACCTCGCCCCGGAGAAGCCGGGGTTCAGCACCGAGATGCTGTCGTCCAGCGTGACCACCTACAGCCATCCGGACGGACCGGCGTGGCGCGGCTGACCGGGATAGGGATCAGCGTCGGGCGGTGTGGGCTTCGGCGGCGTAGATGTCGGCGTTGATGCGTCGGGCCTGCTCCAGGAGTCGGTCGGTGACCGGGAGGTCGTCCCAGGCCGCGGCGTGCTGGAGCGTGGCAACCTGTTCCAAGGCGGATTCGAAGGCGGGACGGTCGGCCCCCGCGGGCGGATGGATGCTGCCCTGGATGAGGAGGCCGAGCCGGTTCCGGCGTTGGGCCGCGCCGGCGATCTTGCGGTCGCCGTGGAGGAGATCGGATTTTTCGGCGCCAACGAAGCATTGTCCGGGTCCGCTGGGATCGCAGCAGGGAGCGAGTCGGGTGGGGACACTGATCCTCTCGAACGCGTCCCGGAGCCAGCGATGCATCCGCTCGTAGCTTTCGGTGGCCGAGACGTCGTACCAGGGGTGTTCGGGGGGGATGACGACGGAGTAGGTCCAGTCGGCGTCATGCGGCACCACGCCGCCGCCGGTGGAACGGCGCACCAGGGGGCGAAGTGTGGTGAGAAGGGAAACATCCGCGAGACGCTGGAAGTAGCCGAAAGAGGCGGCGGGGCGATCCCAGGAATAGCAGCGGAGGACGGGGACGCCGCGGTCGGGTGCCGATTCGAGCAGCGCCTGGTCGATCGCCATGTTCAGGGCGGGATCGGTGGGGCCGGAGCGGAGTCGGAACCAAGGGTCGGACATGGTAAAACAGCTTGGAGCGACTTGGCCCGCCGTGCAAAGGCGCATTGATTCACGGTGCCTTCTCTGGCAACCAACCGCCCTCATGAAGAAGGTCATCTCGACAGTGTGGCTGCTGGCGCTGGGCGCCTGGCTGGCCGGATGCGGTGGTTCCGAACCGAAGCTCGATGCGCGTTGGCGTTTCGCGGGTGCGGATGGTTTGCGTGCGCAGACAGCGGCTCCCGCGCTCCAGAAGGTCCTTTCCGGACCCGCGGCCGCTGCCTTGGGCGGGCGGCTTGCCACCAACGCGGGTGTCGCCTTCGCGGGCTGGGTCGCAGGCGGTTCGGTGGCGTCTGAAGCGGGTGCCCTGGCGACGCCGCTCGTCGGAGACCTGCTGGAGCACGAGTCCGCCGGTGAGGTCTGGCGGCATTCCGACGGATCGACCGAGCTGCTCTTGGCCGTGAAGGTGACCGCGGAACGAGCGGCCCTTTGGACCGAGAATTTCCCGAAGTGGGTGCGTCCCCTGCACACCGGGACCTCCGGTGCGTCCGTCTCCGCGGAGAGCGGATGGCTCTTCGCCGTGAGCCGCAGCGGCTCGGCGTTGGCCGCGGATTTCCGCAGGCGCATCTCGACGCCGTCCAGTGTCGCGGGGCGTCTCCTCGAGCTGGAGACCGCCGCCGGCAAGCTGCCCGGGATCCAGGCCACCGTCATCGCGAGCAACGGCGCGGTGCGCTGGGACGGCACGCTCCGGACCGCCGCGGCGGTGGGGATCGCCACCGCGGAGTGGAGCTACCCGACCAACCTGATCGGCGACTCGGTGATCGCCTTCACCGCAGCGAGGGGCGTGGTCGCGCCGCTGCTGGAGCAGGCCGGACTCGCTGAGCTGATCCAGGGCGAGGAGCTTTCCCAGATGTACCTGTGGTCGCAGCCGGAGACGCCGTTCTCCACCTTCGGGGTCGTCCACGCCGGCAAGCCCGCACAGCTGATCTCACGGGTCCACGACTGGATTCGTCCCCAGTTCTCGACGAACGCGGCGCCAGGCACCCGGCAGGGATTGGTGATGTACGACCCGACGCGGCAGATCCTCGCCCTCTCCAGCGCGCCCGTCGCCACGCCGACGCTCGCCGGTCCGACCAACGGCCAGCCCGGATTCGTCGGACTCAGCTTCGTGGGCCTCAATCGTTCGAAGGGACCCCTTCCCAAGGAGTTGCTCGCGGAGCTGCTCAAGCCCGGCGTCCTCTACTACGACTGGGAGATGACCTCCGAGAACCTGTCCCACTGGTCGGCCGGCCTGCAGGTGAAGGACATCTCGGCAGGCCTGCGTCCGCCGCCCGCCGAGGGACCGGGCCGCCGCTTCCTCGAGGAAGCGACGCCCTACCTGGAGAACGCCGTCACGATCGTTTCGCAGAAGTCCCCCGGCGTCTTCGAACTCCAACGCAAGACGTCCATCGGTCTCACCTCCTTCGAGCTGGTCCTGCTGACCCGCTGGCTGGATCCGCCCACGGCCCGTCCGGCGCGTACCGGTGCGGCAACGCAGAAGTCCCGCTGAACCCATGCTCAAGCTTGGAGTCAATATCGACCATGTCGCCACCCTCAGGCAGGCGCGTTACCGGGGTCTCCCCGGCGGCGAGCCCTGTCCGGTCGAGGCGGCCCGCATCTGCCTCGAGACCGGCGCGCATGGCATCACCGCCCACCTGCGGGAGGACCGCAGGCACATCCTCGACGACGACATCGTGGCGTTGCGCCGCCTGGTGACGACGCGGTTCAACCTCGAGATCGCCAACGTCCCCGAGATCATCGACATCGCGGTCCGGGTGAAGCCGGACATCGTGTGCCTGGTGCCGGAGCGGCGGGAGGAGATCACGACGGAAGGCGGCCTGGACGTGGTGGCGGCGGAGTCCTCGCTGGGCGAGTGTCGTCGGCGGCTGAACGACGCCGGCATCGCGGTCAGCCTCTTCATCGGCCCGGACGCCGAGCAGATCGAGGCCTCGGCCCGGATCGGTGCCCAGTTCATCGAGCTGCACACCGGGCCCTACGCCCACGCCTTCCATTCCAAGCGGGAGCGGATCGTCGAGATCGAACGGCTGGTGACCGCGTCACGGTTGGCCCACGGCCTGGGACTGAGGGTGAACGCCGGGCATGGGTTGAACGTGGAGAACGTCCCCATCCTGCACGTCGTGCCCCATCTCGAGGAACTCAACATCGGCCACTCGCTCATCAGCCGCGCCGTCTTCAAGGGATTGGCGGCGTCCGTGAAGGAGATGCTGCAGGCGATGGAGGGCTACCGCGGATGACCTTTCCAGGGCAGGGGAGGCGGCCGCGGTGATCCTCGGCGTGGGCATCGACCTGATCGAGGTCTCCCGGATCCGCGATTCCCTGGAGCGCTTCGGCGACCGGTTGGCCCGGCGGATCCTGCGGCCGGAGGAGTTCCAGTACTGCATGTCCCATCCTGATCCGGCGCCGTACGTGGCGGCGCGATTCGCGGCGAAGGAGGCCGTCAGCAAGGCCTTCGGCACGGGCATCGGTGCGACGCTCGGATGGCAGGACATCGAGGTGCGGCGGCTCGAGTCGGGCCGTCCGGAGGCCCTGCTGCATGGTGAAGCCCGCCTCTATTCCGACAGCCGAGGCTGCCGCAACCTCCACCTGAGTCTGACCCATACCGTCCACTACGCCTCGGCTGTCGCGGTCCTGGAGGCCTGAACGACGGATGCGGTTTCCGGCTCCGCGCCCGATCGTCGGCGCGCCGCCGTCTGCATGGCGTCATCGAGGATGGCGTCGAGCCGAGGATCGACCGGCGGCGTTCCTCCGGGTTGTAAGGTTCTCCCGTTTCGCACGACCCACCCGTGCATGAAACGCAACCTGATGCTTCTGTCCCTCCTGGGATTCCTCACCACCACCTCCTCCATCGCCGCGGAGAAGCGGCTGCTGAACCTCGACAAGGAGGGTGTCGCCATCCAGGGCTACGACCCGGTGGCCTTCTTCACCGTGAAGTCCCCCGTGATGGGGAAGCCCGAGTTCATGAGCGAACACGAGGGCGCCCGCTACCACTTCCATTCGGCGAAGAGCAAAGGGCTCTTCGACGGGGAGCCGAAGAAGTATGCGCCGCAGTTCGGCGGCTATTGCGCCTATGGCGTGAGCCGGAACGCGCTCGCCCCGATCCAGGTCGAGGCGTGGCAGATCGTGGATGGACGACTGCTGATGCAGAAGAACCTCGGGATCCGGGACGACTTCAACGAGGACGCCCAGGGCAACCTCGTGAAGGCCGATTCGAACTGGCCGAAGTTGCTCGAGAAGAAGGGAAAGTAACCCGCACCCGGAATGAACCCGAATCGCAATCCGCTCACTGGCTCCTCATCGCGGGGATTCCGCACCGAAGTCCGTCCAGACCACGGCCATTTCATCGACGAATCCGCCGAGAACCTCAGCCAAGGTGAGCGCCGGATCAGCCTCGGAGCGCGGATCCTCACCGCTTCCATCCTGCTGGAGACGCTCTGGTTCAAGTTCACCGGCCACCCCGAGTCGATGTGGATCTTCCGCCAGATGAACATGGAATCCTGGGGGCGCTACGGTCAGGGCGTCTGGGAATTGACCGCGTCGGTCCTCCTGTTCGTCCCGCGGTACCGGTGGGTTGGCGCCCTGTTGGCACTGGGTGCCATGGGGTCGGCGATCGCGAGCCACCTCACGGTCCTTGGCATCGCCATCCAAGGGGATCGGGGCCTTCTCTTCGCGATGGCCTGCAGCGCATTCAGTGGTGCGCTGGTGACCCTTTGGATCCACCAGCAGTCGATTCCCAACATCACCCGATTGGACGACGCGCCATGAAGTCGTCCACGGAGGCGGTCGCGGGCATCCTGGTGGATGCGGCGGGTTTGTATCTCGCCATGGGAATCGCGGTGGCGGCCTGGATCCATTGGCGGGGTCTCGCGCGCATGGATCCCGGGACCCGGGGTGCGGGCATCGGATTCCGGATACTGATCACCCCGGGTCTGGTGGCGCTCTGGCCATGGCTGCTGGTGGTGTGGAACCGGGCCGTCCGCGGCTCCGGATTCCAAGGCGGCTCCGCGGTCTCGCCGAGCGCGGGGTCCCTTCGCATCGCCCACGTTTGGGCCTGGCGGATCCTCGGCATCCTCGTCCCGGCGGCCCTGGCTTTGCTTCTTGTCTCCCGTCCCCCGACGTCGCCGCCCACGACGCTTCCCGTTCCTCCTTCGACTTCGCCTGAAACCCCGTCTTCCTGACATGTCCTCCCACTATCGCGCCGTCGACTGGAACCCGGAGAAGCGTCGCTACGACGTTGGCCTTGGCATCCTGGTGGTGGCCACGCTCGTCGCCTTCGGGGCGGTGACCGCTTGGAAGTCGCCGGAGGTCACCGCGGAGACGTTGATGATCCGCGGAACCGCCCTTGTCGCCTTCCTGCTGCTGCACCTGGTCCTCGCGATCGGCCCGTTGTCGCGACTGGACCGACGCTT
>CAMASJ010000288.1 GCA_945860685.1 Akkermansia muciniphila
ATTGGTGCGGCATGGCGTCTTGGCGGGCCCGTCCCTTCTCCTGGGTTGGTCCTGATCTCCTTTCGGTGCCGGGTCGCGATTCCCCTGGCCACTGGCAATTGGCCCCGGGGGCATTCGGGGATTTGCCAAACGGAATCCCCTCCGGGAAACGCCTGTGGACTTGTCGCCGTGTCGGCTTTTCCAACAGTCTTTCCCCGCATGTCCCCACGTCACGTCGTCTGGTCCGCCGCCTTCGGCGCCATGGCCTCCATCGCCGCCCTCGGCCAAGGCGCCACCCCGGTCAACGCGCTGAAGATCGCGCCCGGGTTCAAGGCCGAACTCCTCTACACCGTGCCCAAGGAACAGAAGGGTTCCTGGGTCTCGATGTGCTCCGATCCGAAGGGTCGCCTCATCGTCTCGGACCAGTACGGCAAGCTCTACCGCCTCACCCTCCCCGCCGTCGGAACGACCGCGGAACCCGCCATCGAGAACATCGACCTGAAGATCGGTGGCGCCCACGGTCTGCTGTATGCCTTCGACAGCCTCTACGTGATGGTCAACGAGGAGACGCTCCAGGGCCGCGGATTCTACCGCGTCCGCGACACGGACGGCGACGACCGCTTCGATTCTGTCGAACTGCTCCGCAAGCTCGACGGCGGCGGTGAACACGGTCCCCACGCGATCCTCCTGTCGCCGGACAAGAAGTCGCTCACGCTCGTGATCGGGAACCAGACGCGTCTCACCGAGATGGCCTCCACGCACATGCGGCCGATCTGGGGTGAGGATCATCTCATCCAACGGCTCTGGGACGGCAACGGCTTCATGAAGGGCGTGCTCGCGCCGGGCGGCTGGATCGCCCGGACGGATCCCGACGGCAAGCAGTGGGACCTCGTCGCGACCGGATTCCGCAACGAGTACGACGCCGCCTACAACCGCGACGGCGAGCTCTTCACCTACGACGCCGACATGGAGTGGGACATGAACACCCCGTGGTATCGTCCAACCCGCGTGAACCACGTCGTCAGCGGCGGCGAGTACGGCTGGCGCAGCGGCGCCGGCAAGTGGCCCGCCTACTACGCCGACAGCGTCGGGTCGGTGGTCGACATCGGCCCGGGCTCCCCGACCGGCGTCACCTTCGGCTACGGCGCGAAGTTCCCCGCCAAATATCAGGACGCCCTCTTCATCAACGACTGGAGCTACGGCAAGCTCTACGCCGTCCACCTGAAGCAGGACGGCTCCGGCTACACCGGAACCCGCGAGGAGTTCATCTCCGGCTCCCCGCTGCCGTTGACCGACATCGTCGTCCACAACGACGGCGCGATGTACTTCGCCATCGGCGGACGCCGCACCCAGTCCGCGCTGTACCGGGTGACCTACAACGGCACCGAATCCACCACCCCGGTCGTCCGCAACAAGCGCCGCAACACTGCGCTTGCCGCCCGCCGCGAGCTCGAGGCGCTCCACGGCCGCTTCGTCGACAGGCCGTCCAAGTCCAGCCTCGACACCGTTTGGAAGGCGCTTGGCAGCAAGGATCGCGCACTCCGTTTCGCCGCCCGGGTGGCCCTCGAATGGCAGGCGTCGACGGCCTGGACCGACCGCGCGCTGTCCGAGTCCGACCCCGACCGCCTCATCCAGTCCGCGATGGCCCTCGCCCGCGTCAGCGGCAAGGACGCCCCGCATCGCAAGCCGACCGATCCAGCCCCGGACGCCACCCTGCAGCCGCGTCTGCTCGCCGCCCTCGATCGCCTCGACTGGAACCGCCTCGACACCCGGCAGCAGCTGGACCTGCTCCGCGCCTACAGCCTCGCCATGACCCGTCTCGGTCGCCCGGACGCGGCCACGGTTGCGGCGCTCGGACGGAAGTTCGAACCGCTGTTCCCCTCGAAGAACCGCTTCCTCAACGCGGAGCTGGCCCCGATGCTGGTCTATCTCGAGACGCCCTCGGCCGCCGCCAAGCTCTCCGCCGCCCTCGCCTCCGCGCCTTCCCAGGAAGAACAGCTGGACCTCGCCCGCGCGCTCCGGATGTTGAAGACCGGTTGGACCTTGGATCAGCGTCGCGCCTACTTCGCCTGGTTCCTCAAGGCCGCCAACTTCCGCGGCGGCTCCTCGCTCTCAGGCTTCCTGCGCGACATCAAGAACGACGCCGTCGCCACCCTCTCGGACACCGAGAAGAACCAACTGGCCGACGTCCTCAACGCCCAGCCGCCCAAGCGCAACGTCCTGGAGAACCTGCTCGCCGGCCGGGCGACGGTGAAGGAATGGGCCATGGCGGACTTCGACGGATCGCTCGCCAAGAGCCTCCGCTCCGGACGCAACCTCGAGCGCGGACGCTCCCTGTTCGGCGCGGTGGGATGCTTCAACTGCCACCGCTTTGCCACCGAAGGCGGCGCCGTCGGACCCGACCTCACCGGCGTCTCAGGCCGCTTCAGCCCCCATGACCTGCTCGAGTCCATCGTCGATCCCGGCAAGGAGATCAGCGACCAGTACGGCCAGGTGGTCATCACCAAGAAGGATGGCGGCACCGTGATCGGCCGGGTCGCCAACCTCAACGGCGACGGCATCATGATGATGACCGACATGTTCGACCCCAACGGCTTCACCAACGTGAACCGCAAGGACATCGAAAGCATCGAGAACTCCAAGGTCTCCCCGATGCCGGAAGGCCTGCTGAACACGCTCCAGAAGGACGAGATCCTCGATCTGCTGGCCTACCTGCTCTCCGGTGGCCAGACCACCGCGAAACGCTGAGCGGGTTCTTGGAGCCACGTTCCGATCCCGTCCGGCTCAAGGTGGCCGGACGGGGACTCCGTCGGCCTGGCGTATGGACCGCCGATGCAGGAGCGATCGGCACGCAAAACCGCAAAGCCGCCGTGAAGTCGGAAGCCATCGGATTGCCGTTCAGGAACCAGTCTCCGCCCTGTTGGCGTCTTTGCGAGTTTGCGTGAGGTCGTTCTTCGTTCCATTGGAATCGTTCCTGAGCCGGTGTGCCGCCTTTTCCGGATGCACCGGGATTCCATGCAAGACCTTCCCATGACCCCGGTGGAACCTCCTTCCACACTGTGAAGCAGCCGCATGTCGTCATCGTCGGGGGCGGGGTCATCGGACTGAGTTGCGCCTACTACTGCGCCAAGGCCGGGCTGCAGGTCACGGTCGTCGACCGCAATCCCGAGTCCCGCGACGGCTGTTCCTTCGGCAACGCCGGCATGATCGTGCCGAGCCATTTCGTGCCGCTCGCCGCTCCTGGCATGGTGGCCCTCGGGTTGAAGTGGATGTGGAACCCCGAGTCCCCGTTCTACATCCGTCCCCGCCTCGACGCCTCGCTGATCGCTTGGGCCTACCGGTTCTGGCGTTCCTCGACCGCGGCGCACGTCCAGGCTTCGGCACCGTTGATCCGTGACCTCAGCCTCGCCAGCCGTTCCGCCTTCGAGGAATTGGCCGAACTCCCCGGCAACGACTTCGGCCTCGTGCGCAAGGGACTGCTGATGCTCTGCCGGACGCCCCACGGCCTCGAGGAGGAAGCGAAGGGTGCCGAACAGGCCCGCAAACTCGGGATCCCCGCCGACGTCATCGATCCGGCTGCGGCCGCCGCCCTGGAGCCCGGTGTCCGCATGGACATCGCCGGCGCGGTCCACTACCCGCTCGACTGCCATCTCAGCCCCGACCGCTTCATGGGCGGACTCAAGCGGGAACTCGACCGGCTCGGAACGCGGTTCCTTTGGTCCAGCGAGGCGTTGGACTGGAAGTCCTCAGGACAACGCATCGAGCGCGTCATCACGACCAACGGCGAGATCGCCGGCGACGAGTTCCTCCTGTGCGGCGGTTCCTGGTCGCCGTCCACCGCGGCGAAACTGGATCTCCGCCTCCCGATCCAGGCCGGCAAAGGCTACAGCCTCACCCTGCCCTCGCCCCGACGTCTTCCCACGCTCTGTTCCATCTTCACCGAAGCCCGCGTCGCGGTGACGCCGATGGGTTCCTCGCTCCGCTTCGGCGGGACGATGGAACTCTCCGGGCTCGACGAGGGAATCGATCCGGTGCGGGTTCGGGGGATCATCAAGGCCGTGTCCCGCTACTACCCCGAGTTCAGGCCCGCCGACTTCGAAGGAATCCAACCCTGGCGCGGCCTCCGTCCCTGCTCACCGGACGGCCTGCCCTACATCGGCCGCAGCCGTTGCCGCTCCAACCTGACCCTCGCCACCGGCCATGCGATGATGGGCCTCAGCCTTGCGCCGGTGACCGGGAAGATCGTGGCCGGAATCCTGACCGGACAACCCGCCGGCTTCGAATCCCGGATGCTCTCCCCGGATCGCCATTCCTGAACCGAGCCATGTGCCTCGCGAGCGCGTCGCGGAGTGCGCTTGCCCGACCGTGCCTTGGAGGTCGACACGGAGACACACGGAGACACACGGATTCCTGCTTGCAGAACAGAAGCTCCTGACCGTCCCACTCCTCCGGTTCTCAACCCGGTTCCTGCGGAAACCGCGCGCCGAATCGATCGCAAGGCACAGCGGGACTGCAGTGGCCCCAGGAACCGCGCTTCGGACACCTGTGTTCGACGAAGTCACAGATCGACGCGTCGATCCCACCCTACTTCGGCTCAGGGGTGCTTTTCCTCCCAGATCCGCCTCTCGGCCGCCTGCAGGAGCTTTTCGTTCTCCTCCGTGGGAAAGAGGCGGACCGCCTCAGAGAAATGGCTCCTCGCCTTCTCGATGTCGCCGGCAGCCAGGTAAACCCCGGCCAGACGCCGATGCGCCTCCGGGTTGTTGGGGGATTTTGAGGCGAGCATTTCAGCGGCTTGGATCGCCTGTTTGAATTCACCCTGTTGGACGCATTGGTCCACATCATACCAGTTGGCGGTCCGCTCCGAGGTGAGGTTCGCCGGTCCCACCTCCGCATCACGAAGCCTCTCCGCGGCACGCCGCTCCATCACCACTGCGAAGAGAATCAGAAGCGGAATGAAGGCGCCGACGAGGATCAGCGACCATCGGGTCATCTTCCTCTGGGTGTCGGCCCAAGCGGCAATCTTCCTCAGTTCGGCCAGTACAGCCTCATCGTTGTTCATGACTTGGTTTCAGGTTCCAAACTTCCGACCGTGGCTTCTTCGTAGAATGTCGGTTGAGAGGGCCAGGAGGACAAGTCGGTTGAACCCCGCTCCATGGTAAACCGTCGCGGGTAGGCCCGGTGGGTGGGGTTTGGTCAGAGGCGACCAGAGAAAACAGGCCTCCTGCCACGCGCTTCCGTCCGACAGCACCGACACCCTTCTCAACCGCTTCGCAAAGGGAAGGTCCGGGTTCCTTTGCCGAAGACGAGTTCCCGTAGGGCGAGCCGGTGGGTCTCGGGATCCAGGGACGGTCCGATCAGCACGGCCACGGGATCCGGGGCGGGCGTGTGGGGAAACTCCTCGATGAGATGGTGCCCCCACACGGTCTGGAAGAGGTGCAGCTTCGTCGGCGCATGGGTGAAGCGGACGAAACCCTTCGCCCTCACGACGGTCTTC
>CAMASJ010000289.1 GCA_945860685.1 Akkermansia muciniphila
ATCCTCCGGATCCTGCGGCCGGATGGCCGGCTGGTGCTCATCGAGCCATGGGACACCCCGTTTCTCCGCTTCGTGCTTTTCTGCGCCGGAATCCCTCTGGCGCGAAGCCTGTGGCGGCCGCTCGACGCCTTCCATGTCATGGTCGAGGAGGAGACTCCCCTATACCAGAAGTGGCTGGGCAGTCCTGGTGTGATCCTCGACCGCCTGAACGCACGTTTCCGAACCGAGAAGATGGACATCGGCTGGGGCCGCATCGCCTTTGTTGGCCGCCCGAAGCCATGAGCGTCGTCGAAGCCATCCACGGCGGCTACGTGGCCAACCGCCGCGTCGAGGTGCTCTGCCGCCACCTCGCCGAGATGGTCCCGCCGGGTCCCGCGACCGTGCTCGACGTGGGCTGTGGCGACGGCCTGCTCGCCTGGATGCTGGGAGCCCGGCGCCCCGAACTCGCCGTGGAGGGAATCGACATCCTCGTCCGCAAGGACACCCGCGTCCCGGTCGCCCCGTTCGACGGCTCACACATCCCCAAGCCCGATCGGAGCGTCGACGTGGTGACCTTCGTCGACGTGCTCCATCACACCGACGATCCCCGCATCCTCCTGGCCGAGGCCTCCCGAGTCGCCCGGCGGGCCGTGGTGATCAAAGACCATCGGCTCGAGGGATTCCTCGCCGGCCCGGTCCTGCGCGCGATGGATTGGGTGGGCAATGCCCGACACGGGGTCGTCCTGCCCTACAACTACCAGACCCCGCAGCAATGGCTCGGTCACTTCGAGGCCACCGGGCTGCACCCCGAGGAGGAACGCATCCACATCGGGCTCTACCCCGCCTGGGCCAGTTGGATTTTCGGACGACGGCTTCACCTGATCACCCGGCTCCGTCCGATCGCTCGCTCCGGAGCCTGACACCGAAACCGGGCTCCCGAAACCCACCCCAAACACCCGGCGATCCGCCCCGAGGACAAAAGAACTCCTTGCCGGGGTCTGGAGTGGACGGTTACACGTCCGCCCCACCCGTCCCATGGGAAAGACTCTCGTCATCGCGGAAAAACCGTCTGTCGCCGCGGACATCGCCAAGGCCCTTGGGGGCTTCAAGCGTGTGGACGACTACTTTGAGCGGGACGAGTTCGTGGTGGCGTCGGCGGTCGGCCACCTCCTTGAGATCCGGGCTCCGGAGGAGTTCGAGGCAAAGAAGGGCAAGTGGAGCTTCAACGCGCTCCCGGTCATCCCGCCGCACTTCGCCCTCGAGCCCCGGGAGAAGTCCGTCGCCAAGCTCAAGACCCTGCAGAAGCTGATCAAGCGCAAGGATGTCGACGCACTGGTGAACGCCTGCGACGCCGGCCGCGAAGGGGAGCTGATCTTCCGCTACATCACCCAGTACGCGCAGGCCAAGCAGCCGGTGAAGCGCCTCTGGCTGCAGTCGATGACGGCCACCGCGATCCGCGACGGCTTCCAGAACCTGCGGTCGGATTCGGAGATGCAGCCGCTCGCCGCCGCGGCCACCTGCCGGTCGGAATCCGACTGGCTGGTCGGCATCAACGGCACGCGGGCCATGACCGCCTTCAACTCGAAGGGCGGCGGCTTCAACAAGACGACCGTCGGCCGGGTGCAGACGCCCACGTTGGCGATCCTGGTCGACCGCGAGGAGCGCATCCGGCGCTTCGTCCCCCGCAACTACTGGGAGCTGCACGCCACCTTCGAATGCCAGTCCGGCTCGTATGTCGGACGCTGGTTCGACGAGAAGTTCGTGCGGGCTGCGACGACGAAGGAGAACGCCGACGACGGGCTCAAGGCGGAGCGCCTCTGGGACGCCGCGAAGGCCGCGGAAATCAAGGCCCGCTGCCTGGCCAAGCCCGGTGTCGTCACCGAGGAGAGCAAGCCCAGCACCCAGCTTTCGCCGCCGCTGTTCGACCTCACCACGCTCCAGCGTGAGGCCAACCGCCGGTTCGGCTTCTCGGCGAGCCGGACCCTCCAGATCGCCCAGGCGCTGTATGAGCGCCACAAGGTGCTCACCTATCCGCGTACCGATTCCCGGGCGCTGCCGGAGGACTACATCGGCACCGTCCGCGGCGTGCTGGACACCATGGTGGGAGGCGCCTACGCGAGGTTCGCGGGCACCATCCTCGAACAGGGCTGGGTGCGTCCCAACAAGCGCATCTTCAACAACGCGAAGGTCAGCGACCACTTCGCCATCGTCCCCACCAACGTCGAGCCGAAGGGCCTCAGCGATGTCGAACTGCGCCTGTACGACCTCGTCGCCAAGCGCTTCCTCGCCGTCTTCTTCCCCGCGGCCGAACACCTGGTCACCACCCGCATCACCCGCGTCGAGGGCGAGCCGTTCAAGACCGAGGGCAAGGTGCTGGTGAAGGCCGGCTGGCTCGAGATCTACGGACGCGAGGCCCAGGCGGAGAACGAGGACGGCTCGGCCGGCGGCGCCAACCTCGTGCCGGTGGCCCCCGGCGAGCGTCCCCTCACCCGGGAGATCGAACTCAAGGCGGCCCAGACCAAGGCCCCGCCGCGGTACAACGAGGCCACCCTCCTCGGCGCCATGGAAGGCGCGGGCAAGCTGGTCGACGACGACGAGCTGCGCGAGGCGATGGCCGAGCGCGGCCTTGGAACCCCGGCCACGCGCGCAGCGGTCATCGAGGGTCTCGTCGACGAGGAATACCTCCACCGCAACGGCAACGAGCTGCAACCCACCGGCAAGGCGTTCATGCTGATCGCCCTCCTGCGCGGGCTCGGCATCGAGGAGCTCAGCAAGCCCGAGCTGACCGGCGAGTGGGAGTACAAGCTCAAGCAGATGGAGGCCGGCCGTTACACCCGGCCGCAGTTCATGCAGGACATCGCCGAGATGACCCGCCGCATCGTGGAACGCACCAAGGCGTTCCAGGGTGACGAGGTCCCCGGCGACTTCGGCGACCTCGCGACCCCCTGTCCCAAGTGCGGCGCGAAGGTGAAGGAGAACTACCGCCGGTTCCAATGTGCCCAGTGCGACTTCAGCCTGCCCAAGTTCCTCGCGAGCCGGCTCATGGAGTCGAAGGAGATGGAACAACTGGTCCGTGAAGGAACGCTCGGCCCGCTCCAGGGATTCCGGTCGCGCCAGGGATTCCCCTTCGCCGCGGTCATCAAGCTCGATGCGGAGAAGAAGCTGGTCTTCGACTTCGGCGAGGACAAGTCCGCCGACGGCACCTCGGCTGAGGTCGACTTCACCGGCAAGGAACCGGTCGGCAAGTGTCCCAAGTGCGGCGGACGCGTGTTCGAGAACGGGATGAACTACGTGTGCGAAAGCTCCGTGGGCGCCGCCAAGAAGTGCGACTTCCGCACCGGCACCGTCATCCTCCAGCAGGCCATCGACCGCATCCAGGCCGGGAAGCTCCTCGCCGACGGAAAGACCGACCTGCTCAAGGAGTTCGTCTCCAAGAAGACCGGCCGTAAGTTCGAGGCCTTCCTGACCCTCAAGGAGGGCAAGGTCTCGTTCGAGTTCGCGCCGCGGGAGAAGAAGTTCCCGTCCAAGGACCGCAAGGCCGCCGAGCCCGAACCGCTCGTGGACTTCACCGGACAGGAACCGGTCGGCGCCTGCCCCAAGTGCAAGGGAAGGGTCTTCGAAGGACCCACCTACTGGATCTGCGAGAAGACCCAGGCCGAGACCCGCAAGTGCACCTTCAAGGTTGGCAAGAAGATCCTCGAGCAGACCGTCGAGCGCCCCGAGATCGAGAAGCTGCTCAAGGACGGCCGCACCCCGCTCCTGGACAAGTTCGTGTCCAAGTCGGGCAAGGCCTTCGCAGCCCACCTGGTCCTCGGCCAGAAGGGCAAGGTCGAGTTCGAGTTCCCGGATCGGTAAAGCATCCCATGGGACCCATAGGTCCTATAGGACTACTGGGAGCTATGGGCCGCCCATCTCGTGCCATCGGCCTACCTCGACCGGCAGCCTCACCCTCTTGCCTCCCGGCCAGACCCACTCCGCCCGGAGCCCCTTTGCGGTCCCCAGGCCGAAATGGACCGCTTCCGTCTCCTGACTGCGGTAACCCGCGCCGGTGACCCTCCAGACCCGACGCACTCCCGCGGTCGTCTCCAGCTCGACCCACGATCCCGGCACGTGCACCGGCAACCGGTACCCGATCCAGCCGCCCTTCCCTTCCGAGACGTTCCGCAAGATCACCAAACGCTGGCGCGCCACCGGCCATTGCTCGTAGGTGGTCACCGCGAGGTCGACCCGTCCGTCCCGGTCGAAGTCGCCGGCGACCACGTTCCGGCAGTCCTCGGTCAACGCCACGCCGCGGATCCAGCCTTCGTCCACCGCGCCGCCGTTGCGCACTCCCGTGAAGAGCCGGTTGGCCTGCCAGCCGCCATAGGACCTTCCGGTCTCGCGCCGCTTCTCGGCCGCCTGCGTGAAGTAGAGCAGCGCCGCCGGGTCGTTGGTCGATCCGCCCACGTGGATGTCGTGCGTCCAGAACTGCCGCTCGTAGTCCAGGCGGCTCGGGAAGGTCTCATGCCCGTTCGCCAGGTACACATCGTCCAACCCGTCGTTGTTCCAGTCCAACACCGCCACTCCCCAGGTCCACCCGCCCCGCCGCAACGATTCCGCCCCCGGCCACGGCTCCATCCGGTAGCCACCGGCCACGTTCCGGCCGACCCAAGCGCGGTTGCCGAAGGTCATGGCCGACCGCAGACGCGTGTGCTCCGGGAAACCCGGACGGCCCAAGCCCGCTGCGTCCAACTGCGCCGCCACCGGCGAATCCATCCCCGTCGCCAGAACGTCCGGCAAGACGTCCCCGTCGAGGTCCATCACCGCATGGGACATCCCGAAGAGGTGCCGCGATTCCCCCAGGGACGCCGTGATGTCCCGGAACCGCCCGCCACCCCAGTTCCGATGCAGATCCACGCCGGCGAAGTCGCTCACGTTGACGAGATCCAGGTCGCCGTCGCCGTCGAGGTCCAACCACGAGGCGCTGTAGGTGCGCCGATACCGCTTGGCCCCCAGTCCCGCGGATTCCGTGACGTCGGTGAATGCACTTCCGTCCTGGCGCAGCAGGTAGGACGGATTCCCGTCGTTGGCGTCGAAGTACGGTGACGGGAACTGCCCCCCGACATACGGGATCTTGTATTGGGTCAGCCACACGTCGATGTCGCCGTCGCCGTCGATGTCCCCGAGGGTCAGGGACTGCGGCAGCCGGAGCTTCGCCGGGGCCTTCCAGACGCGCTTCCAAACACCTCCGTCCCGCCGACGCAAACCCTCGCCGTCGGCCGCCCAAAGGACGGATGGCCCTCCGGTGTGGACCGGGCCGAACGCCATCGCCACGACCCGCTCCGGCGCTCCCAACCCGGCGGGAGCCCAGTCCCAGCGGCCGCCTTCCAGCCGCGACTCCACTCCTGCACCTCCCAGGATCAGGCCCGTTTCGGAACCTTCCGCGTCGACCAGCAACGGATCGGTGAAGAGTCCCACGCCGTTCGTGGGGATGACCAGGTCG
>CAMASJ010000290.1 GCA_945860685.1 Akkermansia muciniphila
GAACGCCTGGCCCGGCTGGCGGCCGGCGCGGGCATCCGCGGACTGGTCTGCTCGCCGCTGGAGATCACGCCGCTGCGGGCCTTCCTGCCGGACTCGATGCAACTGGTCACCCCGGGAATCCGGACGGGAGCGGAGAAGTCCGACGACCAGAAGCGGACGCTCGGTCCGTCCGAGGCGATGACCGCCGGCGCGAGCTGGCTGGTGGTGGGCCGCCCGATCTACACCGCGAAGGACCCGGTCGAGGCGGCGAAGGCCATCGCGGCGATGGCGATGGGTCAGTGATTCGCCAAAGCCAAACGGCTCACCGCTCACTATCGATCCGCAGGCGCTCCAACCGTTCGAAGATCTCGGGCTCCTCCTTTGCCTCAACCAAGGGTTTCAGTTCCCGGCGGATGTAGCTCCAGTCGAGATGCCCGGTCTGGCGAACCAGGATCTGTTCAACATCCCACCAGTCCTTGGCCCTTGAGGCGAACGCCTTCATCACCACCAGGTCCTCCGCGGAGCAGGTGCGAAGGAGGACCTCCCCGGGAAAGGTGAACAGGCTGGAACGCGCTACCGAGGACTCCTCGAATGGCAAGGCTCCCAAGGCCACGTCCAGACCCACTCCGCTTTTGGCCCGCAAAAGAAGGACCCGGTTTCTCAGGGCGAACTCGACGGGGGTTCCGACCCTGGACTCAAAGTGGCCGAGCAGCTCATGGATGAACCGTTCCTCGCCCCCAAAGCCGGTGATCAGGGTGATGTCGGCGTCCGCCGTCATCCGGGGTTCGCCCCAACGCTGGAGGGCAACGCCGCCGATGATACAGTACTTCCAACCATTGGATTCACAGACCGCCTGAAGCTCGGCGGCCGCGCTGAAGACCGCTGTCATTGGCGAAGCCTTGAGAAGATCCGCTGCTGCTCGACCAAGCCCGAAGTCGGCTTGGGGGCGAACGGCTCCCGGGTGTAGTCTGCCGGACCACAGAGGAGTGCGATCGTCTTGTAGGAATCCAGTTCCCTCAATTCCCTCCGCCGCAGCGCCTCCATGGCCTCGCCGGCATCCTTCCACGTCTGCACCCAACGCTTCCCCTGGGCGACCTGTTCCGGGGTCCAGCCGGCCAGCGCGGAAGGCGGTGTTTCCATTCCCCGACACTATCGTCCCGCCGTCCGGCGGCCAAGCCCTCCAAACTTTCCTTTTGCCGGTCCACCGGCACGCCCTAGCCTGACGGCCTTTCGTATGTTCGAGCTCACCAACGAGGAGATCCGCCGGTACTCACGCCACCTCATCCTTCCCGAGGTCGGCATGGCGGGTCAGCGCAAGATCCGCAACACCTCCGTCCTCTGCATCGGCGCGGGCGGGCTCGGGTCCCCGATCGCCATGTACCTCGCCGCGGCCGGCATCGGCCGGCTCGGCATCGTCGACTTCGACACCGTCGACTACTCCAACCTCCAGCGGCAGATCCTCCACTCCGACGCCGACGTCGGCACGTCCAAGGCCGATTCCGCCAAGTCCGCGATCCACGCGCTCAACCCCAACGTCGAGGTCGACCTGCACAAGGTCCGCATCACCTCGGACAACGCCCTCGACCTCATCCGGCCCTACGACATCGTCGTCGACGGCACCGACAACTTCCCCACGCGCTACCTCACCAACGACGCCTGCGTCCTGCTGAAGAAGCCCAACGTGTACGGCTCGATCTTCCGCTTCGAGGGCCAGGCCAGCGTCTTCGCCCCGCACCTCGGCGGGCCCTGCTACCGCTGCCTCTACCCCGAGCCACCGCCGCCGGGCATGGTCCCGAGCTGCGCCGAGGGCGGCGTGCTGGGCGTGCTGCCCGGCATCATCGGCTGCATCCAGGCCACCGAGATCCTCAAGCTCGCCCTCGGCAAGGGTTCCTCGCTCATCGGCCGCCTCCTGCTCTTCAACGCCCTCGACATGAAGTTCCGCGAGCTGAAGCTGCGGAAGGATCCGAAGTGCCCGATCTGCGGTCCCAATCCCACCGTCACCCAGCTCATCGACTACGAGGTGTTCTGCGGCGTCCTTCCCGAGCCGGCCAACCCCGGGTCCAATCCCGACGAGGTCACGGTCCATGACATGAAGAAGGCGCTGGAGAACCCGTCGCTGGGAATCCGCGTCATCGACGTCAGGGAGGCCGACGAACACCAGATCGCCCACGTGAAGGGCGTGCCGTTGCATCCGCTGAGCACCCTGCCCCAGCGCTTCACCGACCTCGACCCGAACGTGCAGTACTACATCCACTGCAAGAGCGGCGTCCGCTCCATGAAGGCCCTCCGCTTCCTGCGCGAACAGGGCTTCAAGTACGTGAAGAGCGTCAAGGGCGGCATCTCCGCCTGGGCCGACGAGATCGACCACGGCGTGGCGAAGTACTGAGGCGCGAAGCCGACGGTCCACTAACGGAACCGGCCGTGATAGACCTCGTAGGCCGAGATCCGGCCGCCGAGGAAATAGGCCGCCGGCTGCATTTCGAACCGACCGCTCCGGCCGTCAAACCGGAGTGTAACCGGCTGATCCGGACTGTTCGGATCGTAGGCGGTGAAGCGGAAATCCCCGTTGGCTTCCGACACGTCCATGAAGACCACCGCGTGGTTCATGCGCAACCGCGGAAAGTCCACCAGGTGGACCACCGGTGCACGGCCTTCGCGCACGCCCTGGGCCAACGCCTGGGCCTCGCGCCGTTGGCCTTCGCGTCCGAACGGCAGGACCATCCGCCAGTGTCCCCGTTGCACGTAGCTGTGCCAGGCGCCGCCGCACTCCTCCTGAAAGACGCGCGGCCAGGTGGCGCTGAATCCGTGCAGTCCCGGATGGCCCGGGATGCGGATCCGTTCCGCCGGCGCGCTCACGGTCCGGGGACTCCTCGAGACCACCTTCCGGACCAACCGCCGTGCTTCGTCCGCGTCCGGCGCCGGACCGTTGGGATCGAACGTCGCGTGCAGGTGGAACTGCTTCACCGTCCGCGCGAGGACGAAGCAGCGGAGCGCATACGTCGGCGGCGGATCGCGTTGCACCGAACGCTGCGTGCCGGCGACGGGATCGATCTCGTACACCCAATGCGTCTCGTTGGTGATGGCCAGGGTGTCGCGGGGGAAAAGCAGCGGACCCGGGCCGGCCGGGCCCCGATGGGCGCATCCCGCGGCGAGGAGCAGCAGAAGTCCCAGGAGGGATCCCGCCAACCCGCGCGCTCGCCATGGAAGGGGGATTCGCACTTGCGTCGGGACGCTATCGACGGGCAAAGAGCGTCCGCAATGCTGGAGAATCGATGGCGCGAGACCGCCCGGAGGAATGCCACGAGGTTGGCGGTCCACGACGCCACCTCGGGCCGTTCATGGACCTTCTCCGAACTCGAGGCCGAAGCCGACACCGCGCCCGCATCCGCCTCCGAAGGACTTTCCCACCCGCAGGGCCGTGACGTCGGCTTCCTCCTTGCGGTGCTCCGGGCATGGCGTGCGGGTCTCCCGATCTGCCCCCTCGAACCCGGACAGTCCGCCCCCGTGCTGCCCCGTCCGATCCCCGGTTTCTCCCTGCTCAAGCTCACCTCGGGTTCCACCGGCACCCCCAGGGTCGTCGCCCTCAACGCCGCCCAGGTCGCCGCCGACGCCGACCAGATCGTCCGCACCATGGGTCTGCGGCCCGAATGGCCCAACCTCGGCGTCCTCTCGTTGGCGCACAGCTACGGCTTCTCGAACCTGGTGACCCCGCTCCTGCTGCACGGGATCCCCCTGGTGCTCGTCGATTCCCCGCTCCCACGATCGGTCGCCGCGGCGGCCGCCCCTTGGGAATCGATCACCCTTCCCGCGGTCCCGGCCTTGTGGCGTTCATGGCACGAGGCCGATCTCATCCCGCGCCAGGTTCGCCTGGCCGTGTCCGCCGGTGCGCCGCTTCCGCTGCCCTTGGAACAGGAGGTCTTCGAACGGCACGGCCTCAAGATCCACAACTTCCTCGGCGCCTCCGAATGCGGCGGGATCGCCTTCGACCGATCCGACGTCCCACGGACCGATCCCACCTGCGTCGGCCTGCCCCTCGAGGGCGTGGAGGCGTCGGTGGACGAGGACGGCACGCTGGTCGTCCGCGGCCCGGCCGTGGCCTCCACCTACTGGCCCGAACCCGATCCCCGCCTCGCGGACGGCACCTACCGTTCCTCCGACCTCGTCCACCGCGACGACGAGGGACGTCTCTGGCTCCGCGGACGCGTGGGCGACATCATCAACGTGGCCGGGCGCAAGGTGTTCCCGGGCGCCGTGGAACAGGCCGCGCTCCGGCATCCTGCGGTGGTCGATTGCCTCGCCTTCGGGGTGCCCGATTCCACGGGCCGGGGCGAGGCCGTGGGATTGGTGTACAGCACCCGGGAACCGATCGAGGACTCGGACCTGCGTGCGTTCCTGTCCTCGAACCTGTCCGCCTGGGAAGTTCCCCGGCGTTGGTGGCATCGGCCGGCGCTCGGGGCGGACGGCCGCGGCAAGCGCCCGCGTCACGTCTGGCGGGCGATGCTGTTGGGCGAAGGCGGTGCGGAGGGTGACGGGCGTCGGGTCTCCGGCTTCAGGCAATCCTGACGCCCGACGCCCGACGCCTGACGCCATCCCACCGCGTGAGGCTCCCCGTTCGTGGAAGTCCGACCGGGCCGGTCTCAGACCACGTCGCCGGCCAGGGTCAGTTCGCACCGCAGGACGGGGCGTCCGTCCACCGAGGCCGATCCCGTGACCTGCACGAGGCCGCCCATCCTGCCGGACACCGTCGCCTCGAGCCTCACCGTCTCGCCGGGCCGCGCGGTGCCCTGGATCTTCGCGGCCCGGATGCCGGCGAGCTTGAGACCCGCGAGCGGAACGACCGCGGGATCCGACTGGGCGACGACCCCGCCCAACTGCGCCACCGCCTCGACCAGCAGGACGCCGGGCAGGATCGGTTCACCGGGGAAATGTCCCCGCAGGAAGACGGCGTCCTCCGGCAACCGGTATTGGCCAGTACCCGAGCGTCCGGGATCCAAGGAAAGGAGCGCGTGCACGAACCGGAACTCCGGCCCATGCGGCAACGCGGCCAGCGCCGCGACGAGGTCGGCGCTCACAATCCGCCTCCCTTGGTTTCGGTCTTCCAGCCTTCGGGAACCTCGGTGCGGAAGCGCGCGGGATCGACCGGAGCGTTGGTGATCATGGCGGAGAACTCGGAGCGCAGACGCGAGCCGTCGGCGAAGGTCATCTCGGTGGCCAGCAACCGCCAGTCACCCAGGCCCAGGTCCACGGAGACACCCGGCATCATCCGTCGGGCGGCCGCGGCGCGCGGGCGCAGGCGCAGGGTGGTGGCCGCGGCGTTGGTCCGGACCTCGAGCACGTCGAACCGCGCGCGGAACTCCGCCGCGTCGCGCGGGAAACCGACGTCGAGCAGTCCCAGCAACTCCTTCACCGGGCCTTCCGCGGCCTGGTCGAGCCGATGACGTTCCGCGCGGCGCAGGCCGGGTGAGAGCACCAGCA
>CAMASJ010000291.1 GCA_945860685.1 Akkermansia muciniphila
CTTGGCCCGCTTCCGCCGAGGGACCGATGGCGGGTGGCTCGTGGACCCGTTGCCGGCGGCGGTCGGGGAACAGGTCGGATTCGCGGGCGGGCTGGTCCTGTTGCGGGAGACCGGGCCGGAGTCCGAGGTGCTTTGGGTCCGGGGCATGGACACGTTGGTACGCTTGGTCCCGTCCCGGTTGGGCGCTACGAGGGCCCGGTGGGAGGTGGCCGTGACCTCGGTGATGGCCGGAGGGACCAATCAGGCCTTGGCGAGACCGGACGCACCGATCGGACAATCCCAGGAACGCTACCAGATCGGCTACTCGGCGAGGCGTGTCGATCGCGCCGCGAAGGTGCGTTACCAGACCCGTTTGGTGGGTTGGGACGACCGGTGGAGCACGTCGACCGAACAGCGGTTGGCCGACTGGTCGGCGCTGCCGGGAGGAAGCTACCGGTTCGAGGTCCGGGGCATGGACGCCAACGGCATCGCATCCCAGGTGGCCGGCTACTCCTTCCGCGTCCTGTCACCCTGGTACTTCTCGATCTGGGCCTGGATGATGTACGCGGTCGGATTCCTTGGGGTTGTGCATGGCGCTTCGATGCTGCGTTCACGTCGCGCAGAGGCCCGGGCCTGCGAACTCGAGATCCAAGTGGGTGAACGCACGCGCCAGCTCGCGGCGGCGAAGGAATCCGCGGAGTCGGCCAACAGGGCCAAGTCGCGGTTCCTCGCCAACATGAGCCATGAACTCCGCACGCCGCTGAACGGGATCCTCGGCTTCGCCCGGATCCTGGAACGGGACTCGGGCCAGTCCGCAAGGAACCGCGAGCGCCTGCGCATCATCGGTACGAGCGGCGACCATCTGCTCGGCCTGATCAACGACGTGCTCGACCTCGCCCGGGTGGAGGCAGGAAGGCTTGAGCTTCGTCCGGCGGCATTCCGTCCCGCCGACCTCCTCGCCGAGATCGGTCCGGTCTTCGCCGACCGCGCACAGTCCCGTGGACTGCGCTTCGAGGTGCGGTCCGGGGACATCGCTGGGGTCACTGTCCTCGGCGACGTACAACGGTTGCGCCAGGTGCTGGAGAACCTGGTCGGCAACGCGGTGAAGTTCACCCGCGAGGGCGGCGTGGTCCTGGAGGTGCGTCGGGCCGACGGCGACCGCTGGGAATTCGCGGTGGCCGACACGGGGCCGGGCATCGGCGAGGCCGACCTGGCGCGGCTGTTCCAACCGTTCGGCCAGGCCCAGGAGGGCCGTCCCGCGGTGCCCGGCGCCGGACTGGGGTTGGCTATCAGCCAGCATCTGGCGGGACTGATGGGCGGGGCCATCACCGCGGAGAGCGTGCGGGAAAAGGGAAGCGTCTTCCGATTCACAGCACACCTGCCGGGGGTCGAGTCCCCGGAACCCGTCGGGCCGGTCTGCCAGAACATCGTCGGCTACGAGGGAGAAAGGCGCCGAGTTCTGGTCGTCGACGACATCGAGAACAACCGGCGGCTTCTTCGGGAGCTGCTCGAGCCCTTGGGATTCGCCTTGGACGAGGCGGCCGGAGGCGAAGAGGCGTTGGTGGTGGCGGCGGATCCGTCGAGGTCGCCGCAACTGGTCCTGCTCGACCTCCGCATGCCGGGGATGGACGGCTTCGAGCTGACGCGACGGTTGCGCGACATGCCCGGTTTCCGGGGAAGGATCGTGGCGGCGACCGCGTCCGTGCTCGGGTTCAACCGGGATGAGGCCACCGCTGCGGGAGCCCACGGCTTCCTCCCGAAACCGTTCCGTGACGCTGAACTGCATGCGGTCCTGGAACAGCAGCTGGGAATCCGCTGGGTGCGGCAGTCCGGGACCGGTGAGGAGGCTCGGATCGCGGTCGCGGCCGCCGGTGTCGTCCTCGATCCACGTGCGGCCGGGGTGCCGGACTCGGAACTGGAGCCGGCGCGGCAGGCGGCCAACCGCGGTGACGTCGCCGCGGTGAAGTCGGCGCTGGAAGCATTGCGTTCGAGCCATCCAGTCCTGGACGCCTGGGTCTCCGAGATGTTGGCGCTGGCGGGAAGCTATCGGATGTCCGCGTTGCGGAGCCGGCTCGGTGTGTCGTCGAAGACGGGGAAATGACGGCGATTCAGGGCGCCGGTCGGGACGAAGGCGTTCCCGACCGGCGTAAATCGAGAGGACCCTCTCACCTAGGTTCTACGCCACGGCGGTGTCCACGTTCGCTCGGCGGGCCCTCGGCGTCCAAGGCCTGGACTTCTTGACCGGCTTGTCACGTCGCGATCACGCGGCCGTGTCCGTGGCGAGGGATTTTGACCACTATGAGGAGAGAGAGACCTTTCGGAATGCTCCAGCGGACGGTGATCCGGGCGGTCGTCGGCCTGCTTCTGGGCTATTTGGCCCAGGCTGCCGACATCCGGGTGGAGACGCCGGGCGGGCAGTATCAGTTCCTGTTCAATGGAACCAACGCGGCGACGCTGACATTGGTACGCGGACAGACCTACACGTTCCAGGTCGACACGACGGCCCAGCATCCGTTCCAGATCCAGAGTCCCGGGGTGGTCAACAACGAGATCACCACCGGGCTGATGACCTACACCGTCCCGACCAACAACGCCTCCTACATCTACAACTGCACCATCCATCCCTGGATGTACGGCGACATCATCACGGTGCCGCCGCCGGAGGTCCGGATCCTCAACCTCACACTCGGGAAGGATCTGGTGGTGAGTTCGACGCGGATTCCGGATTGGAACCTCCAGGCGGAGTACTCGACGAACCTGCAACAGTCCCTTTGGGTGTCGCTGCCCATCGGGACCAACCGTGTTTCCGGCGACCGGGTCGATTCCATCTGCGGCCGCCCTGAGGGTGAGGCCGTGTTCATCCGTCTGAAGGCGACCCGGTAGGCGCGGCCGTGGACCGGCACGTTCGATGTGGAGCTCGGATGCGGTCTTCGGGCGGCGGCCTTGCGGTTTCCGTCGCTGCGGGAATGGCGGTGATTGGGACGTGCAACGGTCCGGATGCGAAGATGGATTCGGGATCGTACCAGATGACAGCGCCGCGCAAGCGGCTCACTGTAAGTCGTTTTCCAGATGCCTGAACCCGCCACCATCCTCGTGGTCGACGACCTCCCGGCGAACCTGGGCCTATTGTTCGACGCCCTGTCCGGTGCTGGGCACCGCGTTCTGGTGGCGGAGACGGGCGAGGGGGCCCTCGACCAGTTGGGTCACGAGACCCCGGACCTGGTGCTGCTCGACTACCGGCTTCCCGGAATGGACGGCATCGAGGTCTGCCGACGGCTGAAGGCGATCCCGGCCTGCGCGGAGGTTCCCGTGCTCTTCCTGACCGCGAACGACGAGGTCTCGGACAAGGTGCGCGCCCTGGACGCCGGCGCGGTGGACTACGTGACCAAGCCGATCCAGACCGCCGAGGTGCTGGCGCGGGTGCGGACGCATCTGCGGATCTCGCGGCTTCAGCGGGAGTTGGCTGAGGAGTTGGAGATGCGACGTGAGGCGGAGGAGCAGCTCCGGGATTCCATCGACCGGGCGCTGGTGGTGGTCAGCCCGGACGGACGCATCCTGTTCGCCACGCGGTTGGCGCAGACCCTTCTCACCCGGAGTTTCCCCGGGAGGCTGCCCGAGGAGTTGCCCGTCGGGCTTCGGCGGTGTGATTCGGTGTCCACGGATCCCGGAGGTGCGGAGGTGGCCCCGGGGCTGCATGCCCGGGCGCTCACGGGCCGGCAGGGCGAACCGTCGGTGATCGAACTCGAGTCGCGCACCGCGCCCGGACCCAACGCATTGCTCCGCCTTGGGTTGACGCCGCGAGAGGCCGAGGTGCTCTTCTGGATCACGGAAGGCAAGACCAGCCCGGAGATCGGCATCATCCTCAACTCCTCGCGCCGCACGGTAGAGAAACATTCCGAGCGTATCTTCGAGAAGCTCGGCGTCGGCAACCGCACGGCGGCCATCCGTTGCGCGCTCGACGCCTTCCGTGGGCCTTGAGGCACCCCAAGGGGACGTCAAGCCAAGGCGCCCAGCCGCGAAGGAAGCCTCCGGCACTACCGCGGCTGCTCCACCAACACGAGGCGGCCCACAGGGACGTCCACAAGCGCTTGGCGTGCGCCTCCGGGCCATAGGATCTCCAGGGATTCGACCCGCTCCGCGTCGCCGAGGCCAATCGTCACGGGAAGCTCGCTGGCGCTGAGGTAGCTGCGGGCCGCGGTCACCGTGCGGACGAGGGTGCGTCCGCCCACGACCGCCCGGACCACGGCGCCGGCGGCGTCGCGGTTTGCGGTGGTGCCGACCAGCTTGAGGCGCAGGAACCGGTGTCCGGTCCGCTGGTCGTTGCGCAGAAGCAGCGGGGAACCGCCGACCTGGGTCAGCACGACGTCCTCGTCGCCGTCGCCGTCGACATCGGCCCGGGCACTGCCGCGTCCGACGATCGGCGTGAAGATCGCCTCGCCGGCCTGTGCGGCGGAGACGGGGACGAAGCCGGCGTCGCCGCCGTTCCAGAACAGCTGGGCGCTCTGTCGGTAGCGCTGGCTGGCCTGGACCTTGGTGATTTCCTCCTCGAGGTGTCCGTTGGCCGTGAGCAGGTCCAGTCGGCCGTCGAGATCCCAGTCGAGGAAGAAGACCCCGAACTTCAGCGGCAGGCGGCTCGTCGGCCCGACGCCCCAGGAGATGGATTCGTCGGTGAACGGGGCGGTGCCCTGGCCGGCGACGTAGAGCGCAGTCATCTCGTTGGCGAAGTTGCCGATGGCCACGCCGAGCCGGGCGTCCGGGGTGAAGCAGGCGGCGTCGATGCCCATCGCCCCGCGTGTGTTGCCGTAGCTGTCGAAGGCGATCCCGGTCAATGCCCCGACCTCCTCGAACGTGCCGTCCTTGCGGTTCCGGAACACGAGGTTCTGCACCGTGTCGTTGGCGACGACGAGGTCCGTGAAGCCGTCCACGTCGACATCGGTCGCCGCCACGCCCAGCGACTTCGCCGCGGGCACGCCGGTCGCCGGGTTCCGCACCTGGACCCCGGCCTTCTCGCCGATCTCTGCGAAGCGTCCACCGCCGTCGTTCCGGTACAGACGCGGGAAGGTGCCTTGGAAGTTCATCGGAGGGCCGTAGGCGCGCGTCGTGCCGTCGATCTTGTAGCCGACCTCGGCATCGATCTCCCGGGACCAGGTGACGTAGTTGCCCACGAAGAGGTCGAGATCGCCGTCGTTCTCGAGGTCGAAGAAGACGGCGGCGGTGCTCCAGTCCGAGGCCGCGCCGCCGACACCGGCGTACGCGGTGACGTCCCGGAACCGCCCTCCGCCCTCATTGTGGAAGAGTCTTGCACCGCCGACCGCGGTGATCAGGACGTCGTCTCGGCCGTCGTTGTCGTAGTCGCCGATGGCGACGCCCATCCCGTGCAGTGGGATATCCAGTCCGGAGCTGGCGGAGATGTCGACGAACTTCACCGGGCCGCCGTGTGCGGTGTCGTTCCGATACAGCGCGGCGTG
>CAMASJ010000292.1 GCA_945860685.1 Akkermansia muciniphila
TCAAGGGCCGATGGAACGACATCTCCAAGGGCAACTCCGGCTCCGCACACGGACCCGGCGGAATCTCCCTGCTTTTCGTGGACGGCCATTCGGAGTACGCGCTTTATGACCGTCTCAACCACACCTTCCGCGACGGCAACCGCCTGCTCTATAACCTCGATTGGACCGCCGGCGGACTCGCGGGTGAGGACCTGAAGTGAGCCCGCAAGCGGCACGCGACCAACACCGCTTCTGCGCCAGCTAGCCGTTGCCCGGCAAAGCCTCCGTCGATTCCGAACGGAACCGCTGAACCCCGGTCGAAGGCCGGCTGTGTTCCCCATGATCCCATCCCGCGCCCTTCGCCTGCGGTCTTGGTCTGCGTTGATCCTCGCCTCCCTAGTACAACTGCTCGGCGGCGACTCCTTCGCCGTGTTTCGCAGCCGCGATGGTGGGGACACCTGGACCCAGGCCTCCCAAGGATTGCCCACCTTCTCCCGGATCAATGCCGTCCACGCCGACGGATCCCGGGTGCTTGCCGGCACGGATGCCGGACTCTTCCGCAGCGACGACGAAGGAGGGACCTGGAACGCGGTCTCGGTGCTGCCTGGGGCGACTCCCCGGATCCTCGCCATCACCGTCCAAGCCGACCGCATCTTCGTGGGTACAGACCGCCATGGACTCCTCGCCTCCGTCGAGCAGGGCAAGACCTGGGAACGGAAAGTCGGCCTGCCTGCGACCAAGATCCGGAGCCTGCACGCGACCGGCACGAGGCTCTATGCCGGGACTGACGCGGACGGCGTGCAGCTGTCCGAAGACGCCGGCGGGAACTGGACTCCGCTTCGAAAGGGTTGGCCAGCGCTCGGACAGGCCTTCGCCTTGTCCGAGGTCGGCGGACGCATCCACGCCGCGCTCTACAGCCAAGGCTTGCACCGCTGGAACGAAGAAGCCGGAAGCTGGGAGCGGATCGGAAACGTGGTGCCGCTGGCCTTGGCCGCGACGGGAGGAACGCTGATCGCCGGCCACAATCCCGGCGGTCTCCACGCGAGCCATGATGCTGGAGTCGTTTGGGAACAAGGCCGGATCCGGACTGCGCCGCATTCGAGCCTCTTCGACACCACTGAACCTTCGCAGGACGGCCCGGTGTGGGAGATGGCGGGAGACGCGGAGCGGGTCCTCGCGGGAGTCGGTCCCGGCATCCTGCGGACCACGGATCGAGGCCGGACCTGGGATCGCCTGACTGGAGGCCTGCCTGAAGAAGCCCCAGGGATCGCCTTCTGGGTCCGGGGAGTCCGCGTCTTCGCGGCGGTGCGTCTTCCGGATCGGGGAGTCGAACCAGCGAAAGGACAGCCGGCCCAACGCCCAACGCCGAGCCATCCCTCCTCCCGGCGCTGACGCCGCCTGCGGTTTCACATCGGCACCGACTTCACCGTCCCGGCCGACTTGCGACGCCGCATCGCCCGCCATTGCCAGAGGCCGAGTGCCGGCACTCCGGCGATCAGGGGCCACAAGGCACCCGCTTCCGGAATCGGCGCGGTGACGAGATTGTTGTCCAAGGTCACCGCGCCGTTGAGGGCCAGCGCCCGTCCGAACAGCGAGGCCCCGGTGTTCAAGGTGATGCTCTGGTCCGCGATGATGCTTCCGGCAAAGGCGGTTCCAACCCCGAGGGTCGCAGAGGACCCAACCTGCCAGAACACGTTGTCCGCGCTGGCGCCGTTGATCAGGTGGACGATCGAACCGGTTCCGGAGGTCAGCGTGCTGCCGATCAGGAAATCGAAACGCGCATTGCTGTCTCCGCCAGCGTCGAGGGTCAGGATACCCGTCAGTTGTGCCGACGAATTGAAGTTGCGCACACCGGCTCCCAGCGTGAGTCCGCCCAAGTCGATCCCGGTCAGGTTCTGGATCGAGACACCGGATCCCAAGGCCACGAAGGCGGCCAAGGCGTCGACTTGACCCTGCAGGGGGACCGCCCCTCCGGAGTACTGGGTTCCGTTCACGATTCCCGGAAGGAATCCGGTGATCGCCGTGCCCGGAGAGACGCCCAGGTTTCCATGGATCACGGTGTTGCCGGTGCTGGTGACGGTCGACGCCCCGAGGATGGCGAAATCCGACGCATCGCCCAGTATGCCGGCGGCTTGGGAATGCGACGGGAACACGGCCGCGATCGCCAAGGCTGGGAGGATAACGAGCTTTCTTTTCATTTGAGAGATAGGTTTCGGAAGCCAAGCCAGTGCGGAGCGGGAGATCCCGAGCCGTGCCTACTTGGTAACGAACCAATGTTGAACTCCTGGGAAGGCGTCTCGATATGGGGTGATTGCCCCACCCGTTTGGCCCCGTGCCCAAGGCGAGGCGAATCCGGTCTTGCCCGACAGCATTCGCGGAGGATCTGGGCGATGCCGTCTCCAAGTCCCTACCAGGATTGATCACGAAGCCTTGGGAGACTCGACAAATGGCTTGGCTCGAAAGTCCTGAAGTGGTGCCCGCTGCGGCAGGTCACGGCCTTCGAAGTTGGGGCTTTGCCTTACCTGCGGAATCCGCTGCTTTCTTTCCCAACCTGCCCGGTAGATGTCCTTTTTGGAGCTCGATGACGCAGGAGAGTCAGGTCGGGGTGAACCCATGCGAACGGGTCCAAGCACCTGTTTCCTGGGGGCACCCATAGGAAAGGGCAGCGTTCGGCGAATGCGGCGGTGCGATGGACGCTCCAGCCGAGCCGACCTCAAGTTTCTCACTGACGCCAAGGACCGGTCCCGTGTCCGGCTGATTTACCTGGTCGTCGGCCGCAGGGCCGCCTTCATTTGGGCTATCTGTCCGGGACTGACCCGGCAGCAGCCGCCGATGTGCCGTGCCCCTGCGCGAATCCAGTCGGGTGCGAGCACCGCGAGCTGGAGTCCTGGGGTTCCGTTCCAACATCTCCCGGAGCCTTCCCAATGCTCGCCGGAGTTCGGATAGACCACGATCGATTTGCCGGTGCCCGCCGCCAGCGCACGGATCGCATCGCCCACGACTTCGGGCTTCACGCAGTTCACGCCGACGGCGAAGACGTTGGGCACCGGGTCGACAAGGCGCGCGCACTCGACCAACGGCTCGCCGCGGGCGGTATGTACGCCGTCCGGCGAGGTGAAGCTGAGCCACGCCTGCGCCATCGGATGCCGCGCGAGCAGTTCCACATAGGCCCGTGCCTCTTCGATGGTCGGTATCGTCTCGCAGGCGAGGAAGTCGGCCCCGGCCGATGCCAGCACTTCGAATCGGCGGGCATGAAACGCAACCAACTGCCCCGTCGAGAATCCGTAGTCACCGCGGTACTCGGAGCCGTCGTGCAGGATCGCGCCATAAGGGCCAACCGAGGCGGCGACGTAGAGCTGCCGCTGATCCTCCGGGTGATCTAGCAGGTACCGCGAACGGGCCGAACGGGCGAGCTCGACGGACAACCGTAGCAGCCGGGTGGTCTCGTCGGCATCCAGCCCGATGCCGGCGAAGCCTTCAAAGCTGGCTTGGTAACTGGCGGTGATCGCGCAGTCGGCACCGGCGGCATAGAAATCGTAGTGAAGCCGCTCGATGGCCTCCGGCGAAGAACGCAGCAGGCGGGCCGACCAGAGTTGGCCGGAGATGTCGCAGCCGCGGGCCTCCAGTTCGGTTGCCAGTCCGCCGTCGAGGATCATCGCCGCGGTTGTGGGTCGGGTCATTGGAGTTTCCTTGAAGTCCGGACGTTCCACGGCCTTGAGGCGTCCTTCAAGGACGGGCGCAATCGGGGGTTCTTCGCCGGGGCTTGTTGATTCAGGGAGGAGTCCGTGTGGGTCCGTGTGAATCCGTGTCTCTCCCCAAAGCGCGAGCGGACTCGCGCACTCCACGACGCTCACGCGAAGCCAAGGACCAAAGAAAAACCCCGCATTCCGGGTGGAATTGCGCGGTCGGCGGGCGATTCGAGATGGTGCGCGCTCCAGGTTTCGAACCTGGGACCCCTTCCGTGTGAAGGAAGTGCTCTACCACTGAGCTAAGCGCGCCCCGAAGTGCGGAGGACATTCCGTTCTGGCCGCCCACCGTTCAAGAAAAAGTTCTGCCACCCCAAGGATCCCGCCGCAGAGTCCCTTCCCTTCCCGGTCGTCTTAGGAGGGCTAGCGCCATTCCGAGCGCCGATCCGGATTCGTAGTTTTGACGGCCCGTCGGGTTGCGACACTCTTGCCTCCATGCGCCTCGACCAATGGCTCTGGGCTGTCCGCCTCTACCGCACACGCACCGTCGCCACGACCGCCATCCGGTCGGGCCAGGTGACCGTGGACGGCGTCGCACCCAAGCCGGCGATGGAGGTGCGTCCCGGTCAGACCGTCGCCGCCCAGACGGGCGACATCACCCGCACCTACCGCGTGATCGGCGCACCGAAATCCCGTGTCGGCGCACCGTTGGTGGCCGGTTTCGCCGAGGACCTCACCCCGGCCTCCGAGTTCGAGCGGGTCAAGCAGCTGGCCGAGCAGTCGGGGTTCCGTCCCCGCGGCGCCGGGCGTCCGACCAAGAAGGATCGTCGCCAGATCATACGCTGGTCCGGGGATGTGGGCGACTAGTCGTTGGCGGGGGTCAGTGGTCAGTGGTCCGTTGCCAGTCGTCAGTGGTCCGTTGCGATCGCGCTCGTCGGTGGGCGGCGCCGGGCCACGGACCATCGGCGCCGATTCGGGTGTTTCCCTGCTGAAAACTGAAAACTTGAAACTGAAAACTCCCGCTGTGCGGCCAGCCCCGTAGACTTCGTCCGTAGCCGCGGCGGAACTCACCGGCCCGACGGGCCGTCCTTGGCTTCCGGGCCCTTGCCTTCGACTGGGGCCTTCAGCGCGGCTTCCTGCAACGCACGCCAGCGGTCCACGCGTTCCTTGATCTTCCGCTCCACCCCCTGCTCGGTGGGCTCGTAGAAGCGTCGGGGCTCGCCGAGATGGTCCTGAGGCACGAAGTGTCCCGGGAAGTCGTGCGCGTAGAGGTAACCCAGGCCGTTGCCGAGCTGCTTGGCGCCGGCGTAGTGCGCGTCCCTGAGCGCCCGAGGCACCGGGAGCGTCCGACCCGAACGGACATCCTCGAGGGCCTTGTCGATGGCCAGGATCACGGAGTTGCTCTTGTTGGCGGTGGCCACGTAGAGGGCCGCCTCGGCGATGGGGATGCGCGCCTCGGGCCAACCGATGTTCGCCGCCACCTCACACGCCGCCTGCGCCAACACCAACGCCATGGGATCCGCCAGGCCGACGTCCTCGCAGGCATGGACCAGGATGCGTCGGGCGATGAATCGCGGGTCTTCCCCGGCGTGGATCATCTTGGCCAGCCAGTAGAGCGTGGCATCGGCGTCGCTGCCACGCATGGACTTGATGAAGGCGCTGATGGTGTCGAAGTGGGCATCGCCGTCGCCGTCGTACACCACGGCCTTCTTCTGGATGCATTGTTCCGCAACCGCGAGATCGATCCGGATCCGGCCGTCGGCTCCCGGATCGGTGGTG
>CAMASJ010000293.1 GCA_945860685.1 Akkermansia muciniphila
TCAACGTGTAGTCACGGACGGGGATCAGCTCGTACCAGGTCAGTTCCACCGACTTCCGGTCCGCGGCGAACTCCACGGTCGGAATGCCGCCCGATGGAGAAAGCTGGAAGATGTCGCCCGGGGTGAGGTTCTCGGGGATGCCGGTGACCGCCTCGCTGAAGTGCAGCCGGATCCGGCGGCCCGGCTGGAAGGAATCCTCACCCGGAAAAGGCGAGCTGCTGGCGACGAACGGACCGGTCAGGTCGTCCCCAGAGACCGGCGCCGGCGGGGCACCCACGACAACCGTGTGGACCACCGTGGCACGTTTTGAAGCCGCGTCCCGGACCGTCGCGCGAAGCCGGATCCGCGCCGGCTTCGAAACCTCCAGGCTGAAGGATCGGCGCAGCGAGCCGCGGGCGAGCCGGGTCTGGGCCCCGGAAGTCAGGCGGACGTCCGAGAGGGTCACCGGCTGCAGCGAGAACAGCGGCGAGACCTGCTCCACCACCAGTTCGACCGAGTCGACACGCTGGTCGTCGTTGCCCTGCACCCGGACGGTCACCGAATCGGCCACCGTCGGCTCCCCGGGGTTGTGGGTCACCGAGACGCGCGGGTCCTCCCGGTCGATGAGCGACTCCTCGCCGCGGTCGAACATCAGGGTGATGGACCCGGCGACGCCGCTGCCGTCCTCGTTGCGGAAGACCGATGCCCGGCCGAAGGCCGACTGGCCCGGGAAGTCGGGGCTCGTCGCCCGGGCGCTGACGGTCGCACCGCCTCCGGAATCGAAGGTGCTGAACTCGCCCCGGCGTCCCGTCGAGGTGGCCATGTTGCCGGACATCCCGCTGCCGACGACCCGCGCACGGGTGACGGGCTGCCGTTCACTGCCGGGGACCGAGGCCACGTTGGAAAGCACGAATCCATGGACAGGCGTGTACCGAACGCCGCTGATCGGTTGGAGGAGGGCGAACTCGTCCTCGAACCCGAAGCCCCGGCCGAGGCCGCCGCCAAGATGCTTCGCCATGGACTTCGAGCCCCGACGGGCCTTGGCGGCCGAGGCCGAATCGGCTCCTTCGGCGAAGGCTTCCGTATCGCCGACGAACTCCCCGGCGGGGAGGAATTCGACACCGGTGCCGGAGTTCTCGAGTCGCCCCTCCTTCACCTTCGCGAAATCCACCGGCTCCAGGAAGGCGCCGTCCTCGTCCACGCGCCGGCGGACGATGAGGAACTCCTGGTTGGTCAAACCGGCCCCGAACGCCTCCTGCATCCCGGCCGGGATCGGCAGGCGGAGCCGCGGAGCCGTGCGGAGCGGATCTCCGCCGATCGCGAACCGGAGTCCGGCCACCAGGCGTTGGTCGGCGGGGACGAGAGAACCCAACGTGGCCGCCAGTTCGGCCACCGGCCGTTCCTCGATCCGGATGAGGGTCTTCCCGGAGACCGCGCCCGGAGGCACCTCGAGCTCCATCTCGCCGGAGCCGAACGCACGCCGGATCACGCCGCCGCTGCCGAAGAGTCCCACGCTCCCGTCCCGGAACTCCTGTCGGGCCGCCGGCACCGTCGTCCGGGTCCCGTTCCGGTTCACGAGGATCGCCGCCAACTCGTCGTCCACCGTCGCCGGAATGCGGTTCGTGAAGCTGCCGTCCGGCTTCGACAACACGGTCGCCGTCTCGCCCGTGGTCTCGTTGATCAGGATCACCGGCGATTCCGGGTCCGCCAACCCCGGACCGCCGCTCATCCCGGCCGCGCCGTCGACCGGCTCGAAGATCGTCAACACCGCGTCCGCACGGCGCAGGGTGTCGCCCTCGGTCGTGAACCCGAACTCGCGCGCGCCTTCCAGCGGACGGCCGAACCGGTCCGAAAGGTTCGTCGACAGCACCACCCGCAACAGCGCGGAGGCCGGCAGCTGGGCCGTCGGCAACAATGTGACCACGTCCCCGGCCGGGTTGATCGAAACCGCCGCGGGAAGCGCGGTTCCGTTCGTCAGCACCAACACCACCGCGCCCGGCACGACCACGGTCCCCGGGTTCAACGCCCGGCTGAAGGTCAGCACCACCGGACTCACCCGCGTCACGCCGGCCGCCCCGGCCGCCGGACTCGACGTCACCACGGAAGGCCCACGCGGGGAGAGATCCACGTCCACCGACGCGATCCCGCCCTCGGACGTCGACGGAACCGGGGCCTGTGCCACGTCGCCGGTCGCCCGGTCGGTCACGGACACCGACGTCACGGCGCCGGCCGGCGCGAGCAGCTCGTAGGCTCCGTCGGTCCCGGTCAACGCGGTCCACGGTCCGCTCCGCACCACGAGGCCGGCCTCGGTCCTTCCGGAGGAGTTCCTCGCCGTGCCGCGCACCACCACCTGCGGCCCTCCCACCGCAAACACCACCTGCTGACCGCTGTCTTCCAAGCCGCGCAGCCCGCCGGCAGCCGGCTCCTCGGACGTCGCCACGCCGTCCGGGCCGGCCCGCAACCGGTCCAGCGGCTGGAATCCCGCTTCATCCGCGTCGAAAACCGCACGCGCCAGGACGCTTCGGGTGCCCGGGGCCCGTCCCGAGATCCGGGCCTTCAACGCGCTGGGCGCGTTCCCCGTCATGGCCGGAAGGTCGAGGTCGAAGGCCGCCAGAGGAGTCATGCCCGCGGGCACCGCGGCGTCGAAGGAGGACGGCTCCAACTCGGCCAACCGCGCCTGTCCGCCGTCCGGGAACTGGCCGCCCGGGATGCCGATCTGGACCACACCCGACTGCAGGACGCCCCCGCCCGCCGGCAGCGGCCGCAGCCTCTCGTCGGCTTGGTCGAGCACGTCGACCTCCACCCGCGCCTCGGCGAGCCGGTCGCTGGAAAGCAGCTGGGTCGGTCGCAGAGGGAACTCGCCGCGCAGCACCGTGCCGTCGGCCGCGGCCGTGCGGTACGCGCGGATCAACGTCGTGTAGCCGGGCAGCACCCGGCGGGTGCCGTCGCGGAGGTGGTAGCTTTCCCGCACCTCGCAGCGGAAGGCGGTCCCGCTCGGCAACGGAGCGTTCGTGGAACGGAACAACACGAAACCCCGCGTCAGAACATCGAGGCGGTTGGTGCTCGCGATCCGGTTCGGCGGTTCCAGCCTTCCCGTCGCGGTGACGGCTCCGGTTCCCACGCCGGCCACGGGCCCGTCCAACAGCGTCCCCACCGCAAAACCGGCTCCGGGCAGCCCCGCGTCGGGCCGGATCCGCGCCACCACGCCGGCCGCCGGCAACTCACCCCGGTGCACCGCCGAGCGGTCCGTCGCATCGAGGATCCGCCAGGCCAAGCGTTCCTCGTCCCAGACCACCACGGCGGTCCCCTCCGGCTGCGCACCGTCTTCCGGCGCACCCAGCTCGAAACGGCCCGCCGCGAAACGCCCGGAGGCCGAAGGTGTCCAACCCGCCGGCAAGGGAGACGGCAGTTCGAAGGCGGCCAAGGTCGTGGGAGAGTTCGACGAAGCCAGGACCACCGCGTCGGGCACGTTGGGCATCACCGCCGAACGCGCCCGGAAGGCCGCATGGCGTCCCGGCGCCGTTATCCGCCAACCACGCGTGCGCGTTTCCACCGGAACCGAGAACCAGCCGCCGCGCCGCACCGGGGTCGGCAACGTCACCTCGGATCCGATGCCCTGGACCTCCGCCGCATCGAGGGGAATGCCGTCCTCGTCGACCACGCGTCCGGTCCAGTGGGTCACACCCGCCACGCCCGCGAACAACCGCGCCCGGAGCGTCGGAACACCGCGGTTCACCGTCAGCCTCAGGGATTCCGGCCGGGGCGCCTGTTCGAAAGGACCCAGGACGAGGAAGGCGCCCGAACGGGAGGCCCGTTCGACGCCGACGACGTTCTCCGACGGTTCCAGGACCACGATCCACGGCGTTGGAATCTCGCCGCCGATCCGGTTGGAGACGGAGAGTTCGACCCGCCATCCGCCCTCGGCGCGGTTGGTGCGGAGTCCGGCGAGGAACAACGGGTAGTCGGAGGACCGGTCGAACCACTCCGCAGTGGCGCCGGCGACCTCAAGACGCAACGTCTCCTGCGCCTTCACGCCGAGCATGGAGAGAAGGGAAAGGACCCAAAGGAGGCCGCGGTGGAAGGGGACTTTCATCGGTTCCTCCTTTGGAGGTGCAGACCGGCCATCGCCACCGCGCCGGCCATCGCCAAGGCCCAGGTCTTCGGCTCCGGCACGAGGGACACCGAGACCACCGCGGCGCTGCCTCCCAGCGGACCGGTGTCGGCGAGGTCGAACACCGCCCACGAGCCGTCCACCAGGAAGCCCGATGGCGGGGTGAAGAACACGCGGAACGAAAGGTCCTGCGGGCGGCTCGACGGATCCAACAGCACGTCGACGCCGCTGCCGGAGAACACCTGCAAGCCCAGCGCATCGATCCCGAGCACGGTCAGGAACTGGTAGCCGTAGAGCGACTGCAGCGAGACGGTGAGGCTGTCGTGGGTGATCCCGGCGAGGGCCGTCTCATCGGTGTTCCACACGACATCGAGCTGGTAGCGGATGCCCGCCGACGCTCCGACCGGCGGCAGGACCGCGGCATACGTGGCCAGGCCGGCGGGTTCGAGGGCGAGGTTTGCGGCCGTACCGACGGCGAATTCGATCCCGGGCGGATTCTGGGCCCTCAGCGAGGCGGCCAAAAGCAGTCCGCCGACACCGCAGCCGAGCCGGAGCATGGAAGGCCGCGCCGCGGCATCAGGCGGCTTCACAGGACTGGACTGACATGGATCCCAAGGCATCCCGCCACCTCCCTTCGCAAACCTTGCCTCGGAGTTTCAAAAAATGTGTCGGCATTCCATGCATTGGGTTCCCAGGACCGGCAAGAGCGCCTTGGAACCCGGCCCCAAGGGGTCGGGGAAGAGGTGGCACCGGGTGATTCGCGCCAGCGTCATGGAGTGCGCGAGTCCGCTCGCGCTTTGGGAATGCGACACGGATTCACTCGGATTCCACGGATCCCAAGGAAGCGTGGAGACGGGACCTCATTGATTGGCTGCCGTTTGCCCCCCGCTGAAAACTTGAAACGGAAAACTGAAAACTCCGGATATCAGGCTCCGAGCCTCAGAAGTAGGTGGTCGTCCGCTCGTACAACCAGGTCGCATCCTGCGAATCCAGTCGGAAGTCGGTCCGCGGACGCGGCTGTCCATAGGTCACGATCGTCGGAGACCTCCAGCGCTTGATCTCCGAATGGCCGTCCGCGAAGGAGAGGCCGCCCGCGCTGTTGTGGTAGGAGGCCGGGTAGTCGACGAACCCGGTCCGCGATTCGTGGACGAACCAACCGTCGTTGATCGAGGCCGGATTCTCGTCGATCGTGACCCACGTCATCGACGGCCCGAGCGCGAAGTCGCTCTGTTTCTTGTAAGACCGTCCGCTCGTGCGTTCCTGGCCGGGCAGCGGATTCATGAAGCAGCTCATCGCAAGGCTCCGGACCTTCGGGATCCCGCCGCCAGTGCCGAACGGACTCCG
>CAMASJ010000294.1 GCA_945860685.1 Akkermansia muciniphila
TCTCCAGCAACGGCGGCGCCGACTTCACTTCGTCGACCGCCATGGCCCTGATCGAGGGTTCCGCGCCCTTCACCGCCGCCGGCATCGAGGTCAACGGCGTCCGTATGCCGGTCGAATGGATCGACACCGGTCGCTTCCGTTTGCGTGTCCCCCTGACCGGCGCCACCAACCGCCTCGAACTCGCCGCCGTCGACCGCCTCGGAAACGCCATCGCGGGCCTGTCCGACACCGTCACGGTCCGCTACTCGGGCGCCTTCGAGCGGGTGCAGGACTTCGTGGTGATCCACGAGATCCACTACAACCCGGTCGAGGACGGCGGTTCGTTCATCGAGCTGCACAACCGCTCCACGACCACCGCCTTCGACATCTCCGGCGCCCAGTTGGGCGGGGTCGGCTACACCTTCCCGGACGGCGCCGTGATGCCGCCCGGCGCGTTCTGGGTCCTCGCCCGCGACCGCGCCGCGTTCTCCCAGATCCACGGCGCCGGGGTCATGCTCTTCGACGAGTTCCCCGGTTCGCTCGACAACGGCGGCGAACGCATCGCCCTGACCCTCGGAAGCGGCACCAACCAGGTCCTGATCTCGGATGTCCGCTACGACGACAAGGCGCCTTGGCCCACGATCGCCGACGGCCAGGGCTCCTCCCTGCAGTTGGTGGATCCGTCGCGTGGCTCCTGGCGGGTGGCCAACTGGGTCTCCGCGCCGACCAACTCCGCGGACCGGGTCACGCCGGGCCGCGCCAATGCCGGACGCCAATCCCTCGCCGCGTTCCCCGGCCTCTGGATCAACGAGGTGCTTCCCGACAACCCCTCTGGTCCCCGCGACAACGCCGGCGACCGCGATCCGTTCGTCGAGATCATCAACGCCGGCGCCAACACCGTCGACCTCTCCAGCCTCTTCCTCACCGACTCGACCACCAATCTCACCCGGTGGTCCTTCCCGTCGGGCACCCTCCTCGCGCCGGGCGCGCTGCTGACGGTCTGGGCGGACGGCGAGACGGCCGAGTCCACCACGACGATCCCGCACACGCCCTTCCGCCTGAATCCGACCAACGGCCTCGTAGCCCTCGCGCGCCGTCAGGGAACCGGTTCCGTGCCGGCCGTTCTCGACTACGTCACCTGGGAAGCGATGCCGTCCGGCCGCGCCGTCGGCTCCATCCCGGACGGACAGCCGCGCACCCGTCGCATCCTCTACACGCCGACCCCGGGCGCGACCAACGATCCCGTCTTCCCGGACTTCCGGGTCTCCATCAATGAGTTCATGGCCCAGAACAATTCGACATTGGCCGATCCGGCGGACGGCGACTTCGACGACTGGATCGAGTTGCACAACGCCGGGACCAACACCGTGGACCTCACCGGCTTCTTCCTCACCGACCGCCTCACCAACGCGACCACCGCGATGTTCCGGATCCCCCCCGGCTATCCCATCGCGCCGGGAGGATTCCTTCTCCTCTGGGCGGACGGCGAGACCGGCCAGAACTCGCCGACCAACTCCGGTCTCCACGCGAACTTCGCCCTCTCCCGCACCGGCGAACAGGTCGGGCTCTTCGACCCGAGCGGCGGGCTCGTGGACTCGGTGACCTTCGGCGTCCAGACCAACGACATCTCGATGGGCCGGTTCCCCGACGGCGCGCCGCCGCAGTTCTATCCGATGTCGACCCCAACTCCGGGCGCCCCGAACGTGTTGAGCGGGGCGAACCGCCCTCCGCAGTTCGCCGCCATCCCCAACCGGACCGTCCCCGAACAGGTCGCACTGGAGTTCCTGGTGACGGCCACGGACCCGGATGCAGGCCAGGCGTTGACCTATGTCCTCGGTGACGACGCGCCGCCCGGCTCGTCCATCGACCCCGTCTCGGGAATGTTCCGCTGGTCCCCCTCGGAAGCCGACGGTCCCGGCGCCTTCAGCTTCCTCGTGCGCGCCAACGACAGCGGATCTCCACCGAGGACCGCCGCCGTGCGCGTGAACCTCGCGGTCTCGGAGGTCAACCGTCCCCCGTCGGTGCCGGTCTCGACCAACATCGTGGTCGCCGAGGGATCGACGCTGAATCTGACCCTCCAGGCGTCCGATGCGGATCTTCCCGCCAACACGCTCGTCTTCGAGCCGGTCGGTGCCGTGCCGCCGGGGCTCGTCCTCAGCCCCGCGGGTGTCCTGACCTGGACCCCCGGCGAGGGGGACGGCGGCGGCCTTCGTGTCGTGGGCTTCAAGGCGACCGACTCCGGCGTCCCAGCCCTCTCCGCCACCGGCGAGGTGCGCATCGCCGTGGCCGAGGTGAACAACCCGCCGGTCTTCGCGCCGATCCTTCCCCAAACCGTGGACGAAGGCGGTTCGATTGACCTTCTGCTCTCGGCCGCGGATCCGGAAGGCCGGCCCATCCGCTTCCAGGTCGACGGCTCCGCGCCGTCCGGGTTCGTCCTCGATTCCGCGACCGGCCGCGTCTCTTGGACGCCCACCGAGGCCCAAGGGCCCGGCAGCTTCATTGTCCTGATCCGCGCCCTGGAGACAGCAGCCGGTGGACTCTCCACCGTGCGCGAGATGAACGTCGTCGTCCACGAGGTCAACCAGGCGCCGGTCCTCGGCGCCTTGGAGGACCGGGTCGTCGGGGAGGGGGAGTCGGTCAACCTCACCGCC
The DNA here is from genome assembly GCA_945860685.1 of Akkermansia muciniphila. GTDB lineage: Bacteria > Verrucomicrobiota > Verrucomicrobiia > Limisphaerales > UBA9464 > SXXZ01. The sequence goes on from CAMASJ010000294.1 coordinate 2,631, forward strand.
GTCGCCACGGACGCCGACCTGCCCTCGCAGCAGGTCCGCTACGACCTCGAGCCGGGTGCCCCCGCGGGAGCCCTGCTGGATCCGGTGACCGGCGTGTTCCGCTGGACCGTGCCGGAAGACTTCGGCGCCTCCACCAACCGGATCACCGTCCGCGCCTCCGACGACGGCCCCGGCAATCTCGCCGCCACCCGGAGCTTCCAGGTGGTCGTGGTTCCCAGATTCCGCGTCGTCCTCAACGAGGTGCTCCGGCGTCCTCCGACGGCCGGTGCCGCCTTCGTCGAGGTGCTGAACGCATCGGCGCGGACGGACTGGAACATCTCGGGGTACCGGCTCGTCGGTTCCAACCTGAACTTCACCTTCCCCGCCGGCAGCCTCCTCCGGCCGGGTGGCCTGCTCGTCGTGGCCGCCGATGTCGCGGCCTTCCGCAGCGTCCACGGCACCGCCGCCGCCGTGGCGGGCGCGTGGACCGGTTCCCTCGGCTCCGAAGCCGATTCGCTGCGCCTGCTCACCACCGGCGGCCAGGTGGTGTCTCGCCTCGACTACGACGGCCTGACGCCGTGGCCCGCCGCCGCGGCGACGCCGGCTTCGCTGCAGCTCGTCGACGCCCGTCAGGACATCAACCGCGCCGGCAACTGGGATGTCGCCGAGGGCATCGTCGGCGACCGCACCCTGGTCGGCTTCACCAACGTTTGGCGCTACTTCCAGAACGGCGCGCCTGGCACCGGCTGGAACCAGGCATCCTTCAACGACACCGCGTGGCCTCAGGGAGGTGGACTGTTCTTCGTCGAGAGCGCCGCCTTGCCCACCAACAAGACCACCGCCCTGGTCCTCGGCCAGACGACCTACTACTTCCGCACCAGGATCCAGGTGCCGGCCTTGCCGTCCGGGGTCTCGGTGGTCGTGAACGCCATCCTTGACGACGGCTACGTCCTCTGGGTGAACGGCCAGCGCGCCCACTTCCTCGGCATGGAGGACGCGGTTCCCACCCATGAAACCTTCGCCAACCGCGTCGTCGGCGACGGCGCCATAGAGGGTCCGTTCACCATCCCGGCCAACCTCCTCGTGCCCGGAGAGAACACCCTCGCGGTCGAGGTGCACCAGGCCAACACCGGCAGCTCCGACATCGTGTTCGGACTCGAGGTGGTCCTCCAGGGCGGCAACAACCTGACGCCGTCCACCCCGGGCCTCGCCAACAACGTCACCCGCGCGCTGCCCGCTTTCCCGACGCTTCGGATCAACGAGGTCGCCCCGCGCAACACCACGGGATTCCGCGACGCCTCCGGCGCCGCAGAACCGTGGATCGAGCTGGTCAACACGGGCGCCGAGGATGTCTCAATGGACGGACTCGCATTGGTACTCGCCGGCAACGCGCCTTCCGTCTGGAGCTTCCCGGCCGGACGCTCCGTGCCTGCCGGCGGATTCCTGACGGTGTTCGCCGACGGCGAACCGGCGCAGACTTCCGGTTCGGAGCTGCATGCCGGCTTCCGGCTTCCGGCCACCGCGGGGCAGGGGCTCAACCTGATCCTCCAGCGGACCGTGTCCGGCGCCTCGAACGCCGTGGACTACCTGCACGTCTCGGTGCCGACCGCGGACAATCGGTCCGTGGGCCACTTGCCGGACGGCGACACCGCGTCGGTGGAACTGATGGCCCCGACGCCGGGCGCCTCCAACTCGGGCGTTCCCGCCAACCGCCCGCCGGAGTTCCTGACGCCTGTCGACGGCGCCGTCACGGTCCTGCAGACGTTCGAACGCGCCCTGGTGGCTTCCGATCCCGATCCCGGGCAGGGGGTCGCCTTCAGCCTCGTCTCCGGGCCGGCGGGCCTGACGGTCGCGCCGGGCGGCCTCGTCTCCTGGACGCCTTCGGCGGCGAACGTCGGCACCACCAACCGCGTCGTCGTGCGGGTCACCGATTCGGGGGTTCCGCCGCTCTCCGTCACCAACGAGTTCCGGATCGTCGTCCGTGGCGCGGACACGGCGCCGGTGCAGATCGGGCTTCCGTCCTTCGGCACCGATGGAAACGTCCGGTTGCGCTTCGCAACCGAGGCGGGACGTCGATACCGGATCGAATCGGGCTCCGTGCTGGGGGAATGGCCGGCCGCTCAGGAGGTCGTGGCGGCCGGGACCACGATCCTCGTCCAGGAAACGCCGCCGGCAACCGGCAACCGGTTCTACCGGGTGGTCGTGTTGCCCTGATCCGAAGGGAGTCTCCAAGCGGCGGCCGATCATCGGCCGCCCTTTTTCTTTTCCCGAGACGGGTCGCGGATAGGCTTCCACGATGCTCCTCCGACACGGCTTCGTCCTTCTTGCGATCCTCTTGGCCGTGCTTCCGGTCCTGCGGGCCGCTCGCCTCCCGGGGGAGCCGGTCTCGGAGGTCGTCTTCGCGCCGGAGAAGAAGCACAACCACGCCTCGTGCCTCGTCGAGCAGCCGGACGGTTCGTGGTTTGTCGCCTGGTTCCGTGGAAGCGGCGAACGCCAGGCCGACGACGTCGGCATCCTCGGTTCCCGCCGGTCCCGTCGGGGAGGCTCGTGGGAGAAGCCCTTCGTGGTGTCCGACACCGAGGGCTTTCCCGACTGCAATCCCAGCCTCGCCGTGGCGCCCGACGGGCGTCTCTGGCTCTTCCATCCCACGATCCTCGCCAACACCTGGGAATCGGCGCTGCTGCGTGTGAAGGTGTCGAGGGACTGGCGCCGTGGGGCGCCGCGGTGGGAACGCGACCAGGTGCTGGTGTTGCGGCCCGGAAATGAGTTCGACGCGGCGATGTCCACCCACCTCCCAAGGCTCCAGGAGTTGCTCCATCGGAGC
>CAMASJ010000295.1 GCA_945860685.1 Akkermansia muciniphila
CCGGTCGTCGGGACGACATTCGCCGCGGTGAAACCGATCTCCCTCAGTTCGGAGAGCACTTTGCCATCCGGCGAGAGGTCGTCCGCGACCCGGCGTTCGGGCGAGATGTCCTTCAGCCCATGGGACGGTCCGGGACGTCCAGGGTCCGACTCCTGACCGGGCACGCCGAAGAAGCGCGGCGCCCCGGAGGTCAGGTTGCCGCGGTCCTCCTCCGACTCCGAGGTGTCGACCGGCGGCTTCTTGGCGCCCAGGGCGAGGTGGGGATCGATGAATCCGGCATAGACGACGGTTCCCGTGAGGTCCCAGACCTTGGAACCCGCCGCCGGCGCCAGGCCCATCCCGACAGCCTCGATCCGTCCGTCGCGCAGGATGATGGTGGCATTGGTCAGCTCCACACCGGGTTTCACGAAGACACGGGCGTGGACCAGGGAGTCGTGGCGACTGGGGTTCGGATTGAAGCCCGGGGCGTTGAAGGCCTCCGCGGCCAAGGAGGGGAGGAAAAGGCCGACGGAAAACAACCGGACGATCCGTCCGATGGTGTTCGTGGCGCTTCGGGCGGAGGGGAGGTCGTTTCCCGGAGGCATCCCGGGCATCGTACGAGCGAGACAGCCCAAGTCGAGCCGTGACGTCATGGGAATGTCACTGGAACTCGGAAGACACCACTTGCCCGGGTTCTCCGGATTGTTTTCCTTCGCCATCGTGAACTTCTCGGCGCAATCCTGTTCGCTGCACATGACCCGAGTGCTTCCCATGCCACGCAAGAGTTCCGTCCTCGCCTTCACACTGATCGAGTTGTTGGTGGTGATCGCCATCATCGCGGTTCTGGCAGGCATGTTGTTGCCGGCATTGGCCACGGCGAAGTCCAAGGCCTCCTCGGTGCAATGCATGGGCAACCTCCGGCAGTGGGGATTGGGCCTTCAGCTCTACTCCACCGAGAACCGGGATGCGATCCCGCGGGACGGCACCGACAATGGCGGCCAGTACGGTGTCGACACCGGGTCCAGCTCGGGACCGGGAAGTCCGTGGGATCAGTATGCCTGGTTCAACAGCCTGCCCTCGATGGTGGGGCAGCAGACGTTGTCGAACCACGTGGCGCGGGCCACGGGGGCGAATCCGCAGGACTTCCTGCCTTTCCCCGGCAAGAACGGGAAGTTCTGGCATTGTCCCTCGGCCAGGGCGGCCGCGGCGGATCGCTTCCTGCGCGGCGGGACCTTCGGCTTCTTCAGCTACACCATGAACTTGGACCTGAAGCTCATGACGTCGATCCGCAATGGCGTCCAAGGCAACGCCTTCGAATATCCTAGCATGCCCACGCTCGGTGCGCTGCAGAACCCGTCCTCGACTGTGCTTCTCGTGGATGCCGCCTTCAGTCCGACCCTTGAGACCTACACGAGTGAACCCAACCGCAACGGCATCTTCCCCGCCTCACGGGCCGACCGTGTCGCCGCCCGGCACAACGGCCGCGGCGATCGGGGCGGTGGCAACCTGGTGTTCACCGACGGCCACGCCCAGTTTTTCCGGCGTTCCTACCTCACCAATGGCACCTCGGGCCGCGAGGAGCGGTTCAATTCCGACGTGATCTGGAACCCGAACCGCGAACGATTCTGATTTCCCAGACTCTCCCTTCACCGATTCCAACCATGATCCTTCGAGCCCTGTTCGCCCTCGCTCTCCTGTTTGCGGGGGCCTCGTCCACCCGAGCGCAATCCCTGGTCGCCCTATGGGACTTCAACAGCACCAACACCGCCATACAGCTGGTCCCAACCTCCGGAAACGGCACGATCACCCTGCTGGGAGGTGTCACGGCTTCCTCGGTCTCCGGCACCGGGTCCTCCGATCCGGCGACCACGGGCGACCAGGCGGTCAACCTCACCGGTTTCCCCGCCCAGGGGAACGCACCGCGCTCTGCGGGCATCGAGTTCGCGGTCGGCACCACCGGTTTCCGTGACATCGTCCTCAAGTTCGACTTCCGCTCCAGCAACACGGGCAGCCGAAAGGTCCAGGTTCTCTACACGGTCGACGGCACGGACTACGTCGACGGACCGTCCTTCGTGATCGCCACCGGCGGAGCGTTCACCAACGGGCTGACCGCCGACTTCTCGTCCGTGGCGGCCGCGAACGACAACCCGCAGTTCCGTGTCCGGATCGTCTCCGATTTCGATGGCGGCGCCTACGCGGCCGTCAGCGGCACCTACGGCACCGCTGGAACGTGGCGCTTCGACTACGTCACTGTTTCCGGAAATCCCTCCGGCGCCGGCCCGGTGGCGCCCTCGATCGCCGGCCAACCGCAGGACCAGACCGGCTTCATCGGCGGCAGCGCCCAGTTCGGAGTGACGGTCGGTGGCACCGCTCCTTTCTCCTTCCAGTGGCGTCGCAACGGGGAGTCGATCGACGGGGCGACATCCCAGACCCTGGTGCTCACCAACCTCACGACGAATTCCCAGGGCCGGTTTTCCCTGGTGGTCACCAACGCCGTGGGCCGTGCCGAGAGCCAGGAGGCCGTCCTGACGGTGGTCCCGGATCCGAGCACCTCCCCCATGTCGATCGCCGCGTTCCGCCAGGAATTCCTTCCGACCACCGAGAACAACACCAACAACGTCAACTCCACCACCTTCTACACCGTGGAGGGCGTTGTGACGACCCACGTCAGCCTCACCACGGCGGGCAACGCGCTCTTCTACCTCCAGGATGAAACCGCCGGGATGGCGGTGTTCTGGGGCAGCGCATCGTTCATCCCCTCGGCCGGCGACCGATTGCGCGTGCGCGCCCCTGGAACCTACTTCAACGGCCTCCTCCAGATGGTTCCAGGCGCCTCCGGCGGTTCGGTGACCCGGATCTCCACCAACAACCCGCTTCCGACCCCGAGGTACCTGCCGTTGGAATCATTGGTCACCCGGCAGGATGGCAGCGGGGCGACCTTCGACTACACCGCGTTGGAGGCCTTCGAGGGTTCGCTGGTGACCATCACCAACATCCAGCTCGCGCTGCCGGACGCCGCCGCGATCAGCTTTCCGAACGGCAACAACCTCACCGTGTATGATTCCACCGGAGTCGCGTACGATCCGACCTTGTTCAACTTCCGCGTGGACGCCCGGGTGACGGAGATGATCGGCCAGCCGGTTCCGGTCGGCCGGATCGGAGTCACCGGGGTTCTCGGCCAGTTCGATTCCAGCAACCCGCGGAAGATCGGCTATCAGCTGCTACCGACCCGGTCGGCGGACGTGGTCTCCGACAGCCGGCCGCCCGTGGTCCGCTTCACCAACGTGCTTTCCCAGCTGGTCCGCGCCGGTGACCTCCCCACCAACACCTTCAACGAGATCACGCTTCTGCCAGGGGAGAAGCTGACCACCTCGGCCATCGCGTTCGATGTCGACGGTCTTCCCGTCCAATTGGCCGTTGCAGACGCTCCGACAAGCGCGGAGTGGTCGCTGAGCGGCTCGGGTACGCCCTCGGCCAGTGCGACGCTGACATGGACGGCCGGCGCCGCCGACGTGGGTGTCGAGTACGCGGCCAAGCTGTACGTCTGGACCTCCCGAGCCACCAACACGCTCGTCCTCCAGCTCTACACACCCACCGTGGCGGAGCAGGGGATCGTGATTACCGAGTTCATGCCGGCGCCGACCGATGCGACGAATTCCCCGGCCTACAACCTGTTGCGGCGCGCGAGCTACCCGAACTTCACCGCCGACGCCTCGCCCGGAAACCTCGACGAATATGTCGAGGTCGTGAACCTCGGCTCGGAAAGCGTGGATCTCATCGGATGGACCCTGGCCGACGCGGTTTCCCGCACGCATCAGTTCTTCATCCCGGTCACGCTGGCCTCCTCGAACGCGGTGGTCCTCTACGGAGGTCCGCTCAATGGCAGCGAGCCGACGCTTCCCGCGGGCGTCTATTACGAACCCGCGAGCCTCGCGAGCGGCGGACGCCTTCTCGCCCTGAACAACGGAGGTGACACCCTGCTGCTTCGGAACGCCTCGAGCCGCCTGATCAGCCGCATCCTCTACGGCGCCGAAGGCACGAACATCGCCTCCCAGGTCCGGAATCCCTCCGGAACCGGGGCGTTTGTCCCGCACACCTCCTTGGGCGGCCGTTACGGCTCTCCCGGCCTCCGCACTGGAGGCGCCCTCTGGACCGAAACGGAGACGGTCGTCGTGGAGTTTCCGGTGGTTGCGGTTCCTCCCGCGAGCCGGACCAACATCGCTGGAACCTTGGCGACCTTCTCGGTTGGCGTCGGCGGAACCCCTCCCTTCACCTACCAATGGCGCTTCGGCAACAACCCGATCGAGGGCGCGACAAACGCGACGCTTTCCCTGGAGAACGTCCAGGCGGCCAACCAAGGTGAGTACTCGGTCGTGGTCCGCAACGCAGCCGGTGCCGCGACCAGCGAGGCCGCGATCCTGACTGTGGTTCCCGACACCGCCGTCGTGCGCACGATCGCCGAGGTCCGGGCCACCATTGCCGATCCCGCAACCAGCACCAACGACGTCGTCTCCGCCGAGTCCTACACCGTCGAGGGCATCGTGACCACCGCGGTCAACCTGACCACCAGCACGAGCCGGCTGTTCTACATCCAGGATGCCACCGCCGGCATCGCCGTGTTCTGGCGCAACAGCACCCAGTTGCCGGCGCTGGGCGACCGGGTTCGGGTCGTGGCTCCGATCGGCTTCTTCAACGGCCTGCTCCAGTTCGCGCCGAACGCCACCAACGCCGCGACCTCGGTCACGGTGGTCGGAAGCGGGGCCGCCTTGCCGACACCTGCGGTCTTGGACGCGGGTTCCAGCGACTTCGCCCTTCTTGAGAACTTGGAGGGACGCCTCGTGGTGATGCGCAACGTCAGCGTCAACCGCGACGCCGCCACCTTCGGTTCCGGCCAGAACGTCGTGGTCACCAATGCCTCCGGGCAGACCGGGGTCATTCTCCGCATCGACTCCCGCGTCACCGAGATCATCGGGACCGCTCGTCCCACCAACGCCGTGGACATCGTCGGCGTGCTGAGCCAGTTCGACAGCTCCAACCCTCGGAACAGCGGCTACCAGGTCATCCCGACTCGCCTTGTCGACCTCGTCCCTGTTGAGGCCCATCCGCCGATCCTTGCGCGCGTGGAGCGGTTGCCGGCTGGCTCGGTCCGGTTGCTCTGGAACCACGTCGCCGGCAGGACTTACCGGGTGCTGCGGTCCGACACGTTGGGCGGCGTCCCCATCGTCGCCGGGGAAGGTGCTTTGGAAGGTTCGTTCGAGGACGCGAGTGCGAGCACGTTGGGCTTCTATCGCATCGTCGCCCCCTGAGGAAG
>CAMASJ010000296.1 GCA_945860685.1 Akkermansia muciniphila
GACGGGAAACAGTCTCCACGCCCGCCATGCGCCAGTACCACGACCTCCTCCGCCTCGTCCTCGACCAAGGGACTTTCAAGGCCGACCGCACCGGCACGGGCACGTATTCGCTGTTTGGCGCCCAGTCCCGTTACCGGCTCTCGGAAGGCTTCCCCTTGGTCACCACCAAGAAGGTCCACCTCAAGAGCATCCTCCATGAGCTGCTCTGGTTCCTCCGCGGCGACACCAACGTCCGCTGGCTCCAGGAACGCGGCGTGACCATCTGGAACGAATGGGCCGACGCCGAAGGGAATCTCGGCCGTGTCTACGGAGCCCAATGGACCGACTGGCGCGGGGCCGACGGCCGGTCGGTGAACCAGATCGACAACGTCGTTTCCCAGATCCGGCGCAATCCCGACAGCCGGCGCCTGATCGTCTCGGCCTGGAACCCCTCCGAGGTCGACGCCATGGCCTTGCCGCCGTGCCACACGCTGTTCCAGTTCTACGTCTCGGAAGGACGCCTCAGCTGCCAGCTCTACCAGCGCAGCGCCGACCTGTTCCTTGGCGTGCCCTTCAACATCGCCAGCTACGCGCTGTTGACCCTCATGGTCGCACAGGTCACCGGACTCCAGCCCGGCGACTTCGTCCACACCTTCGGCGACCTGCACATCTCCTCGAACCACCTCGACCAGGTGAAACTGCAGCTCTCCCGGGAACCGCGCGCGCTGCCCACGATGACCCTGAATCCGGAGCGCCGGGAGCTGAAGGACTTCGTCTACGAGGACTTCACCCTCGCCGGCTACGACCCGCATCCGGCGATCAAGGGCGCCGTGGCGGTGTGATCCCTGACGTCAGAAGCCCGAAGCCAGGCACCCGAACTCCCCAATGAACCTCGATCTCCAGGACCGCGTGGTCCTCATCACCGGAGGCGCGGCCGGCATCGGCGAGGCGCTGGTTCGGGCCTTCGCCGCGGAAGGCGCCCGGGTCTGGTTCGCCGACCGCAATGCCGACCGCGGCCGCGACCTCGCCCTGGCGCTTCCCCGCTCGGTCTTCGTCGAGGGCGACCTCTCCGACACCGGCTTCTGCTTGGAGCTGGTCTCCACGCTCCTCCGCGAGGCCGGCCGGCTCGACATCCTGGTCAACAACGCCGGGGTCAACGATGCCGTGTCCCTGGCCGGCTCGCCTGCCGACTTCATGGCCTCGCTCCGCCGCAATCTCCTCCACGTCTTCGCCCTGTCCCATCACGCCCGCGAGGCCCTGATCGAGTCCCGCGGAACGATCGTCAACATCAGCTCCAAGGTCGCCGAGACCGGCCAGGGTTCCACCTCGGGCTATGCCGCCGCCAAGGGCGCCGTGAATGCCCTCACGCGTGAATGGGCCGTCGCCCTCGCCCCGCACGGTGTCCGGGTGAACGCCGTGGTCCCGGCCGAATGCGACACCGACCAGTACCGCCGTTGGTTCGCCTCCCAGGAGGATCCCGAGGCGGCCCGCAACACCATCGAGCGCATGGTCCCGCTCGGACACCGCCTCACCACGCCTGCCGAGATCGCCGACGCCGTGCTCTTCCTCGCCTCTCCCCGGGCTTCCCACGTCACCGGCCAGTTCCTGCACGTCGACGGCGGCTACACCCATCTGGACCGGGCCCTGACAGCAGGGCATCCCGGCTGGTAGGCCGCATCACGGTCTTACCCTTATTCTTACTCTTAATCGTACTCTTACTCTTGCTCCCAATCCCCATCTCTCCGATTCCATTCATCCGGAGATTGGGAGAAGATTAAGATTAAGATTAAGAGTAAGAGTAAGAGTAGGAGTAGGAGGTAGAAGGGGATCGGCTTGGCGGCGAATTGAGATGGCGGAACAGGGTGTACGAACCTCATCTTGACCCGCCGGGAGCCGGGAGGAAACGTCGCCTGCGGCGCTGGACGCGGCGCCTCATGAACCGCTTCCGACACCGCGAACTGCTTCTCACACTCAAGGCCTCGACCATCGAGGCGAGCTTCAGCGTCCCGATGCTGAACCTCACGATGCCGAGCTTCCCGTTCGTCATCGCCTTCGCCGCAGCCGCCCTGGGATGGGGCCCCGCCGGCGTCGGCTTCATGGCCGCCCTGCCCCACCTCTGCAACCTCGTCCAACCTCTCCTCATGACGTGGTTGCGCCGGCGTCTCTCGCTCCACGAGATCATGATGCTGACCTTCATCTTCAGCGCGCTTCCATAGGGGTTCGTCTCGCTCCTGCCGTTCCAGGGCGATCGGGCTCGGGACTGGACCTTCATGGTCCTGCTCACCGTCGCCACCCTCGCCAACAGCCTCGGATCCGTCTCCTGGTCCGCCGCCATCGCCGAGGTGGTCCCCGACCGGCTTGCCGGGCGCTTCTACGGCCGCCGCAACTGGGTGTTCGGATTCTGGACGCTGCTGGTGGTGCTCGTCGTCAGCTGGATCGTCGGCCGGAGCGGCAACTCGCTGACCGTGTTCGGATGGATCTTCGCCGCCGCGGGCCTCGCCCGCATGACCGGCCTGTTCTACCTGACCCGGATGAAATTCCCGCCCTCGGTCACCACCCGGGCCGCCAATCCGCCCGACTGGTCCGAGCTCGCGACGCCGCTTCAGGATTTCAACTACCTCAAGCTGGTCGCCTACATCGGCGTCTGGGGACTCCTTCTCAATCTCGGGCAACCCTTCTACACGGTGTTCCTCGTCCAAGGCCTCGGACGTTCGATGGGCGAGATCGGCCTGCTCACCGCACTCGGCGGCGTGGGCGGCCTGATGACCCTCAAGGCCTGGGGATGGCTTTGCGACCGCTTCGGCAGCAAGCCGGTGCTCTACGTGGCCTCGACCCTCTGGGCGCTCACGGGCATCGCCTCGTGGACGTTTGCCGGTGAACGCCTGTTCTGGCACCTCGCGGTCGGCTACCTCGTGGTCGGCGCCACCACCGCCGGATTCCAGCTCTGCCAGTTCCAGCTGATGATCAAGCTGTCGCCCGCGAACAAGGCCCCGTATGTGGCCGTGTTCCTCGCACTCAGCAGCGCCCTGACCGCCCTCGGACCGCTGCTCGGAGGCATGGTGCTCAAGGTGGTGCCGGACGTCCTCGGCACCTTCCTCGGCCAGACCATCCGCGACTACCATGTGCTGATCCTGGGCTCGATGATCGGATGCCTGACCAGCGTGCGCCTGTTGGACTGGGTGCGCGAGGAACGGGCCGAGGCGCCGGGCGCGGTCTGGGATTCCATGCGCCGGATGCCGGAGCTCAACCCGCTGCTCCTCCTCACCGGAGCCGCCCAGACGGTCCTCTCCCCCCGCGCCTTCCTCGGCCTGACCCGGGACTCCTTCCGCGCGGTCCGCCGCCAGGTGCGGGTGATCGGCGACGTCGGCGGGGAAATCGTCGAAGGCACCACCGAAGCCATCCGCTCCCGCATCACCGGCAACGACCCCTGACAACTCCCCTCGCCTCCTCTCCCCCGCTCCAACCCTTCATCCCTTCAACCTCTCCTCTCCCTCCCCCAATGCAGCGTTGACGCTGGTCCGGCCGAACAACAACTTCGCGGTCCCTCGGCGGGAAACCCGGTTGCCCGGGACGGTCCCGCCAAGAACAACCCCTTTTTGGATTTTCCCATGAGCAAACTCGACGACGTGTACGCGAAACTCCAGGTCAAGACCGGTGCCAAGATGGCCCTCATCGTCCTGGACGGGCTGGGCGACCTGGCCACCAAATCCCAAGGTTGGCTGACCCCGCTGGAAGCGGCGAAAACCCCCAACCTCGACGCCCTCACCCGCTCCGGCTGCGCCCAGGGCCGCATGATCCCGGTCGCCCCGGGCATCACCCCCGGCTCCGGTCCCGGCCACCTCGCACTGTTCGGGTACGACCCCATCGAGTGGGAAGTCGGCCGCGGCGTCATCGAGACCCTCGGACTCGGCATCGAGCTGAAGAACGGCGACGTCGCCGCCCGCGCCAACTTCTGCACGCTCGACGCCAAGGGCATCGTCACCGACCGCCGCGCCGGCCGCATCGCCACCGAGGTGTGCGAGCGCCTCTGCGGCATCCTCTCCTCCAAGATCAAGAAGGTCGGCACCACCGAGGTGCTCATCTATCCCGGCAAGGAGCACCGGTTCGTCATCGTTTTCCGCGGCAAGGGCCTCGAAGGCCCCCTGACCGACACCGACCCGAACCGCGAGGGACTGCCCATCGCCGAGTCCAAGCCGACCGATCCTGACAACGCCGGCCAGAAGAAGGTCGCGAAGCTGATCGCCGACTTCTACAAGCTCGCCCTGCCGCTGCTGGCCAAGGAGAAGACCGCCAACGGCTTCCTGATGCGCGGCGTGGCGCACCAGCCCGACATCCCCACCTTCGAGCAGCGCTACGGCCTGAAGGCCGCCGCCATCGCCGTGTACCCGATGTACAAGGGTCTGAGCCAGCTGGTCGGCATGACCAAGATCGAGGGTGCCGAGACCATCGCCCAGCAGTTCGAGCGCTACGTGAAGGAGTACGACAACTACGACTTCTTCTTCATCCACTTCAAGTACACCGACAAGGCCGGTGAGGACGGCAACTTCGCCGCGAAGGTGAAGGCCATCGAGGACTTCGACGCGGCGCTGCCGATCTTCCTGGCCAAGAAGCCGGACGTCATCGCCATCACCGGCGACCATTCGACGCCCGCGGCGGCGAAGGGCCATTCCTGGCATCCGCAGCCGGTGTTGCTGCACTCCGAGCTGAGCGGCAGCGACAAGCTGGACCGCTTCACCGAGACCGGCGCCAACAGCGGCTCGCTGAGCGTGTTCGAGGCCAAGTACCTGATCCGCCTCATGCAGGCCAACGCCAAGATGTTCGACAAGTACGGCGCCTGAACCGCATCCCGGAAACAACCTTCCCATTGACGCGGCACCCGCCCCCGACGGCAGGTGCCGCGTTTCATTTTCCGGCAAAACCTAGGACCTCCGACTCCCCAGCCTCCGCTGCTGGCTGGCCGGATCCAGTTCCGTTCAGCGGGACTACAAGAACCTGGTGAAACGAAGGGGCGTCCTGAAACGGCTGGGAGGATAGCCGCCGGAATCCATCCCGGCGGCGGGTCTTGTCCTTTCGAAGGGGATGGTACCGATGGGATCGATAGGACGGATGGGAAGCGGAGGATCGGACTCCTCTCCGTGTCCTCCGCGTCTCCGTGGCCACGCCCCCCCGGAACTGGACACTTGCCAGCCCTCGGTTCCCCGATAGCCTGACCGCTCCTTCCGGCAGACACTCCGCCGGAAAAACCGTTTTCCAATTTTATGGCAGTCAACGCGAACGAACTCCGCAAGGGCCAG
>CAMASJ010000297.1 GCA_945860685.1 Akkermansia muciniphila
TTGTCGGCCTTGCCGTCGCCGTCGGTGTCCTCGAGCAGCCAGATGTTGGGGATGCTCCAGACCACCGCCTTCCACCGCCCGTCGCCGCCCCGGAAAGGATGGACGCCGATGGGGATGTTCAGGCCGCTGGCGAACTCGGTCACCTTCCCCGCCTTCCCGTCCGGTCCGAAGTCCTCGAAGATCATCAGCCGATCCCTGCCGGTCCGGTCCGCGGGCGCCGGCCATGGATACTCGATGCTGGTGGTGACCCAGAGCCTTCCCGTCGCGTCGAAGGCCAGGTTCATCGGCTTGTTGATGTCCGGTTCCGAGGCCACGAGCTGGATCTCGAACCCCGCGGGCAGACGGAACTGCGAACGCTGGTCGGCCGGCGGACGCGGGTCCGTGGTGCGGACGCCCAGGTTCAGCTCCTCGTCGGCGGCCCGGAGCGCCGTCGTCGAACACAGGGTCGCGGCGAGGACGACGGTGGACAGGATGGCGGAGCGGGAGACGGTCACGGGGAACACGGACGCGGACGCTACCGGGAAATTCGGAGTGGAAAAGCCCGATGCGGTGCGGTGGATCGACGGGTCCCGGATTCGCGGTGCCTGCCGCGCGGAAACGCAGAGGAAGGTGGGACCGCGCGTCCTGCGCCGACCGTCGTCTTGACGCAGGGGATCCGTAGATACAAAATGTATCCATGCCGACTGCGAAGCTATTCCAGCACGGAGGCAGCCAAGCGGTGCGCCTTCCCAAGGCCTTTCGTTTTGAGGGCAAGGAGGTCCGGATCGAGCGTCACGGTGACGAGGTGGTCCTCACGCCGCTTCCGGCCGCGAAGTTCCATTCCTTTGCCGAGATCGCGCGCAATCTGGCAGAGACGTTTCCGGAAGGCGGGGACTTTCCCGAGCCGCCTCCGCGTCCGGTTGAACACGAGCGGCCGATCCCGGGGCTCTGACCTCCGCCTCCCCGGTGACGCCGTCCTTCCTCCTCGATTCCAGCGCCTGCATACCGGTGCTGCGGAACAGGCCGGGACTCGGGAAGCTTCCCGATCCCGCGGTCACAGGCATTCCGGTGATCGTGGCCGCGGAACTTTGGACCGGGGTGCAAAAGAACCTGGAAACCCATCCGCACCAGGCCCAGCGCCTCAAGGCGTTTCTGATGCACTTCCAGGTCGTCGACTTCAACGCCGATGCGGCCCTGCACTACGCCGGGATCCGCGCCGAACTGGAGTCCGCCGGCACGCCCATCGGACCGCTCGACCTCCTGATCGCCGCCCAAGCCCGGAGCATCGGGGCCACCCTGGTCACGGCCAACGCCGGGGAATTCAGGCGGGTCCGGGGACTGAAACTGCTCCTGTTGAAGTGACCCAGGAATGGGTCGGAAACGGTGCAGCAGGGGTGTACCCGAAGTAACACGGGTTCAACGTGATGGGAGGAGAATCTCGTTCCGGCAACGCTCCGACATTCTCCACCGTGTCCGGTGATGTCGGAACGTGGAGGGCTGTCTGGGTGTTCCGCGGATCGTTCGTCCGATCCGTTGCGCTGCGCGGGCATGGCTACTGAACCAAACCGGCCCCTTTCAGGCCGACCGCTTCCGCCGGAACACGCCGCGGCCCCAGTCGTCGAAGATCGAGTAGCTGACCGGGGTAACCAGGAGGGTGAGGAGGAGGCAGAGCATCTGGCCGCCGATGATGACCTTGGCCATGGAGGCCCGGCCTGCGGCACCGGGACCGGCCCCGAGGGCGATGGGGATCATGGAGACGACCAGCAGCATGGTGGTCATCAGGATGGGCCTCAGGCGGACGCGATTGGCCTCGAGGATGGCCGCGTCGCGGGGCATGCCTCGGGCGCGGAGGACGTTGGTGTAGTCCACCTGCATGATGCCGTTCTTCTTCACGATGCCGACGAGCATGAACAGGCCGAAGATCGCGTAGATGTTGAGCGGTTCGTCGAGGATCACCATCCAGGCGAGCGCGAAAGGCAGGGCCAGGGGCACGGCGAGGAGGATCGAGATCGGATACACGAAGTGTTCGAACTGGGCGGCGAGCACCATGTACATGAAAACCACGGCGATCAGGAACGAGATGCCGAAGTTGTGCAGCGTCTCCTGCAACTGCTTCGCCCGCCCTACCATCGCGACGGAGTAGTCCGCGGGGAGGTTGAGACCCGCGGCGGCCTTGAGCGAGGCGTCCACCGCCTCGCCGAGGGAATAGGTCCCGAGGTTGGCCACGAGCGTCACGCGGCGCTGGCGCTGGAAGCGGTCGATCTGGTTGGGGCCGCGCGCCTCCTCGAAGCGGACGAAGTTCCCCAGCGGCACCATCTCGGGACGTCCCTGGGCCGAGGCCGGACGCGTACGGACGTAGATGTTCTGCAGCGCCTCGGCGGTGGACCGGTCCGCGGTGTCCGCACGGAGCCACACGTCGTACTGCTCGTCGTTCTCCTTGAAGGTGCCGACGATCTCCCCGCCGACCAGCGTCCGAAGCGCGGTCGAGATGTCGCCGATCCGCAGGCCGAACTGGCTGGCCTTGTCCCGGTCGATGTGGACCTGCACCTCGGGCTTGCGGTTGGAAAGCGTGGTGTCGACGTCGGCCAAGCCGGGGTCGCGCCGGAGGATCTCGACCAGCTGCGCCGCGTAGTCCGTCAGCCGATTGAGGTCGGGACCCACGATGTTGAAGGACAGTTCGGCGTTGCGGCCGCCGCCTCCACCGATCGGCGAGATGGTCGACACCGACGACCGGAGGTCCGGATAGGCGGCGAGGACCTTCCGGGCCATGCCCATCGCCACCGACTGGTCCCAGCGCCGCGACTTGCCGGTCCACTGTTCCCAATGCCCCCCAAGCTGAGGCAGACGGCAGTAGAAGCCGGCCTGGGTGACGTCCCCTTCCCCCTTCCCGAGGCGTCCGCTCGTCGTGCCGATCGTCACGAGCGTGTCGGTGATGACCGGCTCTCCTGCGATCCGCAGGGCCTTGAGCGCCGACTCGATCTCCGCGGTGACCGCAGCGGTCTTCGCCAGGGAGGCGCCTTCCGGCAGGTTGATCGAGATCTCGAACTCGCTGGAGTCGTCCTGCGGCATGAAGGTGAACCGGCTCATCTTGAACATGGGCCAGACCGCGGCGACGCAGAGGGCGCTGGCGAGCATCACCACCCAGCGGTGGCGGAGGCTCCACCGCAGCACGCCCATGTAGAGGTCCCCGATGCGGCGCATCAGCGGACCGCCTTGGGCCTTCTTCAGCCGGGCCTTCTCGTCGGTCGTGTGCCTCAGGAACCGCGCGGCCAGCATCGGGGTGAGGGTGAAGCTGACGAAGAGCGAGACCAGGATCGCGAAGGCGACGGTGACGCCGAAGCTGCTGAAGAACATTCCGGTGCGGCCCTTCATGAAGGCCAGCGGCAGGAAGATGACCACCAGCGACATCGTGGTGGCGAGGACGGCCAAGGCGATCTCCCGGGTGCCCACCAGCGCGGCCTCCAGGGCGCCGAGACCACGTTCCTCCATCGTCCGGTGGATGTTCTCGAGCACCACGATGGCGTCGTCGATCACCACGCCCACGGCGAAGGTCAACGCGAGCATCGTCGAGTTGTTGATCGTGTAGTCCATCGCCTTCATCAGGGCGAAGGTGGCGACGATCGAGGCCGGGATGGCCACGCTGGCGATCAGGGTGCCGCGCCAGTCGTGGAGGAAGAGGTGGACCGTGCCGGCCACCAGGATCATGCCGAGGACCAGGTGGAAGGAGATCTCGTTCAGGTTGCGCCGGATGAAGATCGACTGGTCACGGATGACGGTGAGCTGGAAGTCCTCCGGCAGCACCGGTCGGAGCGACTCCATCCGGGCCTTGACCGCGTCGATGAGCTTCACCGCGTTGGAACCGCTCTGCTTCCGGACCACCAGGGAGACGCTGTTGGTGCCGTTCAACCGCGCGAGGGAACGGGGCTCCTCGACGTCGTCGGAGACCGTCGCCACCTGCGATAGGTAGACGGGCTGTCCGCCGGGATCGGCCACGATGAGGCGGGAGAACTCCTCGACGCTGCCCATGCGGCCGAGGGTGCGCAGGACGAGTTCGCGGCCCGACTGCTGCACGCGCCCGCCGGGTGTCTCGATGTTCTGCTCGCCGAGGGCGCGCCGGATGTCGCCGACGTCCAGGCCGAACTGCCGGAGACGGTCGGTGTCCACCGCCACCTGCACCGCACGGACACGGGCGCCGACGAGGGTGATCGCGCCGACATCGGGGACGGTCTCCAGGTTCTGCTTGAGCTGGCGGTCCACCAGGAAGGTCAGTTCCTTCAGCTCCCTCGGCGCGCTGACCGCGACGGTGAGGACCGGTGCGGCGTCGGCCTCGAACTTGTCGACGATCGGCGTCTCCACGGCCGCCGGAAGGCGGGCACGGACCGAGTTGACCTTGTCACGGACGTCCTGTGCGGCCTGGTCGCGGTTGCGTTCGAGGTAGAACTGCGCGGTGATCGTGGAAACGCCCTCCCGGCTGGAGGAGCTCAGTTCCTCGATCCCCTCGACCGTGTTGATGATCTCCTCAAGGGGCTTCGTGACCGAGGTCTCCACCTCCTCGGGGGAGGCGCCGCGCAGGGTGGTGGTGACCGTGATGATGGGGGGTTCGACGTTGGGAACCTGTTCCACGCCGAGACGGCCGTAGGCGAACCAGCCGACGACCACCAGCAGGACGTTCATCATCGTCGCGAAGACAGGACGACGGATGCAGACGTCGACGAGTCCCATGCCTCCGACGGCGGGGCCCGGGGAAGGCGGGTGTGGATCGTGGGCGCTCATTCCTTGATGCGGACGGGGGAGCCGTCGACGAGCTTGCCCTGGCCGGTGGTGACGACCTGTTCACCGGACCGAAGTCCTTCGAGGATCTCCTGCCGGTCGCCCACGGTCCGTCCTGGGCGGACGATGCGCGACGAGGCGACGCCGTTGGTAACCACGAACACCCGCGAGACCCCGGACCCAACCACGAGCGAGTCCAGCGGGACGGTGACCGTGGGGACGTCCTTTTCGAGTAGCAGTTCGCCCCGGGCGAAGGTGCCGGCCTTCAACGCACGGTCGGCGTTCGGCACAAGGGCGCCGAAGTCGAACATCCGGGTGGATTGGTTGACCTGCGGGCTGACGAGGAAGACGCGTCCTTCGAACCGTCGCCCGGGATAGGCGTCGACAGTGAAGACCACCGGAAGTTCCTTCACCACCTTCGGGGCATGGCTCTCGGGGGCCTGGACGATGAACTTGAGCACGGCATCGTTCACCAGGCGGAAGAGCGGCGCGCCGGACTTCACGAAGTCGCCGGCGCTGGC
>CAMASJ010000298.1 GCA_945860685.1 Akkermansia muciniphila
GATCGGCTCCGATCGACTACCTCGGATCGTTCTGGGCCTCCGGCGCGGCCTTGGCCGACGTCGGCTTCCCGGAGTACCGCTCCACGATGTCCCTCTCCTGGGAGTTCGAGCGGTACTTCGCCGGTCTGGCATGGAACTACACCGCCGGCTACCGCGAGGACCAGAGCGGTCAGAACTTCGAGACCATCGACGGCAACCCGCCGGACATCCGCGAAGGACGTGACTACCACACCTTCGACCTGCGCACGCGCTACACGATCCCGAAGATCGAGGCCGACTTCTCCTTCGGCATCAACAACCTGTTCGACGAGCGTCCGCCCGCGTTCTTCACGGCCTTCGAGAGCAACGTCGACCGTCAGTACGCCGACCTCCGTGGCCGCTTCTACTACATGGAGCTGAGCAAGAAGTTCTGAGCCCTGGAAATCGGATCCCCGTGGATCCGGTTCCCCTTCAAGGCCGGTCCCGATTGTCGGGGCCGGCCTTTTTCCTTGGTTGGCCTCCCGTCCCGGCGACGGGACGGCGTCGAGGAACGGATTCGGTCTTCCCCACGGAACGTGAACCGCCTGCTTGAACCCTCGGCGTCCACGTCGGATTCTCCCGCCATGCAGCTGAGCGCCCGCGATCTCGCCCGTCACATCGACCACACCCTGTTGAAGCCGGATGCCTTGGCCACCGACATCGCCAAGCTTTGCGCCGAGGCCCTTGAGCACGGCTTCTGGAGCGTCTGCGTGAACGGTTCCCGGGTCGCACAGGCGGCCGCGCTGCTCGAGGACTCGGAGGTCAAGGTCGCCGCGGTTGTGGGCTTTCCCCTGGGGGCGATGGATTCCGATGCCAAGCGTTTCGAGACCGAAGGGGTGATCGACCTGGGAGCCCAGGAGATCGACCTGGTCCTCAACATCGGCCGCCTTCGCGATGGCGACGACCGCTATGTCCTCCGCGAGATCCGGGACGTGGTGGAGGCGGCCCAGGGAGTGCCGGTCAAGGTGATCCTGGAGACCGCGCTCCTCTCCCTGGAGCAAAAGCAGTTGGGATGCAGCCTGGCCGTGGAGGCTGGAGCCCGCTTCGTGAAGACTTCCACCGGTTTCTCCGGCGGGGGAGCCACTGTGGAAGACATCCGCCTGATGCGCGAAGCCGTCGGGCCCAAGATCGGGGTGAAGGCCAGTGGGGGAATCCGGGACGTGGCGACCGCCTTGGCCATGATCGAGGCGGGAGCCAACCGCCTCGGGACCAGTTCCGGCGTGGCGATCGTCCAAGGCCACTCGGAAGCCGCGGGCGCCTACTGACCAACTGGCACCTTCCTGCCACGGCCGAGCGAAAGGGGTGAGGCCCAAAGCCGAAGGGACCCTCACGCCAAGTCACCCGGCCGCGAGTCAAGGAAACGGAATCCCGGACTTCGAGGCGGCCAATCCGACATCCGGGCCAGTGGCGGTCATTTCGGCCTCGGATCCAGCTCCCCGTTGGCGCCTTGCCGTTTTGGGTGAGGCCCAAACCCGTTCCCGATGACCGGATCAGACTTCCTTGGTGATCTTCACGCCCAGCTTGAGCAGGGCCGCCGCGTCGGCGTCGGACTTGGCCTCGGCGTAGATGCGCAGGATCGGTTCGGTTCCTGATCCGCGGAGCATCAGCCATGAGGCGTCCTTGGCGATGAACTTCACGCCATCGAACGACTTCACTTCGGTGACCGGCGACTTCAGCAGCTTCGCCGGTGGCCGGGTCTTGCAGTGCTCCATGAGGGCCGCCCTCTTCTCGAGCGGGAAGTGGGTGTCGATCCGGGCGTAGCGGAAGGTTCCGTACTGCTTCTCCAACTGGGCCAGCAGGGTTTTGAGGGGCTTCTTCTCCATCGCCAGCAGTTCCAGCAGGACCAGGCCGGCCGCGATGCCGTCGCGTTCCGGGATGTGGCCGGGGAAGCCGATCCCGCCGCTTTCCTCAAAGCCCAGCAGCACGCCGCACTTGATGATCTCCGAAGCGATGTATTTGAACCCGACCCCGGTCTCGACGAGTTCCAGGCCCAGCTTGTCACACATGACGTCGACCATGGAGGTGGTCGTCAGCGCCTTGACGACGCGGCCATGCATCCCCCGGTTCTTCACGTAGTGCTGCAGCAGCAGGCAGATGATCTGGTGGGTGGTCAGGGGTGCGCCGTCTCCCATGAGCCCGCCGACGCGATCGGCGTCGCCATCCGTGACCAGGCAGATGTCGTGCGGATGCTTCTTCAGGAACGGGATCGAGTTGACGTAGTTCCGGGCGATGGGCTCCGGGTTGATCCCGCCGAAACCGGGATTGTGTTCGGCGTTGATGGTGGTGACCCGACAGGTCGTCCCCTCCAGCAGTTCGTCGAAGCAGCCGGCGCCGACCCCGTAGAGCGCCTCATGGGCGAACTTCAGCTTCGAGGCGGCGATCAGCGGGAAATCCACGAGCTTCTTGAGTGCCGCGTAGTGCGCCTTGCGGATGTCCTTCACCGACACCGCGCCGGACTTGCGGGCCTCGGCCAGCGGCATGGTCTTCACCGGAGAGGCGTCCAGGAGGGCTTCCACCGCCTGGCAGATGGCAGGCTCGGCGGAGCCGCCGTACCAGGCCTTGAGCTTGAATCCGTTGAAGGAAGGCGGGTTGTGGCTGGCGGTGAGCATGACGCCACCGATGGCCTTCTGGCGCTTCACCTCGAACGAAACGCTCGGGGTCGGCGTGGGACGGTCGGTCAAGGTGACGATGAAGCCGTTCCCGGCGAGGACTTCCGCCACCCGGGCTGCGAACTGGTCGGAGAGGAAACGACGGTCGTATCCCACCACGACCTTCCGGGGATCCGCGCCCTCGACCGGATTGGCTTTCCAAAAGTCCGCCGTCGCCTGCGACACGCGGTCGAGGTTGGCAAAGGTGAAGTCCTCGCCGATGACCGCGCGCCAGCCGTCGGTGCCGAATTTGATCGAGCCCATAATGTGCGCCGGAACTAACCACAGAGGCCGGTCGGGAGGCACGCGGATTCCGCGGGACAGTCGGTTCCGGGCTCAAAGCGCCGCGGCCAGGATGTGGGCAAGTCGCTTCGAGGCCAGGGCCGCATGGCTTCCCAAGCGGATCAGGCCTGGAACGGCGGACGGGCGCCGCAGGATCTCCCAGGCCAACCGTGCCGGCGACAGCTTCATCGAGCCGGTGTAGACGCGGTTGAAGTCCAACGGCAGATCGGCTTCGGCTTGGTCGGAGACGGATCGGACGGTGGCGGAGGGGATCGACCGAAGGCGGCACAGCTCCCGTATCGCGCCGGATTCCATGTCCACGATGTCCGCTCCGGTGGACAGGAACAGGGCCGACTTCTGCGCCGCAGTGACGACGACGGTCCGGGAAAGGGCACACAGTCCGGCGCGGCTGCCGAGGGTGGAAAGGGGCCCGGCGAGTCCGGTTTGTTCCTCGGCGTCGTGGATCACGTCGCCCACCTTCATTCCCGGCCGCAGGGCCCCACCCACGCCGGCGGTGACCACCCGTTCCGGTTGGACGGTGTCGAGCGCCATGGTTCCGACGGCGACGGCGTTGGAGTGGCCGATCCCCGTGACCCAGATCTCGAGATCACCGGAGCGGTACCGCCTGCCCCCTGCGGCCGCATCGGGAAGGGGCGCCGACGTCGCCTGGCGCCCGAGCCGCCGCATTTCGCGGAGAAATGGGGCCGCCTCGCTGGGCATGGCGAAGAAGAGCAGGGACCGATTCACGGATCAGTTTCGGGACAAGGAGTCCGGGGAATCCCCGAGAAGACGGTCGCGCCAGTCACGGCTGTGGCGGAGAACCTCCCGCCAAAGCGACTCGGCGGGCTCCTGGTAGATGAGATCCAGTGTCGCCTTGCGGGTGATCCAGGAATTCCGGGCCACCTCGTCATCGAGTTGCCCCGGCGCCCAACCGGCGTATCCGGCAAACGTGCGGAGCCGCAGTCCCTCGGCGGGTTCTGCGCCCAACTGGAGCAAGGCCTCGAGGTCATGCCCCAGCACGAGCCTTGGAAGGACATTGCCTCCCTTCAGGGCCGGGTGGGTGACCAGATAGCTGAGCGCCGCCGGCTGAACCGGGCCCCCGTTGAAGATCGGCAGGCCCTGTAGCCTGGGCGGCACTTCCACGTTCAGCACATCGTCGAGTCGGCTCCCGCTGGGCCGGTTGAGGACCAATCCGAAGGCCCCTTCCGCGTTGTGCTCGCAAACCAGCACCACCGTCCGATGGAAGAAAGTCCCCGCGAGGGTTCCTCCGTCGAGGAGGAAGCGCCCTTTCAGCGAGGACTTGGAACGTCGGGGAGGTTTGGCCATGGCGGACCCGACGACGATGGAGTCACAACGGGAAGGCGACAAGGCCTCCGGTGGTGCTTCAGTGTCGATCCCAGCCGGCGCCACGCACGAGCGTGCGGATGCGCAGCAGTTGGGTGTCGGCGGTGATGTAGAGGGTCCTGCCGTCGTCTCCCCAGTTGCAGTTGGCCGTCGGCACCCCGGTGTCGAGGATGCCCAGCAGCTTGCCCGCCGGCGAGATGACCAGGATGCCGCCGGGACCGCTTGACCACAGGTTGCCGCGTTCGTCGACCTTCAAGCCGTCCGGCAGCCCCTTGCGGCCCGGCATCAGGGGGGAGGCGTCAAAGAAGGTGGAGCCGTCGCCGACCGTCCCATCCGGCTTCACCGGGAATGCGGTGATGACCGGGGACCTGGGATCGGACTGGTTCACGTAGAGGGTCCTGCCGTCGGGCGAGAGGGCGATCCCGTTGGGGAAGGGGATCCGATCGGTCAGGAGGACCAGTTCCCCGTTCCGGCGACGCAGATAGACCCCGTTGAAGAGGAGTTCCTTGAGTGGGCTGGCGTCGAGCCCCTCGTGTCCGTAGGGAGGATCCGTGAAGTAGATGTCCCCGTTGGCGGCGACACAGAGGTCGTTCGGCGAGTTGAGGCGCCGGCCGTTCACGAACTCCGCGAGCGGTTCAAAGGTCCCGTCGGACCGTAGGCGGGAGATCCGCCGGTCGCCGTGCTGGCAGACCAGCAGATTGCCAGCGCGGTCCGTGGCGAGACCGTTGGAGCCGGGTTCCCGGAACTTCAGCGCATGGCCCGTGTAGCCGCTGGGTTCAAGGAAGACGGAGAGACCGTCCGTTTCCGACCAGCGATGGATGCGGTTCTTCGGGACGTCGGAGAACAGGAGGTCGGCGGAGGCGCTGCGCCAGACGGGGCCCTCGGACCAGGTGAAGCCCTCGGCCAGCTTCTCCATCCGGGCGTCCGGGGCGAGCAGGGC
>CAMASJ010000299.1 GCA_945860685.1 Akkermansia muciniphila
CCTCGGCGTAGGGGGCAATGGTCATCAGGCCGCGGATCGCCAGGCGGTCCATCCCGCCGAGACTCGGCAGGGCTTCGATGAGGCGGTCCGGATCCCAGCCGAACTTCGACCGCTCGCCGGAGACGTTGACCTCGAGCAGCACCGGCTGGATGCGATCCCGCTTGGCGGCCTGTTTGGCGAGGGCCTCGGCGATATCCGACGTGTCGACGCCTTGGACGACACGGAACAGGTCGACGGCGTCGCGGACCTTGTTGGATTGGAGGTGGCCTATGAAGTGCCATTCGAGATCGGCGGCGCACGCGGGGATCTTGGCCTTGGCTTCCTGGATGCGGTTCTCGCCGAACAGCTGGAGACCGCAGCGGGCGGCCTCGGCGACGGACGCGGGCGGATGGTTTTTGCTCACGCCCATGAGTGCCACCGAGGAGGGATCGCGACCCGCGCGCGCACAGGCGGCGGCGATGCGTTCTCGGAGGATCAGCAATCGGGATTCGATCTCGGACACGGGTCCAGCATACCCCACGTTTCGGTGGGAGCGAAGGCCGGGAAGCGAAGAGCAGGGACCAGGGACCACCGAGCTGGGAGCAGGGAATGGGGCTCAGAAGGGCGTCTGGGGAAAAGTCCGCTCCAAGTCCATCCGTGAAATCCGTGTCGATGTTTTGATGAGACAACATCGAGCGCTGGGAGGATTGGGAATCAGGAATCAGGAACCTTGCGCAGCAGGGTCGCGGTGCGACGGAAGATGTCGGGCGGGACCCCCAACGCCTCCTTGAGGGCGATGTCGGCATCCCAAGGATTCGGGATTGCGGCGATGCGGGCCATCTCGGACCGGGTGAGCTGCAGGGGATAGAGCCACGGCGACACGAGGGCCGTGTTGACGAGGGGATAGTCGGATCCGTAGCAGAGGCGTCCGCGGAACTCGGGATGTGCCAAAGCCTCCCTGAGGTAGCCGATCTTGTTGGCCTGGGTGAGCGACGAGATCTCGGAATGGAGATTCGGGAACTCCGCCATCAGGACGCGGAGGCGGTCGGTGTCGCGTTGGCCCTCGTTGGAGCCGGTGGAGGCGATGTGTGCGGCGATGACGGTCAAGCCCATGGCGAGGGGCCGGCGCAAGCGCATCGGATCGCAGAGTTCATCGCGGGCTCCGGTGAAGGAGCGTTCCTGACCGGTGTGGGTCAACAGCGGCATGCCGAGTTCCTTCATGCGTCGATAGAACGGGTCGAGCGCGGGATCGGCGGGATCGATGTCCATGATGCTGGGGATCCATTTCACCAACACGGCGCCGTCGCGGGCGCAGCGGTCGAGGCGTTCCAGGGCGTCCTTGCGACGAGGATGGATGGAGGCGCCGAAAAGAAGTCGGTCCGGATGACGTCGGACGCCGGCGATCACGAATTCGTTGGGAACGAAGACCTCGGTTCGCGCGGCGTCCAGTTCGCCATCCGGACCGACCGAACCGTCCATGGCCAGTAGCACCGCCTTCCCGACACGCCGCGAGTTCCGGAGACGTTCGGCGATGCGGTCGACGAGGACGTCGTCGCCTTGGGCGGCGAGTTCCTCGCGGGAGGTTCCGAAGGCCTTGAGGTAGATGCCGAACTTGTAGCTGCCCTGAAGCGCCGGTGAGACGCGGCATCCCGATCCGCCGGCGCCGATGCCGGCCGCGTGGCAATGGATGTCGACGATGCCGTCGTCGGACAGCGGTTCGACCGGTCGGTAAGGGCCTTCGAACAGGAGGAGTCGCAGGGTCAGGCCGAGCAGAACAGAGAGGGAGCAGGCGACGGCAAGGTAGCGGAAACGACGCCGGAGCGGCAAGGCGGGGCCGTTTTTGGCCGGCTGGGGCATCGGGGTGACGGTGGCCCGGACCGAAGGTCCAAGGCAACGGTGTCCGGCGAAGCGGACAGGCTGTGGTACGGCCGCGCGACTGAGCAGGGGTGCCGTTGCGGCGGGGAGGTCGGGATCAGTCCCGGCGCATCACCCAAAAGCCGCAAAGCAGGGAAGTCAGGGCTCCGGCTCCGGCGATGGCCATGCCCGCACTGGCCGTCTGGCCGTGGGCGACCAAAACGCCGGCTCCGATGGAGAGCATCCCGACGAACAAGGCGGCGAGACCCACGGAGAGCACGCGCAGCGCCATCCGATCCAGTGTTTCCACGATGTGTTTCATCCGAGTGACCAAACCGTAACTTGGTTGTCACAGAAGGCAATAGTCCTGTCCGGAATGTGGGGATTCGGAATCGGAGTGGCGTAAGAGACAGTACGCCAAAGACTTGAGTGAAAGGAAGAGAATCAGGAATGGCGATCCTCGGTCCACGGATCCGCGGTGTTGGAATATCCGCGCAACTCCCAGAAGCCGAGGATGTCTCGGTCCATGAAGGTGATCTCCCGGATCCACTTGGCGCCCTTCCAGGCGTACTTCTTGGGTATGATCACGCGGGCGGGGCCGCCATGGTCGACCGCCAAGGGTTGACCATTCCAACAATGGGCGATGAGGACGTCGTCATCGAGGCAGACCTCGAGAGGGTTGTTGGTCGAGTAGCCGTCGTAGCTCTTGAAGAAGACGTGGGAGGCGTTGGGCTTGGGCTTGACGAGGTCTGCGAGGGTGAAGAAGGCGACGCCTTCCCACTGCATGTCGAACTGGCTCCAGGTGGTGACGCAATGGAAGTCGGAGGTGTCGCGGAACCGTGGCAAGGCGAGGAAGTCCTGCCAAGAGAGGGAGACCGGGTTCTCGACGAGGCCGCCGATGCGCAGTTCCCAGCGGTCGGTTGGCACCTCGGGTTTCACGCCGAGGTCTAGGACGGGGAAGTTGTGCACCTGCCGTTGGCCTGGGGGAAGGCGGTCGGTGGAGCGGACTTCCAGCTTGGCGGTGCCCGCCATCTTGCGGGCCCAGCGTTCCTTGGCGGCGATGTAGGCTTCCTTCATCGGGACGAGTTCAACGGGAAGACCCTCCGACCAGATGGGCCTGTGGGCAAGGGGGAGTTCGGGAGGAGAAGCCCGCGGAGGCGCGGAGTCCGCGGAGAGGGAGCCGGGCAGGGAGGGCTCAGCGTTGCTGAAGGGTGCGGACGGTCTCGATGCGGGACATGTACCAGCGACCTTCGAACTTACGGAACCGGACGTTGAACTCCTGGGCACCGCCCTCGCCCTTGCGTCCGCCGGGAAGGGCGGTGGAAGCGACGAAGGAACCATGTGCGGCGTCGGGGCCGTCGATGACGACCTTGATCTCGTCGATCTGGACCTTCAGCCCGGGGAACTGCTGTGGCAGCGATGCCGCGGCGGCGCGGACCTCGTCGGCACCCTGGATGGTTCCGGATCCGAGTCCGAAGACGTCGACTTGGATCACCACGTCGCGGGTGATGCAGCCGGCGATCTCGCCGGCGCGGGCGAGGGCGTCGATGGGGGTGTTGGGGCGGCCTTCGGAGGAGACCGCGCGCTGCGCCTTGAGGAGGACGACGCGGATGCGGTCCTCCTCGGTCGGGAGCAGGCGGATGAACAGAGTCACGGCCGCCGCGACCGCGAGGAAGAAGGTGATCCGGACCAGGGGCGACTTCATGGATTGATCAGACGGCCGACGACGCGCTCGCAGTTCACGCGGCCGAAGTAGTGGTCCTCGCGGCGCATGGAACGGTTGTCGCCGATGACGTACAACTCGTCCGGGCCGAGTTCCAGTTCCTGGACCTCCCACGCGGCGGGGTTGCGCACACCGGGTGCGGGCGGGCGGAGATAGGGTTCCTCAAGGGCTCCGTCGTCGATGAACACCTGGCCGGCGCGGATGCGGATGCGTTCGCCGGGTAGGGCGATGATTCGCTTAAGGAGGAAGAGCTGGTTGCCGGCCTCACGGATGGCGACGACGTCGCCGCGTTTGGGCGGGGAAACGCGGAAGGCAAGTTTGTTGACGAAAAGCCTTCGGCCGTCGCGGTAGGTGGGCAGCATGCTGACGCCGCTGACGACGATCGGTTGCACGGAAGCCTTGAAGCCGAAGTAGACCAGAATGGCGGTTACGAAGAGGCGCAGGAGCGTCGTCCGAGGGTTGCGTCCCACCAGGACCACCTGCCACCAAGGTGTCGATGAAGGCGATTCGGTGTCGGCCATGCGGGTTGGTGGAGGCACGCTAGGACCTGAAAGCCGCAGGCGAAACTGGAAACTGTGCCAACGGAGTGGCGTGGGGGTCTGGGAAACGGGAAAGCCATGAAACGGCCGTAGCCCCCTTGACACACGGGGCAAGCACAACAGGTTAACGGCGGTTTGCCGGGGAGCGTGCGGGTGCTGCCGCCCGCAATTGCGAACCTCGAATCAAGTGGGATCCAACAACGAAGCCAAGCCAGCGACCTCCACCGCTGAAGCGATTGAGGCGGTGTGCTGTCGACTGGCCTACTGGTGTGGGATCGAGCGCATGCCGGCGGAGATCCGCGAATGCATCCGCGAAGCTGCCGCTTCCGGAGCCGCACCGCTGGATTCCCTTGCCGCCGCGGTCGCCGCCATTGGACTGAGAGCGCGTCCGGTGTCCATGTCTTTGGCCGATGTGGTCCACCATGCGCGGGCGGACACCCCGATCGTCCTCCATCGGCCGGCCGCGTCACCGGGGCACGAATGGCTGATCGTGGTCCGACGCGGTTGGTTCCGGGTGCGGGTGGACGGCCTGGAGCAGCTGGGGCGCACGCGGGACGTCACCGTTGGGGCTCTTGAGAAGCTCCTGGGCGGTACTGGCGCACCGATTTCGTGCCTGTTGGTCGAGGCCGCCTTGCCTGCCGACGCGGTGGGACCTTCGGGGATGCCTTCGGATTCGGTCGGGGCCTTGGGCAAGGAGCACTTCCAGGCGCATGTTCATCCGTCACCGCTCGACCGCGTCCGGTCCCTGGCTCGGCTGGAGCAGAAGGACCTTTGGACCCTCTTTTGGTATGCGGTGGCGACGGGGCTGTTGTATCTGTCCATCCCGTTGGCGGTGGACGCGATGGTCAGCAACATCGCGTTCGGCGGGCAGCAGAGGGTTTATGTGCAGGCCCTTCTGGTTCTGGCGGCGGTTCTGGGGACCTTCCTGTTCCTGTACGCGTCGATCCGGGCGTTGGCGTTCGTGGTCATCGAACGGCTCCAGCGTCGTCTGTTCGTGCGCTTCACGGCGGACCTGGCGGCGCGGTTGCCCAAGGTGACCCAGGCGGAATTCGACAAAGTCCACGGCCCCGAGCTGACCAACCGGTTCTTTGACATCATGACCCTCCAGAAGGCGGCGGCGC
>CAMASJ010000300.1 GCA_945860685.1 Akkermansia muciniphila
GGCCTTCGCCAAGAATCACCGTCCATCCCCGGCTCCGGTCGGGCTCCGCCCTCCCTCCACCGGGGATGGACTTTCCGCAGTGAACCAACAACCATCAACCAACGCTTAGGACTCTCGAACCCCCTGGAGCAGTTTCGGAGGCCCGGTCCGTCGGACTGCTCACCTTCCTGACCCTCGTCCTCGGCGAACTGCTTCCCAAACGACTCGGCCTTGGGAACCCCGAGGGCATCGCCCGCGCCTTGGCGGGACCCATGCGCCTGCTCTCCCGCGTCGCCTCGCCATTGGTCACGCTCCTCGGCGTCTCCACCGACGCCCTTCTCGCGCTCCTGCGCATCAAGCCCGCGGCCGAGGTCGCCGTCAGCGAGGACGAGGTGAACCTCCTGGTGCGCGAGGGGCTGCGCGCCGGCGTGTTCCTGCCTTCCGAGTCCAACATGGTCGAACGCGTGCTCGCCCTGGACCGGATCCCCGTCCGCGACCTGATGACGCCGCGGGCGAAGATCATCTGGGTGAATGTCGACGATCCCCACGAGGCGATCTGGCATCGGATCGTCGTGAGCAGCCACACCACCTTCCCGGTGTACGAAGGCAATCGAGACCATGTGGTCGGCGTGGTCAGCGTGAAGTCGATCTACGCGAACCTCGCGGCCGGTGCCGCGGTGCATGTCCGGAACCTGATGACGCCGCCGCTCGTGGTTCCAGCGGGACTGTCGGCGACGACGCTGCTCGAGAAGTTCAAGCAGAGCGGCCGACACGTCGCGCTGGTCGCCGACGAGTTCGGCGGCATCACCGGGCTGGTGTCGTTGCACGACATCATGGAGGCGATCATCGGGGAACTGCCGACCGTCGAGATGCGGGCGCGCCCCCGGGCGTTGCGGCGCGAGGACGGCTCGTGGCTGGTGGACGGCATGTTGGGGGCCGATGAATTCGAGCGGACGGTGACGGGATTCCCGCTGCATCCGCGGGCGGAGCGGGACTACGAGACCTTCGCCGGCTTCGTGATGAGGCACCTCGGCCATGTTCCCCAGGAAGGCGACACCTTCCGCCTGCACGGCTACGACGTGGAGGTCATCGACATGGACGGCCACCGGGTGGACAAAGTGCTGTTGATTCCCGTCCGCGAGCCGGCCAACTGACCCAGCGCCGTGGACATGGAGGAAGGTGCCCGTCGCCCGTTGTCCGTGGTTTGCGGCCTCCATCGCCCAGCTTTTCGCTCCCTGCTCCCCGCTCTCTGCTCAACCGCCTCCCCACCGAAAACTGAAAACGAGGAACTGGGAACTCATAGCCTCCTTTGACCCCGAACCCGCCCTTGAACCTGAGGCGGGAGTGGCTTAGAAAAGGCCCATCGGCGATGCCGACAGGAAGCGGGTGTGGTTCAATGGTAGAATGTGGGCTTCCCAAGCCTGAGACGAGGGTTCGATTCCCTTCACCCGCTCCATTGAGTATCAAGCACTTACGAAGAAGTGCAAGTAACTGAGGGCTCCTCCAGCCAGCTCGGCATCCCTCAAAAAAAATTCTCACGAGCGGCCTTTCCGCCGGAGTTCGATTCCCAGGCGTCCCGAATCCGGGGTCCGTCTTGGCCGGGTTGTCGTCGGCATTTCCTCCCCAAGGCGGACCGGAAATGGGGCGCTCGGTCTGTGGTGCTGGGAGCCGGGCTGACAGACCGCGGCAGACCGAATCAAGGTCGGCCCACGCATCGATTCTTCCCCGCTCGGAGTTCGGTAGCCTCGGACGGATTCGTCCGACCTAGCCCGCCTCGCGAAGAATCCGGGCAGCCCTCTCCGGAAGTCCGACCAGCGGTGGATTGCCCATAGGACTGCTCGGAACGGGAGCACTGGAAAGGACAGGTAGGCCATCGGAGCGGAACTGCCCTTTCCGCCATTCGATGAAGTCACTCCAGAAGACGAAGCCGCGGAAGGCGGGGAATCCCGGCAACCGGAACCACTGCCGGGCGATGGAGTAAGAGACCCCGGCGAGGATCGCGAATTCCTTCGCGTTGAGCGCCTGGTCGAGCTCCCGCTTCAGCAGGACCTCCTCGAACTTCATGTTCCTCAGCTGCTTTTCCGGCGCCCATGGTTTCGAATGGAGTCTAGGCCAGAAGAAACAGGGTCGCCGTTGGCATATCCGGTCTGTCCCAAGGGCTGGGAGCAGATCCACCAGTCGTGGTGCCTCCGGAAGCAGGTCTTTGGGCGGTTGTGTTGGGGTGGGCGAAAGGCGTGCTCCGCGTCCGGATGGACGCTATTCAGCCGGGCGAAGGCGGCACGACTCAGGCCCGTCGCCCCGTAGCAGCAAGGCTATCTCGGCCCCGGCCCACCACCGCCGATGCCCCTGGTCACTCACTGTGGATGTCACCCTGCTCACCTGCTTGGCCACCGAACAACCTGACCACCAGGGGGTGCGGCGTAGGTTTGCCTTCCTGCTGCCCTCGGGAACCTCACCTTCCACTGAGATTCATCCAAGTCCCACGCAATCCGATATTGCACGTTTATACAACCTGCTTGTATGTTTGAGGGGTGACGAGTGCCGCCAAAACCGCAGCCGACCTGCTCTTCGCCATTGCGGAAGGGCAGCAAGGCCATTTCACGTCCAAGCAGGCGACGGAGGCAGGATACCAACTCGGCAGTCAGGCACATCACGTCAAATCAGGAAACTGGGTGCGGGCTGAACGAGGCGTCTATCGGTTGACGCGTTTTCCGCAATCGTCTGAGGAACAGCTCGTCATCTACTCCCTTTGGTCCCGCAACAGAACGGGCGAACCTGAAGGGGTCTACTCACACCAGACCGCGCTCAGCATCCACGACCTCTCCGATGTGAACCCCTCCAAACTCCACATGACGGTCCCAACCGCATTTCGACGAACTGCAAAAACCCCAGACGTGCTGGTGCTGCACCGCGCCGATCTCAACCAGAAAGACGTCGAACCACGGCAAGGATTCGCCGTGACTTGCCCACTCCGCAGCGTCGCTGATCTGGCGGCCGCAGAATCCACTTCCCGCGACATCGTGGAGCAAGCGCTGATGGAAGGGAGACGACGTGGACTCATTACTGCACGGGAAATCTCAGACCTAGGCCGCAAGGCGCGCTTTCCGCAGTGGTTCTATGAACTGCTTACCAAGAACACCCAATGAAGGCACCGCGCCAATATGCCTCGGCAACTGCCTTCCGGGTTGCGTTGGAAGACCGGATGAAACGTCTGGCACAGGAAGAAGGTATCGATCTCCAACGACTGCGCCGACAGGCCGCGTTTGACCGCCTGCTTTGCCGACTATTTGAGAATCCGGACGGACCGTGGCTCTTGAAAGGCGGCTACGCGATGGAGTTGCGCCTGAGGACAGCTCGCACCACACGCGACATGGATCTCGCATTGAAGCAACTCCCGATACCGAATCTGGATTGGGATGCCAATGCCTCAACAGTTCTCGAAGCGTTGCGCGAGGTTGGGCTGTTGGACTTGGGCGATTTCTTCACTTTTGTATTTGGTGATGCTGTCCAGGATTTGGACGCAGCGCCTTATGGCGGTGCTCGATTCCCGGTTGATGCGCGATTGGCTGGGCGCTCGTTCGTGAAGTTCCACTTGGACGTGAGCGCAGGGGATGTGTTGCGCGAGCCTTACGAAAACCTCGCGGGGCGGGATTGGCTTGGATTTGCGGGTATCACCAGCGCGACTTTCCGGGCGGTTTCACCCGAGGAACAGTTCGCCGAAAAACTGCACGCCTACACCCTGCCAAGGGTGGGACGGGAAAACACTCGCGTGAAGGATTTGGTCGATTTGGTTTTGCTGATCGAACGAACTGGCATGAATGCCGCCCGTCTGCCGAAGGCGATTCATGAGACGTTCCAACGCAGGAAGACGCACGACATTCCACCTGCACTCGGGGCACCTCCCGCTTCCTGGTCAAAGCCCTTCTCAGAGATGGCAGCCGAATGCGGACTTGCACCCGAGATGGAGGGGCAATTTGAGGTAGTTGCTCGATTCTTCAGCAGCTTAAGCCTGTGACATCAACGGGTGACCATGAGCGCATCCGACTCCAATGAGACAAAACTTGCTGAAGCCCTTGCGGAGTGCGAACGCCTACGCGAGGAGAACCGACAATTGCGGGGCCGATTGGAATCATCGGTTTCGGAGGTTGCCGTGCCGCCCGCTTTTTCGCACGCCCCAACAGGCTCGCTCACTGCCAAGTCCATTCCGGAAGAGAAGGTCGCGTTTTTCTTCCGCCTATTCCGAGGGCGCGAGGACGTTTATGCCGTGCGGTGGGAAGGGCGCGACGGAAGGGCGGGTTACTCCCCAGCTTGTCGAAAGGTTTGGGGCAAACCGTTTCCCAAGTTTTCGGACGAGCCGCAGGAATACTTCCCGCTGACCGGCCAGGTTATCCATGACCATTTAACGGGCAAACTCACGGCGGGCATTTACCCTCTGTTGGCCGATGAGACGTGTTGGTTCCTTGCCGCTGACTTTGACAAAGCTACCTGGCAGGAGGACGTCCGTGCGTATCTTCAAACGTGTGGTGAGTGGAAGGTGCCCGCACTTTTAGAGCGGCTCACGCCAGACGCGGCGCGCGCACCGTGACCGGGATCGCATACGATCGGCGTGGCGACTTCTCCACCGGTGGCCGTTCTCCCACCAAAGCCAATTCGGCCAGGTGGTACTCGATGGTTTCGCGCACCCGGGACGTCACGACTTCCACCGAATGACCATGGCTGAAGCAGCCGGGCAAGGCCGGTACTTCCGCCCAGAATCCGCCTTCGGCCGCCGGGTGGACCCGGACGATGTATTGGGTCGTTTCCATTCCCTCATCGTACCATGCGGCGACGCCTTCCGGCAAAGGACCCGGCCGGGCGATGCCCGGGGGAATCGCACGACTACGCCTCAAGGACAACCCCTCCGCGTCCTTGAACCCACCCCGACACGACGGGCGACAAACAGGGTTTGTAGGGGTTCGCACCCGAACCCTTCCACGGACACGGCTCAACGGCCGCACGAATGGTTCCCCAAAGTGTCGTCGGCTAGCGCCCGACTTCGCGCTTTTTCCGTCCGGCTATCGGGTCACGGGCGTCCCACAGGTCCTCCCGCTGACCGGGCCTCCGAAACTGCTCCAGGGGGTTCGAGAGTCCTAAGCGTTGGTTGATGGTTGTTGGTTCACTGCGGAAAGTCCATCCCCGGTGGAGGGAG
>CAMASJ010000301.1 GCA_945860685.1 Akkermansia muciniphila
CGCTCCTCGAATCCCGGCACCTCCCACATGCGCTCGAGGAAACGGTGTCGTCCCATCCACGGCCTGCGGATGTCGGCCCGCGCGCGGTCCGAAGCCGAGCCCACCCAGCCGAACTTCCCCCAGGCGTTGTCGAGGTCCCACGGAAGGAACTGGAATCGCCCGGTCTGCGGATGCAGCCACAGGCAGAAGTTCTGTCCGTTGTTGAGGAATCCGTCGTAGCTCGAAAGCAGCACCATGCCGGCGAGGAACCGCGCGAACTCGTCCATCTCGACGAACTCCCCGATCCGTGCGGCGAAGGCGGCGTCCTCCGCGGAGGTCACGAGCCGGGCCAATCCGATCACCCGCCGCTTCTGTGCCTCGCTCGGCCGGCTCTTCGGGTCGTAGATGCCTTCGTAGGCCGACCAGTCGTCACCGAGGTCGGAGAAAAGCTCGGTGGTCACCGGCTTGAACACGACGCCCTTGCGCGTGCCGAACCGCCTCGCGGCGAAGTCCGAATCGAGGTTCTCCACCAGCGCATAGACGCCCAGGTACTCCGGCCCCGAGGTGCCCGTGCTCCGGAAGAGCCGGGCATACGCGGTCCGCGGCGCAGGAACGCCTGCGTTCCGGAAGAACTCATATCCCAAGGCGTCGTGCATGCAGGAGTCGTCCACGACGAGGTTGGCGAAGTTCAACGTGTTCCGGCCCGCCAGCTCCCGTCCCTTGGTGAACTTGTCGAGGTCGACCTTGTACGGACGCTTTGTGGTTCCTTCGGACCTCAGGAAGGTGCCGTTCCCCTTGTGACGCACCGCGGCGTCGGAGTAGGTGCGGTCCTCGAACTCCACCGTCGCACGCACCCAATCGAACTCGATTCCCCGGACGCCCGAGAGTCCGTTCCGGCTCGCGCCGGGGTTGCGGAGATCGAACCGCCCGCCGCCCATCCAGGAACGGTCCAAGGGCTCGACGTAACGGGGTTCGAGGGCCTCGGCCTGATCCTGCGGAATGCGCAGGTGCACGGTCCAGACGTTGGTCGTCCCGTAGAGCGCGGCATCGTCGAGCGACGTGGTATCGCGCCGCGAACCCAAGGCCGCGAGCGCCAGGACCGGAGGCTTGCGGACCGGCTCGACCCAGGCCGGATTCCCTCGCTGTGGCCGACGCATCTCCTCCCACATCGCCTCCCTCCGGGACTCCCACAGATGGCGACGGATCGTGCGCGTGGACCAGACGACGCTGACGAGGGCCATCACCAACGCGGCCAAGGTCGTCAGCCGTCGCGGCCACGGATTCCTTTTCGGCATCGGTGGGGTCATCGACGCTCAGGCTATCCGCCGGACGGGAGGAGTCCACTCCCCGTGGCGGAAGACTCCCCGGACCCGCGGCTCACGGCCGTTTCGCCTCGAACACCAGCGCAGCCGAATTGAGGCAGTAACGCAGGCCGGTCGGAGGCGGACCGTCTTCGAACACGTGTCCGAGATGCCCCTCGCAGCGGGCGCAATGCACCTCGGTGCGGTTCATGAAGAAGCTGCGGTCGGAGGTGGTGCCGACGTTCCGCGCCTCAAGCGGCTTCCAGAAGCTGGGCCAGCCGGTGCCGGACTCGAACTTGGTGTCGGAATGGAACAGGTCGAGGCCGCAACCGGCGCAACGGTAGGTCCCGGACGCATGCTGGTTCCACAGGTCACCGGAGAACGCGGCCTCTGTGCCATGCTTCCGGAGCACGCGGAACCGTTCCGCCGACAGCCTCCCCTTCCACTCCTCCTCGGACAGGACCACCTTGTCGGTGCCGTTCCAGGCGTTGGCCCCGGCCGGGAAGGCCGGCGCCGCCGGGACGGCGACCGCGACCGTCCCCGAATCGGAGCGGGAACAACCGGCCATCATGCCGGCGAGCGTCCCCAGCAGGACCGTCAGCGCACGGACGCACCTGCGGATATTCAAGCCGTGCCTCCGCGGACGCGGCCGACGAAGCCGGCGAATCCCTCGGCCTGCCGACGCAGGCGGCCCTGCAGCTCCGGGTCCTTGAGCGCGCCGGCGTCGTCGATCAATCCGCCGATGCCCGGCATGAAGACACGCGACGGGAAGATGTGGGCGTTGCGGTATCCGAAGATCTGCTGGAGCTGCTCCACGCTCCGCAGCGCTCCCCAGATGCCGGCGGCGAGTCCGACGAAGCAGACCGGCTTCGACTCGAAGCTCTCGGGGAACTTCAGGTGGTCGATGAACACCTTCAACACGCCGGGGAACGACCCGTTGTATTCCGGGGTGACGACCACCAGACCGTGGGCGTCGAGGACCGCCTTCGCGAAGGGCTCGAAATCCGGGGGCTTGGCGGCGTAGGCGTCAGGGGAATACAGCGAGAGAGGGACCTCACGGAGGTCAAGGATCCGTGCCGGGACGCCCAGCTCGGTGTAGGCCGCCAACACGAGGTCGGCGATGCGGCGGGTATTGCTGCCCGTACGGTTGGTGCCGGAAACGATGACGATCATGCCCCGGGAGGATCGCCGGAATCCCCGCCCGCGCAATTCCCCAGGGCCGGGCTCAACCAAAGGGAACCCTCACGCCAAAGGCGCCAAACCGCGAAGGGGAAAAGGCATTGAACCGAGGGCTTTCCGCTCGGGGTGTCGATCGCTGCCCGTTGGCCCTCAACTCCGCGAGCTCCGCGTCTCTGCGCGAGAACGAATACCTATCACGGCTCCCCCCTCAAACACGGAGACCCTGGGTACATGGGAACCTGGCACCCGACGCCAGATGCCCGAGGCCCGCACCAGAACGGATCCCATTTCGTTCAGTGCCGCAGCGCCTCGGTGATGTCGACGCCGCGCAGCTTGAACAGGCGCTTGATCGTCTCCTCGATGAGGTTGTTCGGGCAGCTCGCGCCGGCGGTGATGCCGACGGTCATCTCGCCGGTGGTCCGGTACCAGTTCTCGGTCACCACCTCGGCGGGGATGTGCTGGTTCCAGTGTCGGATGAGCACCGCCGATTCCATCATCGCGGCGTTCTTGATGAAGTAGGTCGGAAGCACCT
The DNA here is from genome assembly GCA_945860685.1 of Akkermansia muciniphila. Lineage (GTDB taxonomy): Bacteria > Verrucomicrobiota > Verrucomicrobiia > Limisphaerales > UBA9464 > SXXZ01. Next base: position 2,992 of record CAMASJ010000301.1, read on the forward strand.
TCTCCCCCATCTCGGCCAGGTGCGACGTGTTGGACGAATTGTAGCCGCCCACGACGATCAGCAGGTCCATCGGTTCACGCAGCATCTTCTCCAGGGCGTCCTGACGGTCCTGGGTGGCACCGCAGATGGTGTCGAAGAACCGGAAGTGCGAGGGAAGGCTGTCGGCCCCGTAGCGGACCTCCATCGCCTTGCGGAAACGGCGTTGGACCTCCTCGGTCTCCCCGCGGAGCATGGTCGTCTGGTTGGCCACACCGACCGTCACCAGGTGCAGGTCCGGATCGAAACCGGGAGAATAGGCACCCTTGAAGCGGGTGAGGAACTCCTCCCGGTCGCCGCCGCGGAGGATGTAGCTGCAGACGTAGTCCGTCTCCGCGAGATCGAACACCACGAGGTAGTGTCCCGTGCCGTAGGCGGTGGCCTGGGAGGTGGTGGCCTTGGTCTCCTCGTGCTTGGCCTTGCCGTGGATGATGCTGGTGACCGACTCCCGGCTGTACTGCTGGACACGCTTCCAGACGCTCATCACGTCGCCGCAGGTCGTGTCGACGGTCTGGCAGCCGAAGGCCTCGATCCGCTTGCGCGTGCCCACCTCGGTACCGAAGGCCGGGATGATCACCACGTCCTCGGAGGTGAGGTGGAGGGCTTCCAACTCGGCGTCGGTCGGCTTCGGGGCGATGCTCACGATGCCGAGGCCGCGGATCTGGTCGTTGACCTCGGGGTTGTGGATGATCTCGCCGAGAAGGAAGATGCGGACCGGCGAAGGGAAGACGTTGCGGGCCGCGTAGGCGAGGTCGATGGCGCGCTCGACGCCGTAGCAGAAGCCGAATTCCTTGGCCAACTTGATGGTCAGGCCGCCGTGGCTGAACCGGCCGCCGGAGGCCCGGAGGCGCTCGACCAACTCGGAACGGTAGTGGCTCACGACCTGCGCGGACACCGCCTCCATGACGTCGGGACGGCGGAGGTTGATCTTCTTCTTGGGCTGTGGGGGCACCACCGGATTCCCCGGCGCGACGGTAGACATGACGCGTGGACCGTAGCCGAGGGCCTGCGGACGTCGAGAAGACAGTGCCCGGACGCTTCGGGCCAAACGGCGCCCCCGCTCCCGGGCTTGGCCCGCGCCGGGCCCGGCCACACACTGGACGCCATGTCCGCCGACTTCGACGTCGCGATCGTGGGCTCGGGTTTCGCCGGGTCGCTCATGGCCATCCTCGCCCGACGGCTCGGCCGCTCGGTGGTGCTGGTCGAACGGGGAAGGCATCCGCGCTTCACGATCGGGGAATCCTCGACGCCGCTTTCGAACCTCGTGCTCGAGGAACTCGCCGACCGGTTCGACCTGCCTTGGCTGCGGGCGTTCTCGAAGTGGGGCACCTGGCAGGCCGCCCATCCCGAGGTCGCGTGCGGCCTGAAGCGTGGATTCAGCTTCTTCCACCACCGCGTAGGCGAGGCGTGGACCGACGACCCCGGGCGGACCCGGCAGCTGCTGGTGGCAGCGAGCCCGAACGACGCCGTCGCCGACACCCACTGGCATCGTCCCGACTTCGACCTGTTCCTCCAGCGCAAGGCGGTCGAGGCGGGATGCGAGTACCAGGATGAGACACGCCTGGACCATGTCGAACGGGACGGCGACGTCTGGGAACTTTCGGGCGAGGCCTCCGGCGGTCCCTTCCGCTGCCGTGCCCGCTGGATCCTCGATGCCTCCGGCCCGGACGGATTCCTGCATCGTCAGCTGGGACTCGAGGCCGGGCGCTTCCCGGGCCTTCCCGCGACCACGGGTATCTGGAGCCATTTCACCGGGGTCCACCGTTGGGAGACCCGGTTCCCCGCATTCCAGGCGGCGCCCTTCCCGCCGGACGACGCGGCGCTCCACCACCTGTTCGACGGCGGATGGATGTGGGTGCTGCGGTTCAACAACGACGTGACCAGCGCCGGGTTCGCCCTCACCCCGGAGGCGGCCGCATCGCTTTGGAACGAGGATCCCGAAGCCATGTGGAACGGCCTGATGGAACGCCTGCCGTCGGTCTCGGAGGCGTTCCGCTCCGCCGTCCGGATCCAGCCTTTCCAACGTCGCTCGCCCCTGCCCTTCCGCAGCCGCTCGGCCATCGGCCCCGGGTGGATCCAGCTCCCGATGGCGGCCGGCTTCATCGATCCCCT
>CAMASJ010000302.1 GCA_945860685.1 Akkermansia muciniphila
CCGGAACGCGCGTCACACCCACGTGGCGGTCTCGGAGGACAAGTCGACGTGGAAGGTGCAGCAGGTGCTGATCGACCCGGAGGACCACAATGACTGGATGGCCGAGTTCCAGGTCGACCTCGCCGCCAGCCGCGCCGCCGGCGCCCCGGTCCTCCGCCTGAGCCGCCTCGGACCGATCACGGCGTGAGTTCGGGCGGTTGAGCAGGGAGCAGAGAGTGGTAAGCGGAGAGCACGGAAGGCAGCCGGGCGAACCACGAACCACGAACCACGGACAACGGGCGACGAGCGTCAGGCGTGGGATTCGGAAATCACGAATCATTGGTCGCGAATCGCGAATCTCCAGCGCTTCCTCAAACCGCCGCGTGCAGGTCGCACCAGAAGTCGCGGCCGTGGCGCGTCCATTCCGCGGTGTGCCGACGCCAGTGCTCCATCGTCTCCTCGCGATCCATCCATTCCGAAGGGATGTCGTCCCCGAATGTCCCCGAGGCGCCGTCGGGAAACACCAGCCCGGCGGATTTCCGGGACGGCCGGGTCATCGAGAGGATGCGGTTGAAACCCACCACCTTCCTCAAGGCACGGAACACGGCACCGCGGTCGGTGAGGGCGATCCGGCCCATCGTTCCCGAAAGCCCCTCCCAACCGCGCGAACGCCCGACGGGCAGATGCGAGACCTGCTCGACGAGCTTGAATCGCCGATAGCCCTGCGCGGCGATCTCCCCCATCAGGGACTCATCGGTGAACTCCACGGACAGGAACGGCGTCGGCCCGGTCTTCCCGAGCGCCTGCACGCACATCACGTCCGCGTGCTCGATGTCGATCTTCAGGTAGTGGGGCAAACCGTGTCGGCGCACCACGGCGTCCAACGAATCGGTGGGCACCACGATCCGTTCCACCGGATGCCCGGCCCGCTCGGAAACCGACCGGATGAGCGAACTCCATTCCGACACCACCGTGTTGACCCAGAAGTCGATCTCCCCCGGCCGATCCGAGATGGCGAGGTTGAGCACGGTCATGCGTCCCGCGGCGATCTCCGCCGAAAAACGGCTCTCCGCGGCGCGGCACAACAACGGATTGGCCTCCACCGCCACGACCCGGAATCCCGCCCGCAGGTAGAACGCGGAGTCGTCCCCGTTGTTCATGCCCACGTCGTAGACCAGGTCGGAGTGTGCCGGGAGCGGGGTCATGCGGAATTCCGGTCCAAGATGGGGTCCCTACACGGTGCGACTCCAGCGGATTCAGGTTCCGCTTGGCCAAAGCTCCCGGGAACTTCAGGAGCCACGTTGCCGACCCAGCAAGCCACCACCCGACGGTGAGTACCTCATCGGTTCCGTCTCCGGCTCTCCGTTTGCGTCTTTGCGGATTTGCGTGAGTCCCGTCCTCCTTCCCCGGATCGCGGCCGACTAGACCGCCGTCCAGCGCGTGCCGTCGGGGAACACGGAGACCTGCGTGTAGGCGCCGGTCGCGAAATCCAACTCGATGATCTTGGCCCCCTTCCGGACCCTCTCACCACCGTAGCCAGAATGGCCGGTCGACCTCCCGTACACGAGGTCCACGTCCCGCGCACGCACGAGGTAGTCGTTCGTGTGGTCGTGGCCGCAGAAGCAGGCACGGATCCGTCCGCCCTCCGCCAGCACCGGCAGGGCCTGCCCCGCCTCCTTCTCGTTGCACACCTCCTCGTTCCACAGACCTGGCGTCTTCCCCAGCGCGAACAGCGACTTCTGCTCGAGCAGCGGGATGTGGAAGAACGCCAGCGCCGGGGCCTCCGGGTTGTCGGCCGGCTTCAACGAGGCCCGGGTCCGCCGCAGCCACTCCGTCTGCCAAGCGGTCAGGCCGAACTGGTTGCTGTTCATCAGGTAGATCCGGCCGGCCGACTTCGATCCGGCCCGGATGTCGATGCGGTAGTCGCCGTGGGTCCCGCCGCCGCGGTAAAGGCTGTTCGCCGCACCCTCCATCGCGTCATGGCCCCTCTGGAAGCGGTCGAGTTGGTCGTGGTTGCCCCAGCACATCGCCCACGGCACCCCGAGACGCTCCAGCTTTGGCAACACCCATTCCAGCGAGGCCTGGCCCCGGCCACCGGGGTTGTCGTGCCACAGGTCGCCGGAGCTCACGATGAGGTCCGGCTTGTAGATGCGGACGTACTCCTGCCAATCCCGCTCGGTCGCCGTGTCGCCGTCGGTCACCGCCAGGCCGGACTTCACGCCGCAGAAGTAGTGGTTGTCCGTGATCTGGAGCACGCGGAGCCCGCCCCGCGATCCGACGTCGAGGGTCGCGACTCCGTCGCCCGCACGCGGTTTCCGGCTGCTCCGGCCGATCTCCGGCGGCTTCGGTTCCGCCGCACCGGCCAGGAGGGAGGACGAAGAGGAGGCAACCGCTCCCAACAGCAGCGGGGTGGCACGGACGAATTCGCGGCGCGACAACATGGACCGAGGTTGAACCGCCCCGCCTCCAAGACAACCCGGCAATGCATCGCCACGGAATCGTGGCAATCGATGTTGAGCCTGCTCTTGCCCCGTTCCGTGGAGAACCACGCCCCCCCTCAAACCAACGCCCAAGGAGGGATACGGCTGTCGCCCAGCCCGTGTCCCATTCAGGGTATGGAGTCCCGGCTTCAGCCGGCGGAAACCGTCTCAACCCAAACGCCGCGGGATCCAACTCTACGGGCCAAAGGGGCATCTCCTTCCGGGACCACGTTTCGTGTTCCCTGCGAACGTGGCCCAGATGGGGCTCCCCTACCCCGCGCACCTGTAGGAGACGACGTCAGGAGTCTCACACCCTCACACCTGCGTCGTACTGGGTGGGACGTGTCCCTTGGGGCTCGCGGGAAAAGCGCGAGCGGACTCGCGCACTCCACGACGCTCACGCGCTGCTCCAGACGCCCGTTGGCATCACTGTGTCCACAAGGGACACGTCCGCTATCCGTCAGTTTTCGAGCCCTTTGTCCCAAGTCCGAGGACCCAGTGGTTCCGACAGGAAAGCAATCGGCAGAACACCCTGACGCCGAGACCATCCTCAGGGTATGGAGTCCCGGCTTCAGCCGGCGGAAACCGTCCCAACCCAAACGCCGCGGGATCCAACCCGATTCCCACGGACGTGTCCCCAGTGGACCTGGTTCCGCGACCGAACCCGGTTGCGGTCGGATCCGGTTTTCCCGAGCGTGTCCGCCGATGGAGGCACCCTTCACGTTCCGTCCGATCGGTCACGTGCGCTCGGGCAAGGACCTGCGCTTCAAGGCGCGGCATCAGCCCGACGAGAAGGACGCGGAGTCCAGCGTGCTGGAACTGGAACCCTGGCCCGGCATGCGCGAATCGGTCCGCGACCTCGAGGGCATGGAACGCATCTGGATCGTGTGGGTCTTCCACCGTGCCGAGAGCTGGCGCCCGCTCGTCCTGCCTCCCCGCGGCCCCGCCCAACGACGTGGCGTGCTCTCGACCCGCTCACCCCACCGCCCCAATCCCATCGGCATCACGCCCGTCCGCCTGCTGCACGTGGAGAAGCTGCGCCTCCACCTCGGGCCCTGCGACCTGCTAGAAGGAACCCCGGTGCTGGACATCAAGCCCTACGTGGCGTCCTACGACAGCTTCCCCGACGCGTCCGCGGGATGGATCGACGCCGTGGACGCCCTGAGCCGCGAGGCGCCGTCCTACAGGGTGGGATTCGCCCCGCTGGCCCGCGAGCAACTGGACTGGCTCCGTGAACGTTGGTCGGTGGACTTCGAACCGCGCCTGGTCGAACTGCTCTCGCGCGATCCTTCCCCCCACCGGACGCGGCGCATCCGGACGCGGCGCGACGGTCCGTTCGAAATCGGCTGCGGCACCTGGAAAGCCCTGTTCGCGGTCTCCGGTTCCGAGGTCACCGTCGGCTCCATCGAGCCGTCCTATCCGGTCCGCTTCCTGACCGAAGCCTGGCGGACCGGAATTCCGGACCACGACGCCATGCTCGACTTCCTCACCCGTTGGCCCTGTCCCGCCCTCGAACCGCGGGATCCGTGAGGTGCAATCCGCAGAGCTTTCCAGCCGCCGGCCCGGTGCATCGGAGGAAGACCCTTTCCGGCGAACGGGAAACGCGTAGCCTGCGCCCATGAGCCTTGGAACCGGAACGCTGCGGCTGTTCGCCCTACTCCTGGTGCTGGTGGCACCGCGGGTCCTCGCCGCCCCGCCCGTCGTGCGGATCACCAACGCCGTGCCGGACGCCGGCGGCTATCGTCTCGACTGGTTCGCCTCGCGGCCGGACATGCGCTTCGTGGTCGAATTGCGGAGGGACCTCGCCTCGGGCGACTGGGCTCCGGTTCCGTTCGTCGGATTCCCCGTCTCCGGCAGGACCCTGACCGTCCCCGCGGAATTCCTGCCCGACCACGGCTTCTTCCGCGTGCGCGGGATCCCCGACCCCTCGGAACGGGGCAAGATCCTCTCGGCGACCCTCGTGCGGTCCATCTCGACGTTCGAGCTGCAGCTGGTCCTCTCCCTCCAAGGCATCAACACCATTTCTGCGAGGAACGCGGTGCGGTTCTACAAGGTGGTGTACGAGACCATCGATCCCCACGGCTTCCGCACCCAGGCGTCCGGGGCGATGATGATCCCCGACGGCGTGACGGGTCCGCGTCCGATGGTGAGCTACCTGCATGGGACGGTCACCGTCCGCGAGGACGTGCCGTCCCGTCTGAACACCGAGGGCTACCTGGGGGCAATCCTCGCCTCGCAGGGCTACGTCGCGGTGCTTCCCGACTACCTCGGGCTCGGCGATTCGCCGGGATTCCATCCGTACCATCACGCCGGCAGCGAGGCGTCGGCCACGATCGACCTGCTGCGGGCGGCGCGGACATGGACGTCCTCGAACAGCGTGGCGTTGAGCGGACGGCTCTTCCTCACCGGCTATTCCCAGGGCGGACACGCGACGCTCGCGGCGATGCGCGAACTGGAGGCCAACCATTCCGCGGAGTTCCCGATCACGGCCGTCGCGGGCGGCGCCGGGGCCTACGACCTGGCCGGCGTGACCACGGAGGAACTGCTCAAGGACCAACCGTCGCCGAACCCCTACTACTTTGCCTACATCCTCGCCGCCTACATCGACGTCTATGGCATCGCCGGATCGCTGTCCGAGGTGTTGGCGCAGCCGTATGCGACCACCGTGCCGCCCCTGTT
>CAMASJ010000303.1 GCA_945860685.1 Akkermansia muciniphila
GAGGTTCTCGATCCGGCGCGAGTTCGCGACCGGTTCGGATCCGGGATCGAGGATCCCAGCGGCAGGAGCGGCGGAAGCCGCGGCCGGCTTGAGAGCCGCGACAACGGCGGAAGCGATGGCCTCCGCAGTCAGCGCCGGAGCGGTAGAGGTGGCGGTTGCAGCCGGGGCCGGCGCCGGGGTGGGCGTCGGAACCGGGGCGGGCCCCTCGAGGAGCGCGATGAGTTGGTCATCGGTCGCGTTCTCGGGGATGGAAATCCCGCGCTGCTTCAGGCGCGCGAGAATCTTCTCACGATTCATGTTTTCTTCGGTGTTGGCGCTACTGGTTGGCGCGGGGGTCTGTTTTGCCGCGGCGCTCGGCACTCGCCGGAACCGCGAAAAATCGAAGGAAGCCTGCGCTGCTGGCAGGTTCACCAGTGTGTCGACAAAGCCTTGTTCCTTGGCCTCGGTGCCCGAGTACCAGGTCTCCGCGGCCATCAGCTCCGTGACCTTGGCAGCGGTCTTTCCGGTCTTCTTCACGTAGATCCCGGCCAACACCTCGTCGTGCTTGTCGAGCATCTCGGCCATTTTCCGCATCTCGTCGGCGTTGCCGGCCTGAATGCCGGACGCCTTGTGGATCATGAAGAGGGCCGACTCGGACATCTCCACGGTGTCGCCGGCCAAGGCGATGATGGACGCGATCGAAGCCGCCAAACCGGCCACCCGGGTCGTCACCTTGGCGCCGTGGCCGCGCAGCATGTTGTAGATCGACAGGCCGTCCCAGACGTTGCCGCCGGGGCTGTTGATCTCGACCACCAGTTCCTTGGTGGGGCCAAGCTCGGCCAACGCCTGCTGGAAGTCCTTGGCGGACACGCCGTCGTTGCTCCACCAGTCTTTCCCGATCTGGTCGAAAATGTAGATGGTCGGAACGTCGTCCGCGGACGCGCGGGGCGATACGCTCAACCACGAGTTGATGATCTTGCGCTTCTTCATGCTGCGAAACCTCGCGGTTCAGTGAGTTGCGGAGACGCTGCGGACTTCACGCCGGCGGCGATCTCCTCGGGTGCCACGCCGTACTCCGTTGCGATGGCCCGGATGTTCCGAATCCACTCAGCCTTTTTGCGGGCCTCCTCGTAGGGATCCAAGCCGCGGGGGCCGTAGATTTCCTCCGGGGAAGTGATGCCCGCCTCCAGCTCCGCGATCTGCGCCGCGGAGTTGCGGCCGACGTCGACGTTGGGGGCCCTGGGAGCGCGAATCGAAGTCTTGAACCAGTCCTCCGGAGCGTCGCCTAGGTTGGTCAACCCCGGGTTCTTGATGGCCCAGCCGATCACGTACTCCCAAATGTCTTGGGCGGCCGCTGCGATCACGGCATGCCGGGACCGAAACCAGACCGCCGACATGTCGAGGGTGCCCCGGTAGACCGTGCCCTGCATGGTTTCCGGGTAGAGCAGGACGTAGGAAATGCCGAGGCCGGCACAGACCTTCATCGTCAACTGCTTCCAAAACTCCTGCATGTTCAGGCTCGGCCGTTCGGTGGCGAACTGCTGGAACGTTTCGCCTTCGTTGAGAATGATGGTCTCGGGGCCGGACACGTCCTTGACCGCCTGCGCCCGGTCAGCGGGTCGCACGGAAGCCAAGCCGCCCCCGCGCAGCGACGACGCCGTGACCTCGCCCGTCTTCATGGTCGCCACGTTGGCAACCGAGGCGCCGATCTTTGCCGCTCGCATCTCGAGCTTCTGCAGGTCGTCCAGATCGTGAAGTGTGTTGATGACCGAGTAGCAGAACGGAAGCCCGCGGATCTGGCCTGGGCGGCACGGCTCCATCACATGGATGATGCCGTAGGAAGGAACGCGACGGATGCCCGAGAACTGCCCCGGCTTGGTTTCGTCGCCGAAGTAGTAGGCCGTTGGCCGGCCGGTCCGGGCGTCAATCTCGACACCGTCCAGAACGGTCGGATCATCCTTCAGCGCATCGGGTGTCCGGCAGAGTTGGGTCTCGAGGATCTGAAGCCGCGGAATGCCGGAGTCGCCGCGGGTCTTGTTGATGAACACCTCACCGTCGGTGAACCAGGCGCGGGCAACAAGTCCCAGCAGGGTCGAAAGCTGCTGCCTTGAAGCGACGTCCGGAAGCGTGGCCCAGCGGTCAAACCATGCCTTGGCGCGCCGATTCCATTCCGGGTCCGATGACGCCGGCTGGATCTGGAACGAAGGGCCGACGGTGTAGCACTCGAACAGGTCGGCCGCCCGCTGCATGATGTCCGAGTTCTGCTCGAAGTAGCGGGACTTCCGGACGATCTGCTCACGGGTCGACTGGGTGATGTCGAAGCGCGCGCTGGTGTAGCTCGAATCCAGCCACGACCTGCCCATGGAATACCCGGCTCCCTCGTAGCGGTTGGTCAGCCGCAGCCAAAACGCGACCAGCGGGGCAAAGATGCGTTTCACACCACCACCCCTTCCCGCCGGAGGTTGGTGAAGTCATAGCCGAACGAGCGGACAGCCACGAGGTCGCGGAGCATGCGCTCGTAGACCTGCGCGTCGGTCGGGCTGCTGTTGCCGTCGCTCGAAAGGCTGGTGACCGCGTAGTCGTAGTCCGACCGAAGGCCTTCCCACAGCTCGACGACACCATCGGTGCCGGGGGCCCCCATCCCGGGTTGGGAGAACTCGACCGAAACATCAAGGGAGGACGTCCGGGACACCGACTGCCCGGACACGATCTTTTTGGCCGCCGCGATGATGCGGGCATCGAGGGCCGCAGACAGCGACGCATCACCCCGCTCCGCATAGCAGACGCGAAGGAATGCCCGCTTGGTTGCGACGGTGTAGGCCACTCACCACCCAGTGCGGGACAAAGGCTGTCCGACCTCAATCTTGAATTGTGTCACTTCTGACGCTTGTGACGCTTGTGGCGCATCAGACCGGCAGGCGCCCCCAAAGGAACGCTTGAGCAAGCTGCTGGATCTCGCAGTCGTGGAGATGGTCGGGCCAGCGGCTGTTGCGCTTGACTGCGACGGACTTGGTTTTCCCAAGTCGCCCCACCGGCATGTTCCGCACCTGATGGCTGTCCAGATGCCGCCAGTATTCGTCCGGACCCACGAAGCAAACGCCCTCCAATTCCCCATGTGCCGGAAGCTGGCAAACCGACCACAACGCGGTCCCCTCACCCGGCCGCCGCATCTTGGACAGCAGGGCCCGGAGGTGTTCGGTGTCGAAGATCACCAACGGTTGGACCACGTCGGATCGGATGGACGGAGTCGCCGACAACCCGACCGGGTGAATCTTTCCGTCCGAAGCCGTGAACCTGTAGCCCTCCTCGCGACCCTTGGAAGGAGTCCAACCCAAAAGCGCCGGCGCCCTCGAGGTTCCATCTGCCGGGAACCGAAGGCCGGACTCGTACTTCACGACACCGCTGACGGGCTGCGACCATTGCGAACAGGCGTCGTAGACCGTCTGTGTGTTGAACCCGGAGTCGACCATCACATCGAGGTCATGCACCCCGAAGTGAAGCTGTACCCGCCGCAGAGCCGCGAAGTCGTCGCACCAGCCGGCGCCAACCAACCGCGACACGCCACCGGGCCCCCACTCGCGGACCACCCACCAGAAGAACGGAGCCACGGCCTGAACGTCGGCGGTGAGTTGCCGGATGCCACCTTCGATGGGTCGGGTCGTGATGACCTCGATACGCTCCGCGCGCCCGTCCTGATTCTCCCACGGTTCGGCCGCCTCGCCGTTGATGAACCCTTGGAGTCCGGCAAAGGATTTCTTTTCCCGCAGGAACTTCACGGCCAGCGACCCGAACGAGGTTTGCACGCCTGGTGCGTACCAGCTCGGCAGATGGTAGGACCGATACCCTTGGATCTCCGGATGCGTCGGAACCCACTTGGCCCCGTTGGACTCGCGCAGCATCCACGTTTTACGGCCGTCCTCGATGTCGCCGCCGCAATGTGGGCACACGGCGCGAGCGGACTTCATCACCCGATCCTCGTCCCAATCCCCGTTCGGCCGCTTCGCCTCCTTGTCCCAGACGATGGGCGCCTCGTTCCCTGTGAGCGGGAACACCGTGTAATTTTTGCCCCATATCAGGACGACCAGCTTCCGGCACAGCGGGCACGGTACGTGGTAGCGCCGCTGGTCGCCGCGCGTGAACGCCTGCCAGATGGGTCCCGTCGTGACGGTCGGCGTTGATGTCTTCACCCGAAGGGGATTGTCCGAGTCCTTCGAACGCTGGTCGGCGAGATTGGACGCATCGGCCTCCCGCTTGCCGGCTTCCGGGAACTTGTCCTGCTCATCCTGGATCACCACTCGGGCCGGACGGCTCGACAGGTTGGCCGGCGAGTTGGCGCCGAGGAACGTCAGCAGGGAGGAGCCGAGGGTCTGCTCGCACTTCTTGAAAAGGTGCCGGTTCTGTCCGCCCTTTGGGATCATGCGCTCCAAGGCGTCCGTCGCGCGGACGATGGGCTGCCAGCGGTTGGTCGAGAACGACTCGGCCAGATGGATTGACGGCATCACCCACACAATCCCGGTCGGCGACCGTGCCATGAGGTATGCCACCCCGCATTGCAGGAGCGTGGTCTTCCCGGTCTGGGAGCCGAAGCAGAGCGTCACGTCTGTGATGCCGCGGGTGTTCCACGAGTTCAGCGCCTCGCGCATGTAGTCGCGGCCGGCAAACGAGATCAGGCCCGAGGCCTTCGACTGCGGCGGCGGTATCACCACGTGGTTCTCGCACCAGTCGGCCACCAGGTCTTCAACCGGCGGCTCAAACGTTTCCACCACCAGCGACAGCAGGGTTTCGAAGTTGCGGTTGCTCATGCCGCCTTCCCTTCTTCGCCGACGGCCTTCTGGACCATCCGCATCACCTGGGACCGCCATTCCTCCAAGGCAATCCGGGCATGCTCCGGATCGGCCGGGTTGCACCTCGAGGCCAACGCATCCGGCATCCCGACCAGCTTGTCCCGGAACGGCAGCAGGGCCAGCCGAAGGATCTGCTTTGCGTCCTCCACCGGCACGAGCTGCCCCAGCTTCTCCTTCTCTTCGATCTCAAGGAGCCGGATCTCGGCTTCCATCTTCCGCATCCGGGCATCCCCGAGCGGCGTCCCGGTCGACGGCACGTTGTGGACCCGGTTGGGGTCGATGTTCTTCTGGACCCAATCCCAGATGGCGC
>CAMASJ010000304.1 GCA_945860685.1 Akkermansia muciniphila
GAAGTTGCCGCCGTCGGCCTTCACCGCCCCGATGCGGGCGATCTCGAAGCGGATCTCGGGATGCGCCGCGGCGTCGAGCCACTGCGCGCCGAGCATGTGGTCCTTCATCATCGGATTCGCCACGTGCAGCGACGCGGTGCCGACGACGATCGAGCCGGTGGTCGAAGAAGGGTTCTCCGGGTCGAAGGACAGGGTGCCGGAGACGCCGCTCGCGGTTCCGTTGATCGCCTCCAACGGCGCGTCGAGCTTGAACACGGCGTTGTTCACGCCCTTGGGATCCTTGAAGTCGAAGCTCAAGGGAGCGGCCGAAAGGGCGGTGGCGGTGGCGAGGGCGAACAGGATCTCGGAGTGCAGTCTCATGGGTTTGTGGTGTTTCTTCCGCGGTTGGAAATCGACGACGTGGGGAGGCAGGGGGACGGGTTTCCGTTCGAAATCAGGGGCGGGCCACAGGGGTCCCAAGGCGCAGCAGCGAAAGCCCGGCCAACACGCCGGCGCCGGTGAGGCAGAGGCCGAGGAGATCAACGCCCGGCACGAACCGCTTCTCCGTGACCGGATACTCCAGCGTGGTCACCGGGTCGGTCTTCATCGTCGTGACGCTGGTCTTGGTCCAGCCGGTGTTGCGTCCCAAGGCCAGCCACGTCACCGAGGCGGCGAGGGCGAGGATCACGGAGAGGCGACGAAGCAGGGTTTTCATGGAAGGGGCGATTTCTGGGAGGCCGGGGAAACTCAGACCGCCGCTGCGACCGAAGCCGCTGGTCGCATTCACTGCAATGGAACGTTGGGAATGCGTTTCAGGGCTGTTCCGAGTGTTCATGGTGGGCGACATTTGGCGATGTCCGGACGGGAGTTCGTGGCGAACCGCACCGACGGGATCCGATCTGCGCGAGCCGTGCCACCCGAAGTCGAAGCCGCGTCGAGAAGTCCCAACGTGCTGTCGGACAGGCTCCTCCATGGCGCTGTTCACTCAGGTGCCATAGGACGGCGCCTCCACGAACTCCGGTTGTTCCACGAGTTTTCGTCGGAGGAGGACATGGCCCGTGCGGGGATCGACCTGGTTCGGGCGCAGCGGTGGAGGTCTCGATGGCATTTGGCCGCCCCGGGATTCCGCGGCAAGGTGTGGAGACCATGCGGATTCTTATCGCCATCACCGGGGCCAGCGGATCGATCTACGCCCAACGGATGCTCGACCAGCTGGATCCCGCCCTGCACGAGGTCCACGTGATGTTCAGCCAATACGCGCAGCAGGTCCTGGCGGAGGAGCTTCCGGAAGGGCTGAAGCTGAAGGAAGGATTCCAGCAGCATGGGCATCGCTCGATGAACCTGCCGTTCGCGAGCGGATCGAATCCGCCGGACGTGATGGTGGTGATCCCCTGCAGCCTGGGGACCTTGGGGCGGATCGCGCATGGGCTGAGTGCGGACAGCCTGTTGCGGTGTGCGGACGTGGTGTTGAAGGAGCGTCGCAAGCTGATCCTGGTGCCGCGGGAGACGCCGCTCTCGCTGATCCACGTGAAGAATTTCGAGCTGCTGCTGCAGGCCGGGGCGACCGTCCTCCCGGCGAACCCGCACTACTACCACCGTCCGACCACGGTCGAGGAGGTCGCCGACACCGTGGTCTCGCGGGTGCTCGACCACATGGGCGTGGAGCACACGCTCGGTCGGCGTTGGCGGGAGGAGCCGGAGTAGGTTGGGTGGGGCGAAAGGTTGAAAGGTTGAAAGGGCTGAGGAGCTGAAGAGCCGAGGAGGGAGATCGGGAGTTCCGGATCTCGAATCGGGAAGGATGGATCGGAGGGCGAAACGCAACGCTCAACATTCAACGCTCAACGCTCAGGGGAGGGATGCGAAGGTCTTGGGTGGGCGGTGGGTGCTCGATGCTACTGGAGTAAGCAGTCCGCTGAATGGAAATGCATGAAGGGCGATGGAGCGGCTCGAAAAGGCGGAAATGCCAACCGATTTGACTTGGAGGGGCGACTGCTAGTCCTGGCCTCGGCGGCAATCGACCTGAGCGAGGAGTTGCCGCAAGACACGTGCGGGCCTGCATGTGGGAGGACAGATTCTCCGGTCGGGAACATCCCCCTACTCCAATCATGGCGAAGCCGAGGCGGCGGAGTCTCGTGACGACTTCATCCACAAGATGAGGATCTGCCTGAAGGAGCTCCGCGAGACCCGTCGATGGGCCCGCCTGATCCGGCATCGAGGGAGGTGCGAGGGATCGGCTGCCCTGGGCCGCGTGCTGTCCCTCGCCGACGAGCTGGTACGAATCTTCAGCGCCAGCATCCGGACGGCACATCAGAACCGGGAGCGACCCACCGCCTCTTGAGCGTTGAACGTTGAATGTCGAACGTTGAGCGTTCCCCGTCTTGGTCATGTTCTCCCTCCTCAACCGCTGGGCTTCCTTCGTGAAGTTCAGCCACACGGTCTTCGCGCTGCCCTTCGCGCTGGCGGCGATGCTGCTCGCCGCCCGTGAAACCCATGGCTGGCCGGGCTGGCGGACGTTCCTGCTGATCCTCGTGGCCATGGTCGGCGGTCGGACCTGCGCCATGGCGTTCAACCGGATCGTGGACCGCCGCTTCGACGCCCTGAATCCGCGCACCGCCGGACGGCATCTCCCGGCAGGCGCCATCTCGCTGGGCAGCGCGGTCCTCCTGTGCGTGCTCAGCGGTGCCGCGCTGGTCGGGGCCAGTTGGGCGCTCAACCCGGTCTGCTTCGCACTCTCGCCGGTGGCACTGTTCCTCGTCTGCTTCTACTCGCTCACCAAGCGCTTCACCGACTTCACCCACGTGTGGCTGGGCATCGCGCTCGCCGTCGCGCCGGTCGGCGCCTGGCTGGCGGTGAAGGGCGGATTCGAGTTCGTCCCGAGGGATTCCCAGGGTGTGATTCAGCTCTCCCGCAGCGCCGTGGTCCCGCTGATCATGGCGGTGGCGGTGCTGCTGTGGCTCTTCGGCTTCGACATCATCTACGCCACGCAGGACTACGAGTTCGACCGGCGCAACCGGCTGCATTCGCTGGTGGTGCGCTGGGGTCCGAAGAACGCCCTCGCGGTCGCCTTCATCGCGCATCTGCTGTTGTGGGGCGTGCTGGCCCTCTTCGGCGTCGTGGCCGCGTTCCGGCTCGTCTATTGGCTTGGCCTCGTGCTGATCGGGATCCTCCTGCTTCTGGAACATCTCTTCGCACGCAAACGGGACCCGCAATCGATCAACGTCGCATTCTTCAAGCTCAACGGCGTGATCAGCACGCTGTTCCTCGGCGTGGTCGCGGTGGAGGTCGTCTTCCCGTGGTTCCGCGTGCGTTGGGCGGACGGCTTCCCGGCCTTCTGAGCCGTCGGTGCAGAAGGGTTTGGCACGCGAAACCGCAAAGCCGCCGGGGAAGGGAGGAAGCCGTTGGATTCCCGTCGAGGAGTCTTACCCCGGGTGGTGATTGCCGTAGCGAACCGGGAACCGGCGCCCCGCTGACGTCTCGGGGGCCCTGTGGGAGGTCGATCTTCGCCCCGTCGGAATCGTTTCGACGCCGCCCCTTTCCGGACCGCAATCCGCGCGTGGTCGCCGCCAATCCGCGGTTGGCCGGATCCCGGGGTTCCGGCGCAGGGTGATCCCAGCAAAGGAAACCGAATGAAAAAGAACCTGGGAAAAATCGACCGCACGATCCGCGTGATCGTCGGACTGGCCATCCTGGCCCTCGGTGCCGCCAACGGAACCTGGCTCGGCCTGATCGGCCTGGTGCCGCTCCTGACCGGTGCCCTCGGGTTCTGTCCCGCGTACTGCCCGCTCCGCCTGAACAGCTGCGGGCGTGATGGGTGCTGAGGTCTCCTTCGACGATTTCCGGCCGGGACACCGGCCAAGGTTTCGGATGGTTCGATCGGTGTTCGTCAGTCCGACAGACAGTTCAGAGTTCATTGGGTACTGCAACAAAGCCCCGGCCTCACGCCGGGGCTTTCCTTTTCCCAACGACCCAGGCCTCCCACGGCGCCGGGTCCCCACCGCGGCGGAGACATCACCCCATTTCCGCAGAAGGGATCCTCACGCCACGCTGGACATCAGCCGGCGACAGCCGCTCCGGCTTTCCATTGGCGCCTTTGCGGTCATGCGTGAGGTCCCCTCTCCGCTTCCGTCGGATCGCTCCGCCTCAGGCGGCGAGCTTCGGCAGGAGGAACTTCTCCAGCTTCAGTGAGTCCGCCGCGAACAGGCGGATGCCTTCGCTCAGCTTCTCCGTCGCCATCTGGTCCTCGTTGTGCATCCAGCGGAACGCGGCCTCGTCGAGGTGGATCTTCTCCAACGGGGACGCCGCGGCGTGTTCCGGGGTGAGCTTCGGCACCACGGTGCCGGTGTTCGACTGCAGCTCTTCCAACAACGACGGCGCGATGGTGAGCAGGTCGGAACCCGCCAGCTCGAGGATCTCCTCCTTGTTGCGGAACGAGGCGCCCATGACCTCGGTCGTGTAGCCGAATTTCTTGTAGTAGTTGTAGATCCGGGTGACCGACAGCACGCCGGGATCCTCGGCCGGGGCGTAGCCGGCCACGCCGGTGGCCTTCTTGTGCCAGTCGAGGATGCGTCCGACGAAGGGCGAGATGAGCTGCACGCCTGCCTCGGCGCAGGCGACCGCCTGGGCGAAGGAGAAGAGCAGGGTCAGGTTGCAGCGGATGCCGTCCTGCTTGAGCCGGGCGGCGGCCTGGATGCCCTCCCAGGTGGAGGCGAGCTTGATCAGGATGCGTTCGCGCGGGATGCCGGCCGCCTCGTAGAAGGAGATCAGCTGGCGGGCCTTGGCGACGCTGGCCTCGGTGTCGAAGGAGAGCCGGGCGTCCACCTCGGTGGAAACGCGGTTGGGCACGATCCCGAGGATCTCGATGCCGAAGGCGACCGCGAGCTTGTCCATGGTGAGGCCCAACGCCGCGGCGGCGGTCGGGGCCTCGGCCTTGGCGTCCTTCACGGCGCGATCCACGACGGCGGCATACTCCGGCATGGTCGCCGCCTTGAGCAGGAGGCTGGGGTTCGTGGTGGCGTCGCGGGGCTGGTACTTGCGCATGGCGGCGAAGTCGCCGGTGTCGGCGACGACCACGCTGTGCTGCTTCAGTTGGGAGAGGAGGTCGGACATGTGTGTTTTTTCCGGTGTTCGGACCGGTTGAGGCCGAACCGCC
>CAMASJ010000305.1 GCA_945860685.1 Akkermansia muciniphila
CCTGGTCCAGGTGGCGGTCCAGTTGCCGTGGCTCACCGCCGCCAATCGGGACCAGCCAAGCTCCGTGTTCCTCCGCGGCGAGCGCCAGCCACCGGTTGTCCGCGCTGAAGGAGGCCTCGGCGACCAAGGTGGCGGGAATCCGCGTCCGATGCCGGATGCGGCCATCGCGGGTTTCCCAGACCTTCACCTCGCCTTCCGCGTCGACGGCGGCGAAGCGGCTCAGGTCCTGCGAAACCGCCGTCTGCAGGAAGTTCGGCGGCGTGGAACCGAAGGTCTCCAGTTCGAGGATGCGGCTGGTGGCGCCGGCAATTCCACCGGGGATCCAGGCGAGAAGCCCGGGCCGTTCTTGGACCAGCCAGTCGCCGTTCCTTGCGATGGCGAGCGGCGTCCCATGGGGGCCGACAGACGCGGTTGCCGGTTCGGCGAGGGATTGGATGCGGCTACCCGGGTCGGCTCCGGTTCCGGGAAGTGTCACCAGCAGCCTTCCGTCCTCGGAGAAGACCGGCCTCAACGGACTTCGATGCGGCAGTGACAGGTCAGCCCTTGGCGGGGCGGAAGGCCAGCGGAACACGTTCCGGTCCTTGCCGCCGCTGGCGATCTGACGGCCATCTGGACTGAAGGCCACACACCACACCTCGCCGCCGTGTCCGCGGGCGATCCCGAGGGGCTCGCCGCTGTGGACGTCCCACCAACGGAGGGTCTGCTCGGAGGACGAGGTGACGAGCCGCGAGCCGTCCGGGCTGAATGCGGCCTTCCAGGTCGAGAGCGTATGGCCCGTGAGCAGTCGGGGCGTGCCGGAGGTCTCCCCGAGGTTCCAGAGCCGCACCTCGGGACGCCAACCGGTGGCCGCGAGACGGCTGCCGTCCGGGGAGAATTCCAGGGACCAAAGCCTTCCCTGCGATTTCAGCGAGCGGATCGTGGAACCGTCGCGGCCGTCGAGGATGTGGATCACCGTGATGGCGTCGCTCACGGCGACCCGGCTTCCGTCGCGGCTCACGGCCACCGTCCGGGATTCGGGAAGCCTGCGGGCCGGGGCGCCGGACTCGGGGTACCGGAGCCAGGTGGGTCCGGCCGGGGTCGAGCCCCACGGGAACGGGTTGCCTTCGCAGGTCACCCACGTCGAGGCGTCCGCGGACATCGCTGCGGAGTATCCGGGCACATCCGAAACCACGCGGCCCTCGTCGGCGTTCCAGATGCGGATCCGTCCGTCGACGTGGGCGGCGAGGAACCGGGTGCCGTCCGGGAACCAGGCCAGGCTGCGGGCGCCGTTGGTGCCGAGGGAGCGGGTGGGGCCGGCAGGCGAAAGCGGCGTCAGGTGCAGGGCGTCGCCGACCGTGCCGGAACCCACCGACGCCGTAACCAGCCGGCTGCCGTCGGGCGAGAATGCGACGCCGTTGACGATCCACGGATGTCGGTCGACCGGCGAGCGAGGATCGCCCTCCGCCATACGCCGGAGCAGTCTCCACGCGAAGTCCGGGGAAGGGGCCCGGTGGCGGTCCAGCAGCTCGCGGGCGAATCCGAGGTCGCCTTCCGTGACCGACTCGGAGGCGATGTGGAGATCGGCGGCGTAGAGGTCCAACCGGTTGGCCCTCGCCTGCGAGAAAGTCACGGCGACACCGGTCGCGACCGCGGCGGCGAATGCCAGCAGGGCGAGGGTGAGGTAGGGGTTGCGGCGGGTGTGCCGGAGCAGGGTCTCCGACAGGGACTCGGGCCGCGCCAGGATCGCGTCGCCCCGGAGCCAGCGGTCCAGGTCGTCGGAGAACTCCGCGGCGCTCGCATACCGATCCGCGGGCCGCGCCGACAGGCACTTCAGGCAGAGCAGGTCGAGCCGCTGTTCCGTACCCGAGGGACGTCGATCCCGCGGCGGTCCGCGGCGGGAGGGTGGCACGGCGCGTTCCTCGGAGGCGCGGCGCAGCGTCTCCAACGGTGTAGGCGAGGAGAACGGCGGGCTTCCGCTGAGCAGTTCATAGAGCACCGCACCGAGGCCGTAGACATCGCTCGCGACGGTGGATTCGGCGGCGCCTCCGCGGGCGACCTCCGGGGCGAGGTAGTCCGGCGTGCCCAGCAGCGCCTGGGTCCGTGTGAGGCCGCTCTCCTCGTCCAGGAGCCGGGCGAGGCCGAAGTCGGCGACGTGCGGCTGACCGGCGGTGTCGAAGAGGATGTTGGCGGGCTTCAGGTCGCGGTGGAGGACGCCGTGCTGGTGGGCGTGATGCACCGCGCGGGCCACGACGGACATCCAACGCGCCGCGGTTTCCAGGCGTTCCTCCGTGCCCTGGGGGGGCAGGCCGGAGATCCGGTCGGAAAGCGTCCCCCCCTCCAGCAGCGGCATCGCGAGGAAATGGCGTCCGTCGTCCTCGCCCGCATCGTGCACCGGGACGATGTGCGGATGTCCGAGCCGGGCGACGGCCCGGGCCTCGGTGTAGAACCGCTGCACCTGCTCGGGTCGGACCAGCCTGCCGGCGCTGATGAGCTTGAGGGCGATGTCGCGGCCGAGTCCTTCCTGGCGGGCGCGGTAGACCACCCCCATGCCGCCCGCGGCGATCGGGGCGATCAGCTCGTAGCCGCCGATGCGATCCGGGATCCGTTCGGCGCCACGGCGGTCCAGCACCTCGGTGTCGCCCGCGAGGTCCAGCAGGCAGGCCGCGCAGTTCCCGTGGAGCCTTCCACCGGGAAGCGGACGCCGACAACGGCGACAGGCAGGCGCAGGCAGCGGATCCATCCCTTCGTTCAGCAGCGGATCCGGCGGAAGGTTACCGCCGTTCTCGGATTTCATCCGCGCAGGACCTCCTGGAGATGCCCCAGTTCCGCGTCGATGGCTTCCGCCCGGTCGTCGACCGTGCGGCCGATTTCCGCCCGCACGAGTTCACCATATCTCCGGCGCATGCGGTGGGCTGCGACCTTGAGCGATCCCTCGGTCATGCCGAGAGGCGGTGCGATATCGGCAAACATCGCTGCGTCGGGATCCCCGGAAAGGTGAGGTTTTAGGGCCTCGAAGAGAGACCGTTTCCCGGAAGCGCCACATTCGGCCTCCAACGCCAGGAACGCGCCCTCCAGCACGGTCATCGCCCAACGCCGTTCATAAAGGGTCTCCGGCGTGACGCTCTCCGCGGGTTCCAGCCGGTATCGTTCCTCCGCCTCGAGCGCGTCGAGGGCCAACGGCGTCCGGCCGCCCCCGCGCTTGATGCGGCGCGACCGGTTCCAGTCGTTGGAAAGGAAGTGTCCCAATGCGGTCAGTAGGAAGGTCCGGAACCGGCCCTTCTCGGGGGAGACCGCCCGCAGCCACTCCTTCTCGATCAGCTTCTCGAAGAACGACTGCGTCAGGTCGGCGGACTCTTCCGGATCCCGGCCTTGCCTTCGGACGTAGGCGTACAGGGGATACCAATAGCGCTGGCAGAGTTCCTCGAGCGCCTGCAGCGCCACCGCTTCGTCGCCGCCGCGGGCGTCGAGGATCAGGCTCCAGCGGGTGGCGGAGAACTCGGGTTTTCGGTGCGTCGGCATCGGAGGGGTGCCTCGCCTAGCTCGGCGCGGGCGCCGACGGCTCGAGGACTGCCAATGCCGCCCCGAAGGTGAAGCCGCCTCCGAAGGCGCACAGGCCGGCGGTCCCCCGATGTCCCGCGGACAACATCTCCGCCAACGCGATCGGCAGGGTGCTCGAAGAGGTGTTGCCGTGATGGGCGACGTTGTTGAAGAAGCGGCCGGGTTCGATGCCGGTCTGACGTTGGACTGCTTGCAGGATCCTTCCGTTGGCCTGGTGCGGGACGATCCAGTCGAGGGCCGCCATCGGGATCGCGGCCTCGGCGCAGGCGCGTTCCAACACCGCTGGCATTTGGCGGACCGCCAGTTGGAACACCTTGAGCCCGTCCATCGCCACCGGCGTGCAGGCCGCCCCCGGAGCCATCCGTCCCAGGCTCAGGATCGAACCGTCCTCGCCACGAGCCCCCAGCACCGGTCGACGCAGCAGGATGCGCCCCGCCGCCGTGGACGGTCCAGGCGCGGCCGCGCCATGGACCACAGTGGCCGTGGCCGCGTCGCCGAAGACGATGGCGGTGTCGAAGTCGAGCGGGTCCACGAAATGGGACATCGCCTCGGTCGTCACCACGAGGATCCGTGATCCCGGCCGCGCCACGCAGGCGTCGAACGCCGCCTGAAGCGCGTAGAGGTATCCGGAGCAGGCGGCGAAGAGGTCGACGGCCGGGAAATCGGCCGACGCCGTGGAACCCTCGCCGAGGACCTGCTGCAGCCGGCAGGCGAGGCTGGGACTGACGGCCAGCGGCGTGGACGTCGAGACATAGAGGCCGTCGAGGTCCGCCAGGGTCAGGCCGGCGGCGTCCAAGGCCTTTCGGGCGGCCGCCGTGGCCAGGGTCAGGGCGTCTTCGCCGGGACCGCAGTGGAAGCGTTCGACGATCCCGGTGCGTTGCTCGATGTCCCCATCGGTCCTTCCCGGGAACCGGGCGGCGAGCTCCCCGTTCGTGACCCGGACCGAACCCTGGACGAATGCCGGCACGGAAAGCGTCACGGTCCCGGTGGTCGCCTCCTGTGGCGTGTTCCCGGAAGCGGCGTGGAGCTGCGCGGTTCCGTTCGAAGCCGGCGCACCGGCCGCGCGGCGGGACAGGTGGAAACGGGGTTCCCTGGGAATCCGCCGGCTCGGGCGCGGCGCGGATTCGATACGGATGCGCGCAAGGGGGGACCCCACCCGCAGCCGTTCGCCTTCCCCGACGCGGTCGGTCAGCACGCCGGCGACCGGGGAACGCAGGTCGAACGACGCCTTGTCCGCCTCGCATTCCGCCAGCAGGTCGCCGGCCTGGACTCGGGCCCCTTCGGCGACCTTCCATTCGGTCACCGAAACGGACTGGTCCGCGGGACTCGATCCCACGGCCTCCAACACGTGGAAGCCCTCGTCGACCTGGCCATCCCGAGCCTCCTCCACCGAAAGCTCCAGGCCGCACAGCCCGGCGGCCGCCTCGAGGATCCTTCGGACCGAGGGAAGGACTTCGAGTTGGTTGCCGAAATGGCAG
>CAMASJ010000306.1 GCA_945860685.1 Akkermansia muciniphila
CCGGATTCGGAGTGGAATCGCACGGTTGTCCGGGCTCGTGGCTTGCGAAACTCCACCGACCCGGGGCTCAACCCTTCAATTCGTTCAGCTTCACAAGACGGGCGAAGGCGCCGTCGCGGGCGGTGAGCTCTTGCCAGGTGCCCTGCTCCACGACGTGGCCGTGGTCGAAGACGACGATGCGGTCGGCGTTGCGGACGGTGGAGAGGCGGTGGGCGATGATCAGGGTGGTGCGGCCCGACATCGCGGCGTCGAGGGCCTTCTGGACCTCCCGTTCGGTGGCGGTGTCGAGGGCGGAGGTCGCCTCATCGAGGATCAGCAGGCGCGGATCCCGGGCGACGGCGCGGGCGATGGCGAGCCGTTGGCGTTGCCCCCCGGAGAGGGTGGCGCCACGTTCGCCAACGATGGTCTCGAGGCCCTGCGGCTGGGCGGCGATGACGGCGTCGAGGTCGGCGGTCCGAAGGGCCTGGGCGATCCGTTCCGGCGAAAGGTCCGGCAGGCCGAAGGTGAGGTTGGCCCGGATGGTGTCGTGGAAGAGAAACGGTTCCTGCTCCACCACCCCAAGGTGCCTCTGCCAGGACTCGGCCGAGAACTCCCAGTAGTCGACGCCGTCGACGCGGACACATCCGGAACCGGGTTCGCGCAGGCGCATGAGCAGGGCGGCGACCGTGCTCTTGCCGGAACCGGAGGCGCCGACCAAGGCGACCTTGGCGCCGGAGGGGACCTCGAAGGAGACGGACGACAGGGCGGGGCGATCGGGGGCGTAGCTGAAGTCGACGGAGTCGAACCGCAGCTCGCGGCCGATGCCGGTGAACTCACGTCCACCGAAGGGTCGGGAGGGGAACCTGGGCAGCCGGAACCAGGGTTCCAGCTGCTCCATGTACCCGGAGGCGACCGAGAGGAGTCCGTAGGCGGTGGCGACCAGGTTGAGGTTGGGGACCATCCGGGACGCGGCGAGGAGGATGCCGAGCAGCTCGTTGGCCGCGAGCAGCCGCGCACGGATCAGCCAGTGGAACGCGACCAGGATGATCAGCATGACCGCGATCAGGGCGAAGAACTCGAGCAGCACCGGCACCAACGAGCCCATGCGCCGGTTGGAGAGCTCGGCGCGCGCCACCTCCTCCACCACGCCGTGGAAACGCCGGGACATCTCAGGCTGCGCGCCGGAGAAGCGGATCACGCGCATGCCTGTGAAGACGTCGTTGAGCAGTCCGGCGAAGCGGGTCTGCAACGCGGCCTGGCGCGAGCCCCGCCGCTTGATCGGCGCCTGGATCAGGGCGACCGGCCCGGCCAGCAGTAGGATGATGACCACCAGCAGCACGGCGACCTGCCACGACTCGAGGATCACGTAGACCAGGGCGGCGACGATGAGGGAGCCGCGGAAGAGGACCTGGACCAAGTTCTCGAACCCGAGGACGACCCAGCCCAGGTGGTTCGTGAAGAGGTTGTTCAGCTCCCCCCCCTTGGTCCGGTCAAAGATCTCCGGACGCGCGGTGAGCAGGCTTGAGCACAGGGCCTCCCGCAGGTTCTGAGAGATGCGTCCGGTGAGACGCGTCACGACGACGATGACCGTCCAGGCTGCCAAGCCGCGGAGGGTGAACGCCGTGACCACCAGGACGACATAGGGAGCCAGCAAGGCCTCCCGGGGACGCCCCGGGAAGATCGCCTGGATCTTGCCGAGCATCCACTCGGTGCGTTCCGAGGAGGCGGTTCCGCCCTGGAGCAGGTCGATCAACGGCACCAGGAGGCTGATCCCGAGGGCGTCCAACGCGGCCGAAACGAACATCAACAGGAAGGACGCCAGCGGCAGCTTCCATCCGGGTCGGGCCAGCGGGATGTATCGCCGGAGGATGGCCGGGAGCTGCAGCAGGACCTTGATGCGTGGACTCACGAGTTGGCCGTGATGCTGACGGCTACCGCTCCGGGGTGTCGAGACGCATCCCGGTCCCCGGCGGACACGCGGCAATTCCCGGCTTCCACCGCGTCCGACGGCGCGGGATGTTCCCGAGATGCTTCTCCGACGTCTCCGGAGGCTGGTCTTGGCCGCGACCATCCTGGCCTGCCCGGGGCTTTCCGGGACGGTCCCCGGAACCGTCGCCCCCGAACCGGAGGAAACTCCTCCTGCACGGCACCGCGGGATGCCGGGGCTGGAGAACGTCCACGACCTCGGGCACGGGATCCTCTGCGGAGGCGGGCCCCAAGGGGATGCCGGATTCGCGGCCTTGGAGGCCATGGGCGTCCGGACGTTGCTGAGCGTCGACGGCATGGAACCGGACCTCGAACGGGCACGGGGCCACGGGATGCGGTATGTCCACGTACCGATCGGCTACGACAGCGTGGGCACGAATGCGCTACGTCGGTTGGCGAAGGCCGTCTCAACGCTACCCGGCCCATTCTACATCCACTGCCATCATGGACGTCATCGCGGTCCCGCCGCCGCCGCGGCGGTCGCCCGGTCCCTGCACCGATGGACCGCCCCTCAGGCCTCGGCCTGGCTGCTCCTGGCAGGGACCGATCCGCGCTATGGTGGACTGCATCGCGACGCGACCAACGCCCAACCCTTCCCTCACGATGAGATCGCGCGGATCGCGGATCCGTTGCCGGAAAGGACGCCCGTGGAACCGCTGGTGCGGGTGATGGTGGCGGTGGATCAGGAGTTCGAGGCGTTGCGAAGCCAACGTGGGAACGCCTTCGGTCCTCCGACGGAGGCGGAGGCCGCGACGGCGACCCGTTTGTCGGAACTGTTCCGCGAAGCCGCGCGCCTGGACGGATCCGGCACCGCCGGCGTCGAACTCCGACACGGGCTGAAGGAGGCGGCTGAAGAGGCTTCCCGCCTGGCTGCGCAACTCCTGGCCGCCCGCGATCCGTCGGTCACCGAGAACACCTTCCGGAGGCTCACCGAGAGTTGCGTGCGATGCCATCGCAGGCATCGCGATCTCCCCGCGGCGCCATGATACGACTGATTGCATTCCTCCTGTCCGCCGCCCTGGGATCCGGCATCCCGCTCCAGGGCGACCCGTCGCGTCACCGGGTCTCGTGGACCAACAACGTGCTGACGCTCGACTGGCCCGGCCTTCCGGGAGGACCGGTGCCGATCTGGTATCTCGAGGCGTTCCTGCGTCCGGGCGCCCACCACAGGGTCTGGGGGGAATCCGTGATGCCACACCGGACCGCACTGACGACGGCGCGTACAGACGGGCGCAGGCTGGAGTTCCTCACCCGCGTGGATCCCGGCGTGGAAGTCCGGCACACCGTGGAGTGCGTGGAAGACGGACTCGCCATCGACTTCGCGATCACCCGACAGGCGGAAGGCCGGAGCGAACTGCAGTGGTTCCAGCCGGCCTGCATCCGTGTCGCGGCGTTCACCGGCCGGTCCCAGACGAACTTCACCGGACGGGCGTTCGTGTTCACCACCAATGGACTGACTTTCCTGGACGACACCGGTCGGACGACGGAGGCGCGCTACCTCGGCGGACAGGTTCTCCCGATGCCGGGCGTGGCGGAGGCGGACGCCAACCCGCGGCCGATCGCCCGACGGAGGCCGGTCAACGGACTGATCGGCTGCATCTCCTCCGACAGCCGATGGATCCTGGCCACGGCCTCGGACCGGACGCACGAGCTGTTCGAAGGCGTCTATGTCTGCCTGCATAGCGATCCCGCGGTCGGAGGTCTGGAGCCGGGCGAGACGAAGCGCGTGCGTCAGAGGATCTACGTGGTGCCCAACGATCCGGAGGAACTGCTCCGCCGATACCGTCGGGACTTCCCGGAAGGTCGGTAGGGGAACCACACCGGGAATGCCGAGGGCACGCCGACAGCCGGCAGCCCATGCCATTCCCTTGGCACGGGAACTGCCAAGGAGGAGCCATGCTCCCGCCAACTCCCGATCGGACGACCGGACCGGACTCCGCCCGCACCGCCTTGGATTGGCTCCGAAGGCTCCTGGTCTGCAACCCCTTCTTCCTCGGCAGCGCCGCGATGCTCCTCTTCGCGCTGAACCGCCTGTCGGTCGATCCCGGGTTCCTGGAGCGGGAGGAAGCCAAGCTCCTGTTCAACTTCGCCGCCCTCGAAGGGTACGAGATCCTGGTCGTGGCGACGGCGCTTCTCCTTTCGCGACGCGCGTTGTGGTACGACTCCGCGCTGCTCGTGGTGCTCGACCAGGGTTTGGCGCTGGCACCGTTCCTCCTCGTCACACAGGGGGTGATGATCGATCCGGTGCTGGGAACGGTGCTGGTGGCCACCGCCTCGCTGATGGCGGTCTCGCGGATCTGGGCGGTCCGACGCGGCTACTCCCGGTTCCAGCTTCCCGGAAGGCTGCTGGCGATCGGCGCGGGAATCCTCCTGCTGAACCTGAGCCTGCCGCTGCGGTTGCAAGCGGTGGTCCGTGCCGGAACGGTGACCGACTGGGAACCCTACAACGACGTCTTCTGGCTGGCCGTGCTGCCGCTCTTGATCCTGTCGGTCCACTCGCTGCCACGTGCGGACCGCAACGGCAACCTGCCGCCGGAGCGTCCTTGGCTGCCCCTGCTCGTCGCAGGGCTCTGGATCGGGGCCACAGGCATCCACGGCTGGAGTTGCGCCTACATCGGCAAGCAGCCGATGACCGCTGCGTTCCTGGCCCCGGCGGCCATGGCGGCGGCTTGGGTGGTGGCCCTGCGGTTGGAAGACTTCGTCCGCATGCCTGCGCGGAACCTGCGGCTCGCCGCCTGGGCGGTCGCCACAGCCGCGCCGCTCCTCGCCGTCGGTCACGAACGGCACTTCCCCTTTCTCGCGGCCGTGGGGGCGATGACCCTCGTCCGTCAGGCGATGATCCACCGTTCGGAGGCGACCCTGTTGCTCACCGCCGCCGGCCTGTCCGCGGCGGCCGCGTTCCTGTCGCTGCCGTCGGAGTGGATCCAGCTGGTTCCCGGCATCACGGGCCGCGGCGCCTGGGTGCTGGCGGCCACCGGACTCCTGGCGGTCGGCGCCTCGTTGCTGCGGCGCGACGCCCGGAGCGGCCTGGTCGCAGG
>CAMASJ010000307.1 GCA_945860685.1 Akkermansia muciniphila
ATCCTGGGATCCGTCTCCCCAACCGCCGACGCCTCACCCGAGCCGCGGGAACCTTCCCGAACCGTTCCGGCACAGGTTGCCGAGTCCAACTCCATCCCCTTTGTGAATCCCTCTTCGCGTGGTGCCTTCGATCCGCAGACCGCCTTGCCCCGATGCATGGGTGAGGAGGCGTTGCTGCACGAGTTGCTTGCAGTCTACCTGGCCGACAGCGCCTCGTACCTCTCCAACCTCCGGGAAGCCTGGAAGGCATCGGACCAGACCCGGTTCGTCCGGGCCGCGCACAAGCTCAAGGGGGCGATCTCCTATTTCTGCTCCGACGAGTTGGCCGCCGAGGCGCGCTGGCTGGAGGAGACCGCAGCCCGTCAGGGCCTGGCTGCGTGTGCTGCGCGGCTTCCGCAGTTCGAGTCAGATGTCGAGCGGATGAACAACGAGGCCTCCGCCTTCGCTTTGCGCAAGGCCGCCTGAGGTTTGGGACGGGGTCAGCCTTTTGATGGGCGGAGAGATCTGTCCGAGAAGGCCGACTCAAGGGCAAGGACGGGCGGCCACGTGGAACGAAGCGCTCACGCCCCGGTCGGGCGATCCGTCGATCTCCAGGTTCCCACCGCCCGCCTGGGCCCAACGTCGGGCCAGCGGCAGGCCTATCCCGATGCCCGAGTGGCGGCGTGTGCGGCTGCCGTCCGCCTGTGCGAAGGGGATCCGGATCCACTCGAGCTGCGCTTCCGTAAGGCCGATTCCCGTGTCGCGGACCAGGAACCGCAGTCCGCCCTGGACGGTTCCGGCCTCGAGCTGGATTTGGCCCTGTGGGGTGAACTTCACCGCGTTGTCCGTCAGCAGATCCAAGGCGTTGCGGATCGCCTCGACGGGTCCGATCCAATCCGCCGGGATCGGATCGGCCACGCGGGCCTCGATGGCGATCCCCTTGCCGGAGGCGGCCGAGCGATGGCGTTGGACGCATTCGCGGAGCAGTTCCAGCGGTTGGAAAGGCTGGTCAGGGCACTCCAGCCGGTCCGACTCCGCTTGGTTGAAGGCGAGCATGCGCCGAACCAACACGTGGAGATCCTGGGCGCAGCGTTCCGCGTCCCGTACGAACTGCACCTGCTCCGCCTGCGGGAGCGGATCGGCCCCGGCGAGGAGTTCGAGGTTCCCCAGGATGCCGTTCAGCGGCGTGAGCAGCTCGTGGCTCGCGCTCATGAGGAATTCCCGGACGACCTTCTGTTCCCGAACGAGGTCGGCGGTGCGGATCTCGACCAGGCGTTCCATGGCCTCACGCTTCGTCGCCGCGAAGCGTGCGAGGTTCCACTTCTCGGTCAACGCGTTCGCCATCTGGAGCACCTCGATCACGTCGAAGGGCTTCTTCAGCACCAGCCACCGGTCCCGTGCCTTCAGCGCCGCGACGATCTCCTCCCAGGTCCTGTCGGAGTAGGCGGTGCAGATCACGGTCTGGATCTCAGGGTCGGCAGTCCACAGCTCCATGACGGTCCGGAGTCCGTCCCAGCCCGGTGGCATGCGCATGTCCACGAAGGCCATCGCGAACGGACGTCCGTCCGTCCGGGCCGCGTTGACGGCAGCGAGCGCCTCCTGTCCTTGGCTCGCGAAGGAGACGTCGAAGGGTTGGGACTTCTCCATGCTCGGTGCGGCTCCGAACAGGAGCGCCGCATCCGCGTCCACGTCGTGGACCGTTCCCTCCTCCGGTTGCAGGATCTTGGCGAAGTCTCGGTGGATGGCCTCGTTGTCGTCGACAACGAGGATCTTCCGGTTGGCGGCGGGAATTCCCTGGGCTGCGTTCATGCGGTCGTGCCGGCCGGAAGCTCGAGGGTGAAGGTGGCACCGAGACCGGGTCCGTCGCTGTGGACACGGATGTCCCCATCCATCTCCCGCGCGGCGAGGATGCTGGTGTGGAGGCCGAATCCGTGTCCGTCGTGCTTGGTGGTGAATCCGTGCCGGAAGAGCCGATCCAGGTTCTCCGGAGGGATGCCCACCCCGTTGTCCGACACGGCGATCGCGACCTTGCCGTCGGAGATGTCCGCAAGTCGGACGCGGATCCGCCGTTCCGGATTCCGGAACTCGGTGACTGCCTGCTTCGCGTTGCGCAGGAGGTTCACCAGGATCTGGAGCACCTTGTGGCGGTCGGCGTTGACCTGCCGCGTCGCCAGGTATTCGCGCTCCACCAGGATCCCATGGCGCTCGAGGCTGTCGCCCGCCAGTTGCAGGGCGTCCTCAACCAAGCCCTGCGGCCGCAGGATCTCCATCACGCCATGCAGCCGCGCATGGCTTTGCTGCGTCGAGACCACCTGCTTGAGGTGCTCGGCGTGGCGCATGAGCTGGTCCATCTCGCCCAGCAACGCTCCGCGTTCGTCTTCTAGGTGGGTCGCCAGCTTCTGGAGGAACGCGGGCAGGGCGCGGCCCCGCGGATCCTCCGTCAGGAAGGCCGGCAGGTTGCCGCGGTGGGCCTCGACGAGGTCGACGGCGCTCCTCAGATGTCCGAGACGCGAGCGGGTTAGCCGGTCCCGGACCTCCGTGGCCGACACGTTCATGCTGTTCAGCACGTTTCCGACGTTGTGGAGGACCCCGGTGGCGATCTCGGCCATGCCGGCGACGCGGGACTTCTCCATCAGCTCGCGGTGCAGCCGTTCAACCTCGGCCTCTTGGGCCTTCCGGTCGGTGATGTCCTCCACGGCCCCCTCGTACCAGAGGACCGCGCCCTCCGCGTCCCGCACCACGCGCGCCCGCTCGACGATCCAGATGGTCGAACCGTCCCGACGCCGGGTCTCCGACTCGAACCCCTGGATCCTTCCCGTCTTGCCGATCTCGCGGCAGAACTCCTCCCGGCGTCCCGGCTGGACGTAGAGCGAGCTGCGGATGTCGGCGATCGAATTCTGCATCTCCTGGACCGAGTCGTAACCGTACATCCGGGCCAATGCCGGATTGGCGGCGAGGTAGCGGCCGTCGGGCGTGGATTGGAAAATCCCCTCGCCGGCGTTCTCGAAGATGCTGCGGTACTGTTCCTCCGCCTTGCGCAAGGCCTCCTCGACGCGCCGGCGTTCCGCCACTTCAGCGAGCAATGCCTCGTTGGACTCCCGGAGCTGGTTCGCCTGGCGGGTGAGGGGACCGCTGATGCTGTGGGTGATGAACCACACGAACGAGACCGCGGCCGTGAGGGCCAGGCCGGTGAGGATCAGGCTGCGGGCGCGCCGTGTCTTGAAGTGGCCGATCCGGCGGTCGAGCAGGCGGTCCATCTCCTCCGCCGCAACGGCCCACATCTCGAAGCTGGTCGACCTCAGCCGGGCGCCCGTCCGCTGCACGGTTTCGGAGGCGTCCGTCGCGCCTTCCGTCCCTCCCACGCCGCGAAGGGCTTCCAGGTGGGCGTTTCCTTCCGCCTCGAGTCGGTCGATCAAGGGGCGGAGCCGCGGTTCGAGCGTCGGGCTGGCCCCGTAGAAGTTCGGGTCCTCGGTCAACGCCGTCCGGGCGCTGCCGAGGATCCGGTCGAGATCGGCCTCGCGGAGCAGCGCAGCGTGGACCGCGATTTGGCGACGCTCGTCGGCGGTCGGACCGGTCCGCGGTATCCGCGAAAGGTGGGTGTCCATCGTCCACAGCCGTTCCTGCATCTGGGGCAGCGCCAACAGCGAGACGTCCATCAGGTAGTAGCTGTCCAGGTCGGGGTCGAGGATCAGGTTCGAGTTGTCGCCCAGATGGGTGATCATCGTCCGGAGGTCGGCGACCAGGTGGCGATGGGCCTGATCCAGACCGGTGCGTCCGGATGGCGCGTTGGTCCGGAGGGCCTCCCATTCCGTGCGCAGCACCTCCACGCGGCAATGCCCGCGGTTCCGCTTGGCCAGGCCTTCGGTGGTGAACTGGAGCGACTCGCCGATTTCCCGGTCCACCGATTCCAGCTGCCGGAACGCCTCCGTGATCCGCGCCGCGGCTCGGTCGGCTTCTGTGCGGTCGGCCTCGGCGCGGTCGAGAGCCCGGTGGTGGCGGGGGACTTCCTCGAGGAGGATCTCCAGGGGACGCTGGTAGCGGTTGCCGCGCTTCTCCCATTCCGCGAACCGGATGAAGGAGTTGATGCTGATCAGGAAGAGGCAGAGCAGCACCGTGTCCGGGATCAGGAACAGGACGCTGATGAGTCCCAGCTTCTGCGAGACCTTCAGGCGATGGAAGAAGCGGAACATGGCTGGCGCTGGGTCGTGCGACCGGCGAGCAGCGGGGCCGTAGGCCCAGGTCCCTGGGGAGGTCGGCTGGTTGGGCCGGATCCGGAAACCGGGGCGGACGACGCGGTTCGGGTCGCGCCTTCGGTGTAATCGGCCGACCGCACCGATCCTTGAGCGCCGGGGGGCGAAAAGGAAAACGGCGGCCCCTTTCGGGACCGCCGTCGAAGTGGAACGCCCCGAGGAGATCCCCGGGGACGTGCGTCACATGTGGGCGATCATGTTGTCGCCGAACTCCGAGCACTTGATTTCGGTGGCGCCCTCCATCAGGCGGGCGAAGTCGTAGGTCACCCGCTTCGATCCGATGGCGCCGTTGAGGCCCTTGAGGATGAGGTCGGCCGCGGCGGTCCAGCCGAGGTGACGGAGCATCATCTCGCCCGAGAGCACCACGGATCCGGGGTTGACCATGTCCTTGTTGGCGTACTTCGGCGCGGTGCCGTGGGTGGCCTCGAAGATCGCGTGGCCGGTGATGTAGTTGATGTTGCCGCCGGGGGCGATGCCGATGCCGCCGACCTGGGCCGCGAGAGCGTCGCTCAGGTAGTCGCCGTTCAGGTTGAGCGTCGCGATGACGTCGAAGTCCGTCGGGCGCGTCAGCACCTGCTGGAGGGTGATGTCGGCGATGCTGTCCTTGATGACGATGCCGGCGCCGGGCTTGCCTTCGGGGATGCGGCACCAGGGTCCGCCGTCGATCTCGACCGCGCCGAAGTGTTCCTTGGCC
>CAMASJ010000308.1 GCA_945860685.1 Akkermansia muciniphila
ACGTCTCGTGGAGGTCGGGGAAATCGGCGGGGCGTTCGGCCTGAAATCCTACACCGCCGACTTCAACTGCACGGTCCGCGACCCCGCCTACGTCGTCGACGTGCTCGACCGCCTCGAAAGGGACCATCCGGAGATCCACCGCGCCCTGCTCTACGTCGAGCAACCGTTCCCCTACGACCTCGAATCCAACCCCATCGAAGTCCGGGCGGTCAGCCGGCGGAAGCCCCTGTACCTCGACGAAAGCGCTCACGACTGGCGGCTGGTGGAGATGGGCTGCGAGCTCGGCTGGACCGGCGTCGCCCTGAAGACCTGCAAGACCTTCAGCGGGGCCGTCCTGTCCGCGGGCTGGGCCCAGGCGCACGGCATGGGGCTGATGGTCCAGGACCTGACGAATCCGATGCTGGCCCAGGTCCCCCACCTGCAGCTCGCGGCGAACCTGCCGACCCTGCTCGGCGTCGAGACCAACGCCATGCAGTTCTATCCGGCCGCGAGCGAACCCGAGTCGCGGATCCATCCTGGGCTCTACCGGAGGCGGGATGGCTGCGTGGACCTCTCGACGTTGGACCGCCACGGATTCGGATACGCCGGAGCCGAGTCGGTGCGGAACCTGGGCGAGCCGGACTTCCGTTTCGGCGCGGGCTGATCGCTTCGAGCCGAATGGTAAGGGACCTCGCACAGAAGTCAGGCGTCGGGCGTCAGGCGTCGGGCAGCCACGGACAACGGACAACGAACAACCCACACTCACGGAGAAATCTCCACCGGCTCCGACCAGAGCGTGGCCACCCCTTTGGAATCCACGGTCCGAACCCGCAACCGATACTTGCGGCCCGGCTTGAACACCGACTTGGGCACTTCGACCTCGGGCACCCCGTTGGTCGCCCAGACCGGAAGGATCTCGTAGGAGTTCGGCGTCCGGACGTTGCCGATCGATCCGCGCGTCACATCGCCCAGACGCCACTCGATGCGGGCGGCCTCGGCTCCCCGATACCGGAAGAGGGTCGCCTTCCGCTCCGGGGCGGGCGTCAGCACGCTGGGCAATTGGTACATCTCGGCCACCCTTTCCCGCCGGTTGTCCACGAAACGCTTCATCACCGAGCGCATCCCATGGAAGTCGCGTGTTGGCGAAGACCGGTAGAAGGACCCGGGAGTCGACTTCGAAGGTTCGACATAGTGACTGGAAAGGATCGGATGCCAGTCCCACTTCCGTCGGTCGGCCTCGGCCAACGTCGCCGCCGATGCCGGATCGGCCACGACCGCGGCCATCTCGTCGATCAAGGCCCCGGTCTCCTCCTCGCTGTACAACAGTTGCAGGATCTCGCCCAACCGGTTGAGGAACCCCTTCCGGATGCCGGGCTGATCGAGGATGCCTCCCGCCAGGAACGGCTCGGCACCATGGCCGTACATCCGCTCGGACCAACTGAGGTCCACGTCCCACGGAACCGTGATCCACTTCCTCGAAACCGGGTCGCGCCGGAAGAAGTAGTTCTTCCCGTTGCCGATGTCGTAGTGGTGGATGCAGTCGACGATGGCGCGGTAGTCGAAGTACGCGGGCAAGTCGACGTTCTGGCGCCACCAGGACTCGTCCATTCCGTTCATCATGGAACCCACGAGGTGGACCACGGATCGGCCGTCGACGCCGTCCTTCCCGTCGTACGCCACGGCCGGCGTGCCGAACTCCATCTTGAAGAGGGATTGCTTCGGCAGGCCGTGTCCGGAGAGGAACGCGCCGTCCAAGTTCTCCGTTGCCAGGTAGAGGCCGAAAAAGTCGCCGTCGTACTGGGTCGGCCCCGATTCGAGGGTTCCGGTCACGGTCCGGAGTTGAATGAAATGGGTCCTCGGCGCGGCCACGCCGGCGAGGTCGAAAAGCCGGAATCCCACCGACTCGAACAGCCCCTGCTCCCCGCGCATGCCGTAGTCGCCCTGCTGGAAGCATGCGCCGAGGTTGAGCTTCCCCCACTTCGCCGGATAGGGGCGCCCGAAGTCGTCGCGGGCCTGGAACTTGTGGCCGTCGTTGAAGTCGAACTTCCACATGTTCTTGCCCATCGCGTGCCGCCATTGGCCGCCGCGGGCCCTGAAGCGGACGTGGTCATGGACCGTCCCGTCGTCCGCCACCAACGCCCCGCTCCAGCGGTACGCACGGCGCGCCTCCTCGTCCCCGAACTGTGTCGGCTGGGTCCATTGGCTTTGCTCCACCCATTCCGCCCGCGTGACCAGATGGTACGCCTGAACCCGCCGCATCGCGGTGGCAGGAACGGTCATGGGCGCACTCTCCTTCCCGGAACCCGACGGACGGATCGCACCGGTCCAGGCCGGGATCCCGTCGTGGACGAACCAGGCGAGGTTCGGCTCCTCGGCATCCGGCTTGGGATGGACCTGCCGACCCGAAGCCGCCTCGACGAACCGGTAGCGCACCAGCCGCCGATGCCGCTGAACCTCCTGCGGAACCTCGACGACGGACGTTCCGTTGGTCCCGGGTGAAAGCGGAAGCCGCTTCCAGCCCTTGCGGTAATTGGGATCGTCCTTCGCCACGTAGCTCCCCGGCTCCACCACCTGGTACTCGAGCGCCAGCACATTCGTTCCTGGCCGGACCGACGTGTCGACGGTCACGCGGACGGCTTCCCCGCTCTTGGGAAACCGCGGGGAATGAACCACCGGGGCGCCAAGCCCCCGAACGACGACGAGAAGGAGGAAGAGGAGACCCGTCCCGGTTCGAGCCACCATCCGGCACGGAGTCCCGACGGATCGCGGACTCATGGTTGCCGGATCCGGACCGGCACGTTGAGGCGTTCGGTCCCCTGCGCGTCGGGAAGCATCGCCTCCAGCACCTGGAACGCCTGGTTCCCGAGGATCGTGCGCATCTGGTTCCACTGTTCCGCCGGCGGACGCCCGGGGCCGACGGTCTCCTCCCGTTGCACGAGACGGCCGTTCTCGTAGGCCTCCGAATGCACGAACACCGGCTTAGCCTGGCTGAGCAGCCCGTAGGCTTGGTCCACCACGGCTTCGTCCAGACCGAACCGCTCCCGGAGCTGCTGGAGACTCTGGTATCGCGCGTCCTGCACCCGATCGAACTGCGCCAACCGCTCCGGCGGCAGGAGCGCCTCGACGCGTTGGCGGTAGCGCGTCTCGGCCTCCGGATCCGCCTCGATGCCCGACGTGTCGCCCAAGGTCATCGTGCCACCGAACGGCTCCTCGATGTCGCGGCGCAGACGGTAGATCTCCCGGAACTCGGCCTCGGTCGGCTGCATCGCGCCCAACTGGTTCCGAAGCCGCTCGGCCACGCTCGAGGCCCGCATGTCGAACAGCTCCAACTCGTCCGGCGTGAGGACCTGCGCGAGCCCGAGTCGACGGCGTTCGTTGTTCTCGCGGTAACGCTCGGCGAAGGCCGCGTCGCGTCCCTTGTTCGACACGTCCGACTCGTCGTTGAGCGTGTCGGAAAGCTCCCAGTAGGCCTCCAGGACCTCGCGGACCCGTTCGCGCTTCTCCGCCGGCACGCCGTTGATCGCCGACTCCATGCGCTCGTAGTTCCGGCTGTACCAGCCCTTCAACGGCTCCAGCGGGATCTCGTAGCCGAGCAGGTCGAGGATGACCGCGGACTTCTCCTTCTCCACCAACCGCAGGTTCCGACGTCTTTGGTAGTCGGCCTTCCGTCGGATCCGCCGTTGCGCCGTGGTCTCGCCGGGGGCCGCGATGTCGCCCTGGCCCGGATCGCGGAACGGTGCCTCACGGGGAGCGAAGCGGCGGTTGACCTCTGCCACGATGATGTCCCGCACCGTGTTCTCGGGACAGGCGATCGCCCGGAGGTTCCGGATGTACACGTGCAGGTCGTTGGTGAGCACGCGTTCCCAGCGGAAGTCGGTGGCGAACGCGTCCGGTGCCTTGCGAGCGACCCCGGCCGAAGGTTCTCCCGACGCCGCCGGCTGCGAATCCAGGGATGCGGATCCGGTGGAATTGTCGGTCGGAACGCCGCCACGCCGTTGGCCCAACACGAGCACGACCGCGAGGATCGCGGCCGAGGTTGCGAGGAGACCTGTCCAGAATCGCGGGTTCATGGCCTGGGGTTGATTCCGTAGCGGTTGAGAAGCTCTGCCGGGGGCAGGTTCGGCAACCCGGGAATCCTGACGTTGCCGTTCAACTGCCGAAACGCCTCCTCGCCGATCGTCTGCTTCAGCCTCTGTTCTGCATCGGCGCGGAACTGCTGCATCAGGGCCTGCCGCTGCGCCGGATCGGTGCCCGGTTGGGTCAACAGGGTGTTCAGCTCATTGCGCAGGCCGCGCGAGAAATCATAGAGCTGCAGCGCGGTCTCACGGGGAAGGCCCGTGCGGTTCACCTGCTGGAGCAGGTTGCGGTAGGAGGGATCCTGGACACGGTCGAACTCGGCCTGGCGCTCCGGGGTCATCGCGGCCCTGACATCGGCCACCTGTTGCTGGGTCCGCTGCTCGGCCGCCGCCTGCAATCGCTCCGCCTCCTCGGCCGCCTCCGGACTCCGACCGACCACGGTTCCGGGAACCTGAAGCTCATCCACCTCGAGCCGCGCACGGAAGATCGCTCGGCGTTCGGCGTCGGTCAGGTCGAACCCGTCAAGCTTCTCGCGGAGCGCGATCCCGGTCTGCGACGCCGCGATCTCGAAATCCTCAAGCGTCTCCTTGCCCAGCAGCTTCTCCAGTTCCCGCCGCCGTTCGCGGGTGTTCTTCAGGTACTCCTCCGCATCCTCGGGAAGCAGGTAGCCGAAGGTCTTCTCCTGGAGTTCCCGCCGGCGATCCCGGTACTTCTCCAGAAACTCCCGAGCAGCCTGCCGCTTTTCCTCCGGGATCAAGGCCATCGCCGCCTCGAAGTTGCCGTCCCTGTCGTTCGTCCAGTTGGGCAAACCCAGCGGGATGTCGATCCCCAGAAGCTCCTTCACCAAGGCCTGCTTCTCCG
>CAMASJ010000309.1 GCA_945860685.1 Akkermansia muciniphila
TCCACTTCGGACTCACCAGCTCGGACATCGTGGACACCGCCTTCGCGGTCCAGATGGTCCAGAGCGCCGACATCCTGATCAAAGACGTCGAGACGTTGCTGCCCGTCATCGCCCGCCGGGCGAAGGAGCACATGCTCACGCCCTGCATCGACCGCAGCCATGGCATCCATGGCGAGCCGACCACCTTCGGGCTGAAGCTGGCCCTGATGCACGAGGAGTTCGTCCGCGCACTGTCGCGTCTGAAGCACGTCCGTGAAGTGGTCGCGCTGGGCAAACTCAGCGGCGCCGTCGGCACCAACGCCCACCTCTCGCCGAAGGTCGAGGCGTTCGTCTGCCGGAAGCTGGGCCTCCGTCCCGCCACCATCGCCACCCAGGTGGTCCAGCGCGACATCCACGCCGAGTTCATGAACTGCCTCGCCCTCGTGTCCTGCGCGTTCGAGCACTGGGGCGTCGAGTTCCGCCACCTGCAACGCACCGAGGTGCTGGAGGCCGAGGAGCCCTTCACCAAGGGCCAGAAGGGCAGCAGCGCCATGCCGCACAAGCGCAATCCCATCACCTGGGAACGCCTCACCGGACTGGCCCGCGTCATCCGCGGCAACGCCGTCGCCGGCATGGAGAACGTCGCCCTGTGGCACGAGCGCGACATCAGCCACAGCAGCGTCGAGCGCATCATCTTCCCCGACTCCTGCACGCTGCTCGACTACATGTTCGGCCTGCTCACGCGCCTCATGGACGGCCTGCTGGTCTATCCCGAGAACATGAAGCGCAATCTCGGCCTGAGCTTGGGCATGTGGAACAGCCAGACCGTGCTCCTGGCGCTGATCCGCAAGGGCCTGACCCGCGAGGACGCCTACGCGCTGGTGCAGCGCAACGCGATGAAGACGTGGGAGGTGAAGCACGCCGGCCGCGACGACGCCGACTTCCTGGAGGTGCTCAAATCCGACACGGAGGTCGCGAAGCACTTCAAGAAGGGCGAGCTGGAGAAGCTCTGTACCCTCGACTTCCACCTGAAGGAAGTGAAGAGCCGATTCAAGCAGCTCGGTCTCTGAACGGGATTCCTGCCACAATGGCACGAAGCACACCGAGTTGGAGAAGAAGTCGGTCCCAACGATTCCTCCGTGCACTTCGTGTTTCCGTGGCCAAGTCGCTTCCCCCGCGCCAATCCAAGCATGAGGAATGAGCTTTTCCTGCTGGTCTTCCTCGAGGTCGGACTGTTGGCCACGGCTCTGCCCGCCTTTTGTGCCTTCCGGACGCGAATGAGTCGGGGATTCGTGGCGTTCATTTCGATTCTCGCCGCGGCCTGGGGAGGTTTGTGGATCTGTCTTTTCCTCTGGGATCACCGCTGGCACTGGTTTCCATTGTACCATTTGGTCCGGTGGGACCTGACGTTTCTGGTTTCCCCTCTGGCCAGCGGCCTCGTGTCGTGTTGGTACTGCGCATACCCAAATGGATTCATCCGTTTCTTCCGTCGCTTCGGACGGAGGTTGCTCTTTGGCACTGCGATTCTCGGCGTCTCTTCCGTGCTCTATGTCCGAATCGCCACTTCGGCCTTCGAGCAGCGCTGGCGCCAGATGGCCTATGGAATGACCGAGGCCCAAACGTTTAAGGTCCTCGGACAGCCGACCCGGACCGGATCGCATGTCATCGTTGGCGTCGGAGGCCGCCCGACGACCCGCTGGACCTACACCTTGGCCTGGGCGGCCGTCTGCGTGGACTTCGACGATACGGGGCCGGGTGGCGCTCCCGAGGTGTTCCGGTTGGAGCGGGAGATTCCCCGCTGACCGGCCGGTTTCCGGTGCGGTCACTTTCTCGGACGAACCCTTGCCATCGGAAAACCCGGGTCCGGAAGTGACTCGGAAAATGAGGGATGGCCTTGTGCGTTCCGCGATCTCAGGGGTACGGAGTCCCGGCTTTAGCCGGTGAAGATCTGGTGGGACAGGGCGTGTGGGGAAGTGCCGGGGACCTCGGATCTGGAAGGTTTCCGCCGGCTGAAGCCGGTACTCCATGCATGGTCGAAGACGCACTGGATCGTGGACGGAATTCCCCCTCGAAGACCTAAGTCCAGAGGCGACTCGAACAATGAGTAGTGATCCTGTGCATCCCGCGACCTCAGGGGTACGGAGTCCCGGCTTCAGCCGGTGGAGATCTGGTGGTAAAGTGCGTGTGGGGAAATGCCGAGGACCTCGGACCTGGAAGGTTTGCGCCGGCTGAAGCCGGGACTCCCAGCCTTGGGCGCCCCTCCTAGATTCCGGCTGCGTCCCACTTTCTGCCGTAGTTTCGGATGGGGTACTCCTTCCACAGCTTCGTGGCTTCGAGACTTCCCATCTGCTCGATGCATTCCGCCGCACTGCTCCAAGGCCACTCCGTCCACAGTCGCACGTAACCATGGTGCACCGGGTTGTTGTGGACGTAGTTGACCGTCGTATTGAAGTGATGCTCGGAACGCATCGAGCGTTCGGTGGCACCATGGAACACCTGGCGCCCGCGGGTGTTCTCCTCTCCGTTCCAGTCATGGCTGATTCGGCCATGCAGGCGGCCCAGCTCCCACAGGAGTTTCAGGACCGAGGAGGTCTCGACCAGCACGTGATAGTGATTGGGGAGCACGCACCAGGCGAACGTGCATGTGGCGTTTTGTTGAAGAAGCGCCAGCAGGGCGGCCGAGAACGATTCCATTCGCTGGGGCGAGAATCCTATGTGGGATGCGTGTTCGTAGCAGGCGGCCGAGATCAGGAACTGCAGTTGGCCGTGGTTCGGACGGTGTGGTGGCGAATGCCATGGGCGTCGGTTCCCCTTGCGCCATAAGAGGACCTCTTCGCGTTGCGGGGGAGTCAACGCCCGCCAGAGATACTGAGGTTGAGCCATGATCGGTATGCGGCCTCAGGAGTACGGAGTCCCGGCTTTAGCCGGTGTAGATCTGGTGGGACGGGGTGTGTGGGGAAGTGGGGAGGACTTCGGATCTGGAAGGTTTCCGCCGGCTGAAGCCGGGACTCCATGCTTGGACGAGTGCACGCCGCATCGTCGGCTGAAGTCGGGCATCGTCGGGATGGGCAACCGGGGCCGATGGGATCCGGCCCGTCGTCTCAGAGACGGATTTCGATGGGGCGCGCTAACGCACACCCATAGCCACAGTGCGATCTCAGAGGTACGGAGTCCCGGCTTCAGCCGGTGGAGATCTGCTGGGACAGGCCGTGTGGGGAAGTTCCGAGGACTTCGGACCTAGAAGGTTTCCGCCGGCTGAAGCCGGGACTCCATGCCTGGTCGAGGGCGCACTGGATCCCGGGCTGTGTTCCCGCGTCGAAGACCTGGGCCCGGCTGGGATTCGGAGAATGAGGGATGGCGTCGTGCGTTCCGCGATTTCAGGGGTACGGAGTCCCGGCTTTAGCCGGTGGAGATCCCGTGGGAAGGTGCGTGTGGGAAAGTGCCGAGGACCTTGGACCTGGAAGGTTTCCGCCGGCTAAAGCCGGGACTCCATACCTAGTCGAGGGCGCACTGGATCTTAGGCTGAGTTCCCAACTCGAAGACCCAGGTCCGGAAGTGACTCGGACAATGAAGGATGGCGTTGTGCGTTCCGTGATCTCAGGGGTACGGAGTCCCGGCTTTAGCCGGTGAAGATCTGGTAGGACAGGGCGCGTGGGAAAGTTCCGAGGACCTCGGACCTGGAAGGCTTCCGCCGGCTGAATCCGGGACTCCATGCCTGGTCGAGGGCACACCGGATCGTGGGACCCAGTCCTCGATGGATGTGGAAGCACGCGCCCAGCAGCTCGGTCTCTGAACGGGATTCCTGCCACGGAGACCCGAAGCACACCGAGTTGGAGAAGAAGTCGGTCCCAACGCATCCTCCGTGCCCTCCGTGCCTCTGTGGCCAAGTCGCTTCCCCGGCGCCTACGGAACAGCCCCAAGCCTCACCAACGCCCCATCGCGGTTGTTCCACCAGTTGCTGCCCCACTCGAGCAGGTAGAGGGCTCCGTCAGGTCCGAGCTGGAGGCAGATGGGGCGTTTGAAGCGGGTGTCGGCCATGAACGGCTTCAGCGCGCGGACCCGGCCGTCGTCCGTCAGCCAGGCGGCCTTGATCCAGCCGCGCTCCCATTCGAACAGGAACACGGCGCCATCGTACTCGACAGGCAGCTTCCGCTCCGACTTCAACCCGGGATCGAAGTGATAGACCGGTCCGGCCATGGCGGAGCGCGGTCCGGAACCTACGTCGGGCCAGCGGGTGCTGGGACCGGGCGGATACCAGAGGAACGCCGGTTGGGCGGGAGGCAGCTCACGCAGACCGCCGTTGTTGGGGGAATCGTTGACCGGATGCGCGGGATCGAAAGGCGCCCCACCGGTCCGCGTTTCGAAGTCGTAGGCGTTGTAGGGCCGGTTGTCGGCGGCGAAGTGGGGCCAACCGAAGTTGCCGGCGGCCTTGGCGACGTTGAACTCGTCGAAGCCGGCCGGTCCGCGTCCCGGATCGCGGCCGAGCGCGTCTGGTCCGATGTCGCCCCAGTAAAGCCAGCCGGTCTTCGGATCGACGCCGAGTCGGAAGGGGTTCCGGCAGCCCATCACGTAGATCTCCGGGAGCGTCTTGGGCGTGCGTGGCGGGAACAGGTTGCCGTCGGGGATCGTGTAGGTGCCGTCGGCTTCGGGATGGATCCGGAGGATCTTGCCGCGGAAGTCGGCGGTGTTGGCCGCCGTGCGTTCGGAGTCGTTCAGTTCATGGCCGCGACGGCGATCGAGCGGGGCGTAGCCGTCCGACTTGTCCGCGTAGGTGTAGTCGCCGGTGGAAACATAGAGGTGGCCCGCGCCATCAAAGTCCAGTCCACCGCCGGAATGGTTGGGCTTGGGAATCAGGGTGGGCACCCGCAACAGCACCTGCTGCGAGGCTCGGTCCAGCGCTCCTCCGACGACCGTGAAGCGCGAG
>CAMASJ010000310.1 GCA_945860685.1 Akkermansia muciniphila
TTCCGCGGTTCGAGTCGATGGGTGAGATCTGTTCCGTGGCGACGCTGTCGGTGGGTTCGCCATTCCTTGAAGATGCGGAAACGACGCCCAACTTCCCCGATCGGCCCTTGGCCGAGGACGAGGTCATCGAACGCATCCCCCAGCAGATCCTTTCGCTGCTGAAGGCCGATGAACCGCGGTATGTGATCTACAGCTGGGCTCAGACGCTCAAGCCGGCCGCCGGAGCCACGGTCACGGCGCCGGGTCCTTATTTCGGTCTCGTCACCAACTACGTGGTCACGGGCGAGTTCGCCACCAAGACCGTCGTCCGGATCGAAGGGTCCCTCTCCGGCGACCAGCCGGTGACCCAGAACCTGCGCCCCGTGGTCGAAGACCACCGCGTCATCACCTCGGAGTAAACGCCGAACCCCGCTTCCGTCATGCGCCTGTCCCGTCGTCTGATTCCCGCGCTCGCGCTCGTCGCGCTGCTCCTCGGCGTCCATCGCTGGATGCACCCGCCTGCGTCGACCCGCTTCCTCGACGCTGGGCGTGAGGCTGCGTCGTCTCCTGCACCGGCACCGCTCCCGGTTCCCCCGGCTCCGGATGCCTCCGTCGTCGCAGCCAAGAAACTCGCCTTTGTCGAATTGGCCCCCGGCCAGCGTCCCGCGCCGTCCGACACCAATTTCCCTTGGCGTGCCCGGAATTCCTCCCGGCCGTTGTCCGCGTTGCGCCGTGACGCGCGCGTCCTCGACTTGCGGAACGCTTTGCTCGACACCGCCTCCGGGAAACCGCTCCCGATTCCGCACGGACTGGTCGCTGGGGCCGAACCCGGATTCCATGTCGTCCAGGGTGTCCGGGAGCCGGATCGAGCCTTCCGCGACAAGATCGAGGCGGCCGGACTCAGGATTGTTTCCTACGTCCCGAACAACGCCTTCCTCGTGCACGGTTCGGATGCCGCCGTCGAGTCCTTGGCCCAGGATCCCGACGTCGCCGCCATCCCGGCTTGGCAGCCGTCCTTCAAGCTGGAGCCCGAACTCCTGGCCCGCGTGATCGACGGTGTTCCGTTGGAGCCCGGCGAGCGCCTGATGATCTCCATCGTCGAGGATTCCGCGA
The DNA here is from genome assembly GCA_945860685.1 of Akkermansia muciniphila. Lineage (GTDB taxonomy): Bacteria > Verrucomicrobiota > Verrucomicrobiia > Limisphaerales > UBA9464 > SXXZ01. Next base: position 1,093 of record CAMASJ010000310.1, read on the forward strand.
TGCAGCGTCTGGCGGGGCAGGGGGTCCGTGAGGTGGCCCGGCAACGCAGTCCGTTCGGGACGTTGGTCACCGTCGAGGCGCCGGCCGATTCCCTTGTGGCGCTCGCCCAGTCGCCGGACATCCACCTGATCGAGAAGGCGAATCGCCGCGAGTTGCTCAACGACCGGTCGGCCTACCTTTTGGGAAGCGTCACGGACATCACCAACCGTGTTTCCTTCGATGGCCTGACCGGCAGCAACATCGTCATCAACATCAACGATTCCGGCATCGACTGGACCCATCCCGACCTGACCACAAACCGGGTGTCCACGGTCGGGTCGCAGACCAATCTCCTCACCGACACCGACGGCCACGGAACGCACGTCGCCGGAACCATCGCGGGCAGCGGGGAGAGGTCGACCGAACTGACCGGCGTCGGAGCGGCCCAGGGGTCGGTGACCAACGCGAGTTTCCAGGGGCACGCACCCAATGCGAAGCTCTTCATCCTGCCGATCGACCTCCAAACCGGGCCGACGATCTCGGACACGTTCCTCCAAGAGCAGGCGGCGAAGACCAACGCCCTGATCTCCAACAACAGCTGGGGCTACGTCGGTGCCTTCGATTACAACTCGATCTCGGCGAGCTACGACATGGCCTCGCGGGACGCGTTGCCCGAGCAGTCCGGTGAGCAGCCGGTGTTGTTCGTGTTCGCGGCGGGCAATTCCGGCGGCGGCGGCGACAATGGCGTGGGCGGCTTCCGCGGGACCGTCTCCGCCCCGGGCAACGCCAAGAACGTCCTGACCGTCGGCGCCCTCGAGAGCGAACGTCGGCTGACCAACGCCGTCGTCCTCGACGACCAGGGGCGTGTGATTTTTGCGGGTGGTCGCCAGTTTCGGGTTCCCGAGACCAATGCAACCCTCCGCACCAACCTGGTTTTGCTTCCGGCCACGGATTCCGACACCGAAGTGGCCGGCTTCTCGAGCAGAGGCAATGTCGGCATTGGATTCGAGGGCGACTTCGGACGCTTCAAGCCGGACCTCGTTGCGCCCGGCAGCCAGATCCTTTCCGCCCGTTCCGCGCAATGGAAGTTGGAGGATGAGTACGACACCAACTCCGTCCAGTACGCGGTCTTCGACGACCTGAATCGTCCTGTCGGTCCTTGGTACCGCTTCCTTTCCGGGACTTCGATGGCCGCGCCCGCGGTCTCCGGCATGTTGGCCCAGCTCCAGGAGTTCTGGCGCCGGCCCAATCGGTCGATTCCGAACTACCTCGAGGCCGCTGCCTACAAGGCCCTGCTGATCAACAGCGCCCGCCCCACTTCGGACACCTACAACCCCGACCTCCGGGCGACCATCAACTACGGAGGCTGGGGCCGCCCCAGTCTCCAACAGGCCGTCAACTCCGGCGTCCGCGCCGTGGACGGCGAGGGTTCTCTCCAGACCGAGCTCGAGGGCTATGCCGGCGAACTCTTCACCGGCGCCAGCCATTTTGTCCGCGTGCGCCCCGAGCCGACCGAAGACGGCACGAACAAGCCGTTCCGGTTGACCCTCGTATGGACCGACCCGCCCGGAAATCCGGCGGCCGGCGTCAAGCTGGTCAACGACCTCGACCTCGTGGTCTCCAACACGGTCACCGGCGAGGTGTTCGTCGGAAACGACTTCGGCCGCGGTGGATTCAATGTCTCCCGGCCTGGGACGAACCTGTTCGAGGTCGTTGAAGAGGGTCTCACCAATTCCATCTTCGACTCCGTCAACAACGTCGAGCGCATCGTCCTCGAGCCGCCGTTGTCCTCGGAATACGTCGTCCAGGTGCTGGCCCGTCGGGTGAATGTCAACGCGCTGGCATCTCGTCTGCCGTCGGCTGTCGCCAACCGCACCAACATCCTCCAGGACTTCGTGGTGGCGATCTCCGCGGATGGCGCCACGAACACGCCGATCGTGGCGACCGCCGAGATCCTGAGCACCGCCACCGGCGGACTCTCAGTGGTTGAGCCTCCACCCATCACGGTCATCGCCACGAATGGCATCCCGGTTTCCGCGGCCCGTGCGGGTGCGAATTCGCCTTTGGTCGGCGGCCGGATCGGCAGCTCCAACCAGTGGCACTTCTTCGTCTTCACCAACCGCCTCGACACCAATGCCGCGTTGGCGACGGGACTCACCAACGGCCGTTTCGTCGAGTTCACCATCTCGTCTGCGGTGAACCTGGCCCGTCCGCGCGGGACCGGAAGCACCTCCACCCGTCTCCGTGACCCGAATCCCGGTCCCGACCTCGACCTGTACGTCTCCCGCGACCGGGGCCTTACGAATCTGGCGGCCTCGGTGGTGGGCACCGCGCTCCGGTCGGCCCGGCAAGGCGGGGAGGAACGCATCGAGATCACCAACGCCCCGGCGAACGGCGAGGTCTACTACATCGGCGTCAAGGCCGAGGACCAGCAGGCGGGCGAGTTCGAGTTGATCGTTCGCAGCAGCGACCAGCCCTTCGCCGCACTCGGGCCGAACGGGTACGAGCTGTTGATGACCCCGATCGGCGGCTCCCGGGTGATCCCGGACGGCACCCCGGACCAGCCGGGCGTGATCCGCTACTTCGGAACCGGACCTTCCGGGCTGGTCCGGAACGTCACTTTCATCCAGTCGTTGATCCACCAGAACTTCCTCGATCTCCAGGGGACGCTCATCCACCTCGGCTACGGCGCCACCATCAACAACCGGCGCGCCATTCGGGATTCCAGTGCGGGACAGTATCTGGTCTCCGGTGGTGTGGACGGCCTCTACGACGACATCCCGGGCTTGCGCTTCCCCACGGGGCAGCCGACCGACGGCCCCAGCACGACACTCCTCGATTTCGCCGGACTCCAGATCGGCGGCAGCTGGAACTATCTGCTCCAGGATGACGTCTTGGGTTCCTCCGGTTCCCTGAACCGCGTCCAAGTCCAGGTCCAGCCCCAGATCGTTCCCAATTTCGACGAGATCGTCTTCGAGAACATCTGTTTGCCTCCGGGTGGCTACGACTTCCGATTCCGCTACGTGCCGCCTGATGCGAGCCGCTTCATCATCCAGATCACCAACATGGTGCCAGCCGGACTTCCGCTGGAGGTCTTCGTGCGGCGCGAGGCGTTTCCCGATCCTTCGAATCCCGACGTCAACGACCGTGTCGCGACGATCACGTCGCCGGGCGGTGTGATCAGCATTTCCTACCGCGACCAGCCGCCGTTGCAGACCGGCTACTACTTCGTCCTCTTCCGCAACCCCAGCGGCGTGCAGTTGTGCTTCGATGTCGCGATGTACGGCGAACGGAATCTCGCCGGGAGGTTCACGAGCACCCTCGAGGGGAGCTCCACCAACCTCTCCGACGTAGCCCGTTCGCTTTCCACCATCGCCGTCACCGACGGTCGTCCGGTTGGCGACCTCGATGTCGCCGTGCGGGTCGCCCATGACAGGGCCTCGGATCTCGCTCTCCGGTTGGTCTCTCCCGCCGGGTTGGGTGCGCTTCTGTTCGAGAACCGGGGTCTGACCAGCACCAACGGCCTCGGAGGGGTCCTGCTGACCAGCAACTACCATCACCTGGCTCTGACCCTCGATCGCACGCTTCAGGCGGCCACGCTGTATTTCAATGGCGAGGTGGTCGGTTCCGGCTTTGTGCCGAGGACCCTGACCAATCCGGCTTCGCAGTTCCGAATCGGGCATTCGCCCGCCGGGGAATTCGCGGCCCTGCCACTGCGGCTTGACGACGTCGGGGTCTGGAGGCGCGCACTCCGTTCCGACGAAGTCCGTCGGCTTTTCGAAGATGGAACCTTCGGCCG
>CAMASJ010000311.1 GCA_945860685.1 Akkermansia muciniphila
CTGCTCCTCCCGACGGGCCAGCACTCGGCGCAGGTTCAATTGGTCCGCCTCCGTCTCCTTCAACTCCTTCGCCCCGCGCATCGCCAACCGCGTGAACTCGAGCGCGTCGCCATCCGCCTGCGGGTTGAGCCGGTAGAAGGTCCTTTTCCCATCCCTCCGCGACGCCAGCAACCCGGTCTCCGCCAGCAGGCTCAGGTGCGTCGAGACCCGGGACTGCCCCAAGCCCGTGATCTCCTGGATCTCGTTGACCGAAAGTTCCTCCCTCTCGACCAAGGCCATGATCCGAAGTCGGGTCGGATCGGCGAGGGCTCGCAGGGATTTGAGGGTTGAAGTCATCGTGACGGCCTGGGTTGCGGACCGCCGTAGTGAACCGCCTGCAATCCACTGGAACAAGCCCACTCCCCAGGGACCCGCCATCCCCTAGCAGGCTTCCAAGAGAAAAAGGGGGGTGGGCGCGGGATTCTCACTTTCGAAAACGGCTCCGGCATTGCTGGGCAGACCCACAGCACGCCGTCCGGACCGTCTTGGTTGAACGGGAACGACGTTGTGCACAGGCCCGTCACGCGGCGCCTGGATCCCAAACAATCCGTCCCATGAAACGCTCGATGACCCTGCCCCGATGGGGCCGTTTCGGTTCGATCCCGACGGCGCTGATGGCCGCCGCGATCGCGGTCCACGTCTTCGCCCAACAGTCCGATCCGCCACCCCGGGTTGCCCGACCGACCTTCGAAGGCAATCAGGTTCGGTTCGACTGGAACTCCGGTGGAGACCTGCAGTTGGCGCCAACACCACAAGGTCCGTGGACCACGGTCTCCGCGCCTTCCGTTCGAACCAGCACCACGAGCCTTCCCGCCCTTGAACAGGGCGCCCAGTTCTTCCGCGTCATGGAACGCGGCATCCCGGGCGAGGCCCAACCGATCATCGAAGGCGACCCCAGGCGACCCGTCCGGATCCGCACCGCGTTCCTCAGGAAGGCGTCCTCGGCCCGCGGCAACGCACTCATGGAGGTGACACTCCAGCCGGGGCAGACTCCCCCACGCCAGTTCCCGCTGCTCAACAACGGCGACGTCCTCCAGTTCCGTGACGACGGCACCGCGGGCGACACCACGGCCGACGACGGCGTGTTCACCGCCCCGGTGATGATCGATCTCGACGACTTCACCGGCGCCAACCAGTTCTTCCAGTCGCTGCCGCCCGAGTTCCAGGTCCAAGGCGCGTTCACCGGCCGCGGCCTAGCCGCAGAGCACGGGCTGACAGGATTCGACTCCGGTGCCTTCGACCGCGGTGAACGCGTGCAGGTCTTCCCCTCGCCCTTCGAGGGATTCGGCTTGGGTGCCAACGCCGGCATAGGCCCGGAGGCTCTCCGCAAGACACTGAGCCGTCAGGCAGGCCTCCCCAAGACCGTCCAGCGCCTCTCGCTCACCAACATCGATTGCCGCCCATTCGTCACCACCACCAACATGTTCGTTCGCTTCGGCGATCCCACGCTGGTGACCAACGTGGACTGCTTTCCGGTGGTGACCTCGACCAACCTCCTCCTGCATCCCGGCAACCCGCGGACGGAGACGGTCGTGGAATGCTTCACGAACCTCGTCCAGACCAACGTGGTCGTGGGCGTGCGCCCCGCCGAGTTCCGCAACGAGGTCTTCTGCCGCACCGTGGTCCTCGACCCCGGCGTCAGCGGCATCTTCACCAACATCTGCACCACCAATCTCGTGCCCCGCATCCGTCCGGGATTCGCCACCAACGTGGTCGTGACCGAGATGTCCACCGGCATCCCCTGGACCAACGTCGTGGTCTGCACCGACGTCCCGAACGGATCCGGCTCGATCATCAAGGATCCGACCGCCCCCGGCTTCATCCCGCCGGTCACGATGTGTTTCACGAACACCCTCTTCACCAACGGCATCACCCTCCAGACCAATCTCCATCTCGTGCCCATCGAGGTGGTGGAACTCGTTCCGGAGGTCCACTGCCAGTCCATACTGCTTCCCGGCAGCGGCCCCATCACGACCAACATCTGCACCACCAACGCCGTGCTGGTCAGCCCGGAGCAACCGATCTTCGAGACCCGCACCTTCCCGCTCGTCCTCTGCAGGACCAACACCCTCGTGATCGACGACTTCCCGGTCTTCACCAACGTCTTCGTCACCAACTTCGTCTGCCGCACGAACATCCTCTCGGTCGGCGATCCCCGGCCCATCTTCGAGCAGGTGCTCATCACCAACCTCGTCTGCTTCACCAACATCACCTTCACCAACATCACGACCGGCGGCGGCATCGTGATCACCAATTCCAACGGCGATCCGGTCGTCTTCACCAACGGCGTGCCCCCGGGCCAGGGCGGACTCAACGAGCGGCCCGCGTTCTGGAACAAGTCGCTCATGATCACCGACCTCTCCGTGGTCGAGGACCCCGCCCGCACCTTCGATCCCTGCAGCGGCGTTGGCACCCGCATGGGCGCCTGGACCTTCGGGAAGCTCATGACCGACATCTGCAACCAGCCGGTCACCGGCATCCAGCCCGGCGACTTCGCCCGGCGCTGGGTCCGCAATTGGCAGAAGAACCAGGAGATCAACTTCGAGACGGTCCACCACCGCGAACCGGAGATCCTCGCCCAGGTGATCAACGACTGGGAGGCCGCCAGCGGCGGACCGGACCGTCCCCTCGACCTCTCCATCGCGCCGTTCCGCCTGCTGGCGATCGTCAACCGCGTGGACCTGCGCGGCAACCCCGGCTACGGCGTGGTCAACGGCGATGACCCGTGCAATCCGTCGAACGTGGGCGGTGAAGGCCGCTTCGTGTTCTGTCTCATCCCGAACGCCTTCAGCGGAGGCACTGGCGGCAACCAGCCACCTTCCGGCTACGGCGGTGGCGGCGGCGGCGGCAACACCAACAACGTGTGCGACGCCTCCCAGTTCACCGTCATCTTCGAATACGGCGTACCCAAGCGCACCTGCCAGGAGATCAAGGAATACGGCACCGAGTGGTACAACCTGAGCCGGATGTCCTTCGGCCCCGCGTTCAACTCCGCGCTGCAGCACATCACCGAGCAGTTCACCGCGGCCGGCGCCGATCCGTCCCGCAAGCCGAACCAGAGCGCCCTGAGCCAGCTCCGCGCCAACGAGCTCCTCCGCGAACCCTGGGAGATGCGCGAGTGGCGGATCTTCTCCAACGACAGCGACGCCGGATGGCTCCGCCAGGTCACCGCGAAGCAGACCCCCGCGATCGCCCACAACCGCCAGGCCATCGTCGCGGAGTACGTCCTCGCCAACGCCGCCGAGGTCCAGCGCGAGACCCACGTCGTCCCGCTCCAGTGGCGGAGCCCGGGCCGCTCGATGGTCCCGTTCCTCGGCGGTTCCGCCCCGATGGCCACCGAGCAGTTCTTCTGGGACGGCCCGGCCCCGGCCGGATCCAGCCTCCCGGGCGACCTGCGGCACAAGTTCTCGCTGAACACGTGCAACGGCTGCCACGCCGGCGAGACGGGAACCCCGTTCACCCACGTGTTCCCCCGCGTCCCGGGACAGGAGGCCCGCCTCAGCGACTTCCTCACCGGCGCCAACATGCCGAAGATCGATCCCGCCGACGGACGCACCCAACGGTGGTTTTCGGACCTGAAACGCCGCGAGGACGACCTCCTGCGCCTGATCACGGAACCCTGCTTCTTCCAGCTGTTCCGCGACCCGGCCCAGTTCATCCACTGAGCGACCGCGGACGACGGCATCCACGGCCCGTGTCGAACGGGCCAACCAGCGCCGGCCCGGCAGGGATCCCCTGCCGGGCCGTTTCCATTCGCTCATTACCTTCCCCAAGCCTGGGTCAGCCGGCTTTCCAACCAGGAGAACTCTTGCTGGCCACGATCGGAACCCAGGAGAATTCTCGATCCCGAGTTGCGATGCCAGACTGGACCTACAGAACACTGCTGCGGCCGATCCTGTTTTCCGTGCCCGCGGGAACGGCCCATCGGCTGGCCTTGCGCTCTCTGGGCACCTTGATTCGGATGCCGCTGGGCCACCGAGTTCTGGAGTTCTTCGGCCACATGCAACCGGACCGCCGAGCGACCTTCCGGGTTGGCGGGATGGAGTTCCTCAGTCGAACCGCAATCGGATCGGGGCTGGATCCCGCGGGCGAGGCCTTGGGTTCGTTCCGTCGCTTCGGGGTCGCGATGGTCGAGGTCGGACCGCTGGAAGTTCGTCCTCCAGGCGACTCCCCGATGACGACGAGAATGACGTCCAACGGTTGGAGCCTGCCTTGCAATCGACTGGATCCCTCCTCGCTCGTCCAGCGGATGGAGCCGACGTCCGCCTCCATGGCACAGGTCTGGTTGCGCATCGAGGCCGGTTTCCCGCTCCCGCTCATGGAGGGGACACTGAAGCGGCTCGGCACGAGGGTTTCCGGCATCACCCTGTCCGGCTGGGAGTCCACCGGAACCTCGGATCGGATCGCCCTGGCCCAATGGTTTCGGGACCTACGCCTTCCTTGGATGCTGAGCGTCGAGGCGAATCCGGCCGCTGCCGTGGGCACAGTTGCGGTCCACGATGCCATTCGTCATGGAGCCGTCGGCGTCTGGCTCTGCTCGGACTCACGACAATCCGACGGCTCGGTTCGAGTGAAGGCAGCAGAACTCCCATCTCTGACCCAATATGTCGCGCGACTGAGAACCGAGTTCGGTCCGGAGTTCATCCTCGTGGCCGGCGGAGCCAGGGACGTGGGGGAATCGTTGGCCTTGCTCGATTCCGGAGCCGATCTGGTCGGCCTCGAGGTCGGTATGGTGTTCAGCGGCCCAGGCCTGCCGAAGCGGGTCAACGAAACATTGCTCTCGGC
>CAMASJ010000312.1 GCA_945860685.1 Akkermansia muciniphila
CAGGTCCTTCGGCACCGAGGAGGCACCGTGCAGGACGAGCGGGTAGTCGCCCATGCCGGCCTCGAGCAGGGCCTTCTTGATGGCCTTCAGGCGCTCGAGATCCAGGTGCTGCTCACCCTTGAACTTGTAGGCGCCATGGCTGTTGCCGATGGCCACCGCGAGGGAGTCGACGCCGGACTGGCGGACGAACTCGACGGCCTCGTCGGGATGCGTGTAGGCGCCGCCCTTGGAATAGCTGCCACCCTCCTCGCCGTCGTCGTGCTGCGCGCCGACCAGCATGCCCAGCTCGCCCTCGACCACGCAGTTGTGCTTGTGGGCGTACTCCACGACCTTGCGGCAGACCTCGACGTTCTTCTCGAAGGGATCATGCGACGCGTCGATCATCACCGAGGTGAACCCCTCGTCGATGCACTGCTTGCACAGCTCGAAGCTGTCGCCGTGGTCCAGGTGGACCGCGATGGGGATGGTCGAGAGGCTCACGGCCGCCTCGATCAGCTTCTTCAGATAGACCGGGTGGGCGTAATCCCGGGCGCCCTTGGAGATCTGGAGCATCACCGGAGCCTTCTCCTCTTCGCAGGCCTCGATGATGGCCTGGAGAAGCTCCATGTTGTTCACGTTGAAGGCACCGAGGGCGTACTTGCCCTTCAAGGCCTTCGCGAACAGGTCGCGCGTATGGGTCAGTGGCATAGTTCTGGATGTTTCTGTGCCTTCCCGGGACGGGTCGGCGAAGACGAAACACTAGGAAAGCCTCCACCCGCTGGGAACTGGTTTTTTGGCGACAACGGGAGGGCGGTCGGATGGCGTCCGCGGCGCCTAGATGCCCAACTGTTTGCCGAGCTCCGGGTTCAGGGCCTTCAGCACGTCCCGGTACCGGTAGATCAGCCCCAGCGCGAGGAAGCTGCTGGCGTCGAAGAACCCATGGGCCAGCACCGCCGTCCAAAGGGAGCGGTGCGCCACCATCACCAACCCGAGGATTAACCCCACCATCCCGGTCAACAACACCGCCCCCGGCCCCTGGATCAGGTGGCCCAGGCCGAAGACGACCGCCCCGAACAGGATCCCCGGAAGGTGCAGCACCATGCGCCGAAGCGTCCCCGAAACCACCGGGTCCGCCGGTCGCGGACCGAAGCGCCGTCGCCATCCGGCCGGCAGCAGTTCCTCGAACGCCCCGAGGAAACCGGCCCGCCACAACTCCTCACGCAGACCGGCGGTGATGAAACTCAGCACGGTGCAGGCGAACAGGAGATAGAGCGGATCCGACAAGGCGCTCAGGTCCACCAGCGCCTCCACGCGCGGGCGACTCTCCTGGAGCACCTGTTCGAGCCCCTTCACCGCATCGGTTCCACCTTTCCCGGCAGCGCCCGTCGCGGCGTCCCGGACCATGCGAAAGGCCAGGAACAGGATCCCGCCGGCCAGCAACGCCGCTCCCGCCCCGAACCGGACGACCACCGACCAGATTCCACCCCACAGCCAGTCCCACCAACGCATCGGCCACCAGAAGATCTGGTCCCGGCGGAGTCGTCCGAAATACCAGGCCAAGGCGAACAGCGCCGCAAATGTGCCGAAGCTCTCCAGGCACACCAGCGCCAGTCCCCGAAGATCCGATGGCAACGCAGGTCCCGAGGATTCCCGCCCCCGTTGCACCCAATGCCCAAGCAGACCCAGCAGCAAAGGATAGAACCCCACGATCGCCAGGAAGACCACGGCCCGCCAACGCGGCCGCGGCGATGGTGACGTCAGGGCGTCGACCGGTCCGACAGGCGGTGGAATCGTCGGGGCTTCAGGCGGGGTCATGTCGGGAAATCAGCGCGGCGGCCGCACCGAGTCGTCGGCCGCCTGGCGGCAGGCCGCCGCGACCTCCTCCAACTGCTGGAGGAACCGCTCGCGGTCCGATTCGGGCAGCACCGCCAGCACATCGGACTGGAGGCCCACCGCCAGCTCGCGCACCTCGTGGAACCGTTCCGCACCCGGGGCCAGCAGCCGGATCCGATAGGCCCGCCGGTCCTTCTCGTGCGGCCGCCTCTCGATCCATCCCGCCTCCTCCATACGCTCGAGCAGAGAGGCGACCGTGTTCGGATCGCTCGACATCGCCTCGGTCAGCGCGCGTTGCGTCATCCCCTCAGGATCGCCCTCGCGCAAGGTCCGCAGCGCGGTGAACTGGTCCGGGGTCACCCCGGTGTGCGCGATCCGACGACGGAACGCCTGGTTCAATCCGTACCAGGCACGCCGCAGCAATGGCGGCAGGCGGCGCCGGACCGGCGAATCCAGTGGGACGGTGGTTCGGGAGATGTCTGGGATGCTCACGCGAGCGTTGGGCCGGTTTGTCGCGGACGCCCGTTGGGTTGGCAAGGCCGCTTGTCTCGCGATCTTCACCGGCCACGGCTTGCCGATGTCGGGCCGGACCGGATTCCATCCGCCGATGAAGAACCTCCTGCGATGGATCCTCTGCGGAGGCCTGTGGCTGGTCGCCGGCCTGCACGCCGACGGGCCGCGCTGGTGGAAGGGCAACCTGCACACGCACACGCTCTGGTCCGACGGCGACGGCTTCCCGGAGATGGTCGGCCTCTGGTACCGGGAGCACGGCTACCACTTCCTCGCCCTCTCCGACCACAACGTGCTCAGCCAAGGCCAACGCTGGATGAATGTCACCAACGTCCTCGCCCGGTCCCGCGGTGAACCGTGGCGCGCCGGTTCCCATCGGCCCGTCGACCCCTTCCGCGACTACCTCCGGCGGTTCGGCCCCGACTGGGTCGAGACGCGGCGGAACCCCACCAACTCCGAGACCCAGGTCCGGCTCAAGCCCTTCGGCGAATACAGCGCCCAGCTCGAGGTTGCCGGACGTTTCCTCATGATGCCGGCCGAGGAGATCACCCACACCGCCGCCAACCGGAAGGCGATCCACATCGGTGCGGTCAACCTCCACGATTGGATCCCGACCCAGGACGGCGCCACCGTCCCGGAGGTCCTCGCCCGCACCCTCCGGGCCGTCCAGGTCTCGGCCGACCGCAACGGCAGTCCCGTCCTCGTCCACGTGAACCACCCCAACTACAAGTGGGGCGTGACCGCCGAGGACCTCGCGCAGGTGGTCGAGGAACCCTTCTTCGAGGTGTGGAACGGCGTCGACGGCGACAACGATCCGGGCGATGCGCACCATCCCCCGACCGAAACGCTCTGGGACGTCGCCAACACCCTCCGCCTCGTCACGTTCCAGGCGCCGCCGCTCTTCGGGCTCGCCACCGACGATTCCCACGACTTCCAAGGAACCAAGCGCCGGTCTCCGCCCGGCCGCGCCTGGGTCATGGTCCGCGCGTCCCATCTCACGCCGGAATCCCTGATCCACGCCCTGCAGGCCGGAGACTTCTACGCCTCCACCGGCGTCGAGCTGCGGGACGTCCGCTTCGACGAGAAGGAACGCCTCCTGTCCCTGCGGATCCACGCCCGGCCCGGCGAACGGCTGGTCACCCGCTTCATCGGCACCCGTCGGGGCGCTTCCCTCGACGGACGCCGCTGCATCGGGGCCGACGGCAAGGAGATCGACACCACGCTCGACTACCGGACCGGCTCCGGACCGCAGATCGGCGAGGTTCTCGCGGTCGCGAAGGGCAGCACCCCCTCCTATCGCCTGCGCGGCGACGAACTCTACGTCCGCGCGGTGGTCACCTCCTCACGCCGTGTCACGGTGGCGACGACCGAGGCCGAGTTCCAGACGGCCTGGACCCAGCCGGTCGGCTGGCGGAACCTCGTTCCCGCCCGATGATTCCCTCCCAAGCCACTCTCGCCCTGTTCGACGGACCGGGATCGCCATTCCGCCTCGCGACGGTCGACCTCCGCCATCCCGGTCCCGGCGAACTCCTCGTCGAGGTCTCGCTCGCGACGATCTGCGGCTCCGACCTCCACACCGTGGACGGCCGGAGGTCCTGCCCGACTCCCTGCGTGCTGGGACACGAAGGCGTCGGGAGAATCGTCGCCGCCGGTTCCGGCCGCCCGGAGTTCCAACCGGGTCGGAGGATCACCTGGACGCTCGCCGACAGCTGTGGCTGCTGCCGACCCTGCATCGACTGGGCCCTGCCCCAGAAGTGTGAGCACCTCTTCAAGTACGGCCATGCGCCGGCGGACTCCGTCTCGGACCTCAACGGCTGCTTCGCCACCCATATCCTCCTCCGCCCCGGAACCACGGTGGTCCCGCTGCCGGACTCCGTGTCCGACGCCGCGGCCGTGCCCGCGAACTGCGCGTTGGCCACCCTGTTTGCCGCCACCGAGGCCGTGCCCCACTCCGGGAACACCGCACTCATCCAGGGCGCCGGCCTGCTGGGCCTCTACGGTTGCTCCATCCTGAGGTCCCGCGGATGGAAGCGCGTGCTCGTCTCCGATCCCAACCCGTCGCGCCGCGCCCGCGTCGTGGACTTCGGCGGGGAACCGGTGTCGCCCGAGGAACTCCATGGCCTGTCCGCCTCTGTCGTCGATGCGGTCCTTGAGGTGGCAGGACGGGCGGAGGTGATTGGCGAAGGAATCCGACTGCTGCGGCCGGGCGGCCACTACTCGTGGATCGGGATGGTGCATCCCGAGACCGCCCTCGACATCACCGGCGAATCCGTCGTCCGCAAATGCCTGACCGTGCACGGCACGCACAACTACGGCCCGCGCCACCTGCGACAGGCCGTCGAGTACCTCTCCACCCACACCGGCCCGGTCCCCTTGGAATCCCTGGTCTCCCCGGCGTTCCCCCTTTCCCGACTCGACGAGGCGTTCGCCTGCGCCCGATCCGGTACCTGGCCCCG
>CAMASJ010000313.1 GCA_945860685.1 Akkermansia muciniphila
TAGACCCATCGGTCACGGATCCACCAGCCGCCGATGCCGAGCGCCGCCACGAACACCGCGAGCAGGCCGGTCCGGATCAGGGCCCGGACCCACCAGGGGCGGCGGGAGTCCGTGGCATCGGCCTTCAGGCGCGCCATCAGGGTCTGTCCGGCGGGACGGTTGCGGCGGTTGGAATGGGAGGACTGGAACATCGGATTCAGGTCCGCGGGCTCCCGCGAGAGAGGGCGAGCGAGACCATCCGGTCGCACAGTTCCGCGAAGCCGATTCCGGCGGCGGCGGCGGCCTTGGGCAGCAGGCTGGTCTCGGTCATCCCGGGCAGGGTGTTCACCTCCAGGACCACGGGCTCGCCCTGTCCGGAGACCATGACGTCGACCCGGGCGTAGTCGCGTCCGCCGACAGCATGGAAGGCGCCGAGGGCGGCTTCCTGGATGCGTGCGGTGGTCGACGCGTCGAAGGGCGCGGGGCAAAGGTATTCCGTACGGCCCGCGGTGTACTTGCTCGAGTAGTCGTAGGAACCGGACTTGGGGCGGACCTCGACGACGGGCAGGGCGCGGCCATCGAGGATGCCGACGGTGGTCTCGCGTCCGAGGACCCGCTGTTCCATGACGACTTCGCCGCCGTGTCGGAGCGATTCCGCAAGGGCTGCCGGGAACGCGTCGACGGAGTCGACGAACTGGAGTCCGACCGAGGAACCCTGGCGGGTGGGCTTGATCACCACCGGCGCGGTCCAACCGTCCGGCCAGGGAGCCCGGGCTTCGTTGAAGACCACGAACGGGGCCGTGGGGATGCCGGCGCGGATGCAGCGGCGTTTGGTGATGACCTTGTCGAAGGCGTAGAGGGAGGAAGAGACCCCGCATCCGGTGTAGGGGATCCCGAGTTCCTCTAGCTCGGACTGGACGGTGCCGTCCTCGCCGTAGGTGCCGTGGAGGGCGAGGAAGACAGCATCGGTACCCGCGGGGATCCGCAGGTCGCCGGGAACCGGGTCGATCTCGTCGACGGAGTGTCCGAGGGACCGCAGTGCGGCGGCGACGGCGGCGCCGGATCGGAGGGAAACCTCGCGTTCGGCCGAAGGGCCGCCGAGCAGCACGACGATGTTCCGGTTCCCTGTCACGCGTCCTCCCCCAGGATCTCCACCTCGGTCTCCAGTTCCAGGCCGCGTGCGTCGCGGGCTCGGGCTCGGATCACCTCGATCAGGGTGAGGACGTCCTTGGCGGTGGCGTTGCCGAGGTTGACGAAGAAGTTGGCGTGAATCGGGCTGACCATGGCGTCGCCGATGCGTGTGCCCTTGAGGCCGAGTTCGTCGATGAGACGTCCGGCGGGGACGGTGGGAAGCGGGTTCTTGAAGGTGCAGCCGGCGCTGGGTTCGCTGGGCTGGCTGTCCCAGCGTTTGCGGGAGAACTGGTCCATGCGCGTCCGGATGGTCTCGGCCTCGGCCGGCGTCGCCTTCAGCACCGCGCCGAGGGCGATGTGGGTCCGGAGCAGCGGGCAGGCCCTGTATTCGACCGCGATCCCGGAGGCGGGGGCTTCGGAGATCACGCCTCCACGGCTCATGTAACGCAGCGACTCGACGGCGTCGAAGGTCCATGCGCCCATCGCGCCGGCGTTCATCCGGAGCGCGCCGCCCAGGGCGCCGGGGATGCCCTCGAAGAACTCGAGTCCAGTGAGTCCGGCCCGGCGGGCTTCGTGGGCGATCGACTTGAGACGGGCGCCGGCGCCGGCGGTAATGCGTTCGCCGTGGATCTCCACGCGGGAGAAGTGGGGGTGAGCGAGCGAGACCACGACACCACGGATCCCGCCGTCCCGCACGAGCAGGTTCGAGCCGCGGCCAATGACCGTCACGGGAAGACCGCGGAGCCGGGCGGTCTCAAGGACCAAGGCCAGCGCGGAGTCGCTGCCGGGTTCGACGAGCAGGTCGGCGGGGCCGCCGACACGGAGGGTGGTGCGTTTCGCGAGCGGTTCGTCGCGGCGGATGAGGGTGTCCGGCGGGAGAAGTATCTGGAGGTCGTGGAAGAGGTTCGAAACGGCCTCGGCGTGGAGCGCGGCCGCTTCGTCGTCCGCGGCGAGGGCCTCGGAGGAAAGTCGGAGGGGAGTGCTCATGGTGTCTCCTTGGCGGGAATCAGTACGGCAGCGTCGTCACGGCGTGCCGTCTGGGTTGGCTTCCGGGGTGACGGAGCGTTGCGGCGGGCGGCCTGGGTGAACGGTTCCCGGAGGTGGGAAAGCATGGCTTCGGCGATGCCCGCGGCCGCCCCGGGGCGGTCCATCCGCTCGAGCCCCATCTTGAGGCCGCCGCGATGGGATCCGCCGGGCAGGATCGAGACGACGGCCTCGACGAGTTCGGTGGCGGTGGCGGAGTCCTGGTCGAGGCGGATCGCGGCGCCGGCCCGGACGAAGGAGTCGGCGTTGTGGGCCTGATGGTTGTCGGCGGCGGTGGGAAGGGGCACCAGGACCGACGGAAGCCGAAGGGCGGCCAGTTCCGCCATCGAAGAGGCGCCGGCCCGGCTCACGACGGCGTCGGCGGCGGCGAGCGCGAGGTGCATCTCGGCGAGGAACGGGCGGACGACGGAACGCTGGCCGAAGGGCCGGTGGGCGGTACGGACCGCCTCGAGGTCCGGCGTGCCGGAGAGGTGGATGAACTGGAGGTCCGGCACGGCGAGGGCCAAGGCGGGCAGGGCGGCCGAGACCAATCGATTGAGTCCGCGCGCGCCTTGACTGCCGCCGGTGATCAGCAGCACCGGACGATGCGGATCAAGGCCCAGCGTCACTCGGGCCGAGGCCGCATCGCGATGTTTCCGCAACTGGGCGATGGCGTCCCGAACCGGGGTGCCCACGCACTCGCAGGCAGAGGACCGCAGCCGGGTTGTGGCTTCCGGGAACCCGATGAAGGCCCGGTCCACGAAGCGGGAGAGCAGGCGGTTCGCCCGCCCGGGCACGGTGTTGGACTCGTGGAGGAAGGTGGCCGCACCGTGCAGCCGGGCTGCCATGAATGGCGGGGCGGCTGTGAATCCACCCATGGCCAGCAGGGCGTCCGGGCGTCCGCCGCGGGTCCGGAAGAGCCTCGAGCACGTGTGGAATGCACGCCAGAAGCCGAGCGCGAAGGCGAGGTGGCGTCCATCCTGAAGCCCGGTGGCGGGCAATGTGGCCACCCCGAGGCCGGTGAGTCCGGCAACCGCGGCCTGGTCCACTTCCTTCGGGGAAACCAGCAGCGTTGCGCGGCAGCCCCGGGCGACCAGTTCACGGCCGACCGCGAGCCCGGGGAAGAGATGTCCGCCGGTGCCGCCACAGGCGATGGCCACAAGGAGCGAGGAACTCGGGGAGGTCATCGGGCTGGGAGGGATTCGATCTCGGTGCCGTCGAAGGGGTTTCGCGCCACGGCCCGGTTCCGTTCGTCGACCTCGGGGGCCCGGCGCGCAATGGAGAGGAGCAGTCCGACCAGGGCCAGCATGGCAACCATGCTGGAGCCGCCGCGGCTTACGAACGGCAGGGGCATTCCCTTGTTGATCATCGAGTTGGTCACCACCGCCACGTTGATGGCGGCCTGGCCGGCGATGAGGAAACCGATCCCTCCCGCGAGCAGGCGACCGGCCGAATCCGCGGCCCGGGAGGCGATGTGGACGGCGCAGCAGAGGATCACGACGAACGAGGCGACGACGGCGAGGGTGAAGACGAGGCCGAGTTCCTCGCCGATCACGGGGAGGATGAAGTCCGTGTGCTGCTCCGGGATGCTCAGCTTGATGACGCCGGTCCCGAGTCCGGTGCCATGGATGCCGCCTTCGCGGAGTGCGGCGAGGGACTTGAGGGCCTGTGAACCGGTGCTTTCGCGGTACAGTTCGGGGTGGAGGAAGGCGTCGAGGCGTTTCCGGACCATCTCGCTCGAGTTGTAGAAGTGAAAGCCCAACACGGCGCCCATCGCGGCGGCAACGCCCGCATAGCCGACATGGAGCCCGGCCAGGAGCAGCATCACCACGGTCACCACCCCGTAGAGGATGAGGGTGCCCCGGTCGGGCTGCTTGTAGAGCAGCGCCAGCAAGGGGAGAACGAGCAGGCCAGGCAGGAGGAATCCCCAGATGAAGGCGATCCCGGGGCGTCCGAGGCGGATGCGCGCCTCATGGCGTGCGCACCACGCGGCGAGGGTCAGCAGGAGGGAGATCTTGGCGAACTCGGCCGGCTGGAGGCCGAAGACCCAGCGCTGGGCGCCGTTGCGGAATGTGCCCAGCGGCGAGAGCACGAGTACGAGCAGGACCGTGGCCGCGGCGTAGGCCCACCAGTGGTTCCGAACGAACCAGCGGTAGTCCAGACGCCAAAGGGCGCACATGCCCACGATTCCGACGGCGATCGCCCCCGCCTGCACCGCCACCATCGACTGGAAGGTCGAGTAGAGCATCACCGCGCTCGAAAGCATGGTGATGCTGAGCGCGAGCAGCAGGCTCACGGTCAGGACCAGGATGAGCGAGGTGGTGCGCACGGGCGGTGGGGCGGGGAGGATGCCGTCCGGATCACTGGGGCTGGCTGCCGCCGGCGGGAGCCGGATTGTACGGCGGCGGCGCGTAGCCGGGGGCCGGACCGGCTGCGGGAACCGGGTTGGATGCCGGAGCGGGCTCGGGTGCCGGCGCCGGCGCGGCCGCGGCCTTGACCGGGATCTTCAGCTTCTGGCCCACCTTGATGACATCGCTCTGGAGTGCGTTGGCTCCGCGGATCGCCTTTGCCGTGGTTCCGAACTTCTTGGCGATGCGCGTGAGGGT
>CAMASJ010000314.1 GCA_945860685.1 Akkermansia muciniphila
AGGAGTTCCGCGCCGACCGCAATCCCGATGCGGAAACCCTCGAGCGGGACGCCGCGGAATGGCGGGGCGGTCCGTGGCAGGTCATCAAGGCCCGCGGCACCGTGGTGGTCCACTACTGGTCCATCCCCTGGTACCATCCTTGGCTCATGGAATCCCTCGCCATGATGCTGCTGGGGATGGCGTTGATGAAGTGGGGCGTCCTCGGCGGTGGCCGTGGGACGCGGTTCTATGCATGGATGACAGCGGGCGGCTACCTCGTGGGCCTGCCCCTCCACTTCTACAACGGATGGGTGACGATGAAATCCGGCTTCGACCCGGTGGTGCAGGGCTATGCCGGCGCCGTGTACGACCTCGGCCGGCTCGCCGTGGCCTGCGGCCATGCGGGACTGCTCCTCTGGATCTGCCGGAACGGTTGGTTCCGAGCGCTGACCGATCGCCTCGCGGCCGTCGGCCAGATGGCGCTGAGCAACTACCTGACCCATTCGGTGGTGTGCGCCTTCGTCTTCACCGGATACGGGTTCGGCCTCTACGGACGTCTCCAGCGTTACCAGGTGTACGAGGTCGTCCTGCTGCTTTGGGCATTCCAGCTTTGGGTGAGCCCGATCTGGCTTCGCCGATTCCGGTTCGGCCCTGCCGAATGGGCCTGGCGCTCATTGACCTACTGGAAGCTGCAGCCGATGCGCCGCGCGTGAGCCAGGGGACATGGATTCCACGGCGGGGGAGGTTTTGAATGGATGACTGGTTGAAGGGTTAAAGCGGTAGAGGGTGAGGTCGGCCACGAGGAGGAATCATGGAAGGCAATGCCGCCGTTTCCACTCTCGCGGCACCGACACCGGCGCCAGCCCCCCATACAACGCTTCAACCCCTTTAACCCTTCAACGCCTCCGCCACCCAACCTACTGACAAGCCTCGCAGGTGCCGCCGTTGCGCATGGCTTCGATGGAGCACGCGGTCTTCTCCGCCTCGGTGAACTCGCGTGCCGGAGCCGGTCCGGGCGTCGTCACGCGGGCCGCGTCCCGATGCCCGGAATCGATGGCGCTCCGGTTCAGGGTGCGGAGGTAGTACGTGGTCTTGAGTCCGCGTTCCCAGGCCTCGCGGTACACGAAGCTGGCCGTGCGCGCGTCGTTCTCCGCAAGCCAGAGGTTCGTGCTCTGTGCCTGGTCGATCCACTTCTGACGGACCGCCGCACACTGGAGGATCCATGTCGGCGCGATCTCGAACGCGGTCTTGTACAGGCGCCGGAGCTCGGCCGGGATCCGCTCGATGTGCTGGATGCTGCCGTCCTGGGCCTTCAGCTCCGCACGCAACGCGTCGTCCCACAGGCCGAGCGACATCAGGTCGCGGATGAGCGGGTCGGTGGTCCGGATGAAATCTCCGCTCAGGTTCGACTTGGTGTGGATGTGCTTGTAGACGGGTTCGATGCAGGGCGTGGTGCCGAGGATGTTGGAAATCGTCGCCGTGGGGGCGATGGCAAGGCAGTTGGAGTTGCGCATGCCATGCTGGCGGATGCGCGAACGCAGTCCGTTCCAGTCGAGCCGCGATTCGCGGTTCACATCCACCGGCAAGCCGCGTTCGTTCTCCAGCAACGCCAGGGTGTCCAACGGCATGAGCCCACGGTCCCACTTGGAACCGGAGAACGTCGGATACTTCCCGCGCTCCGCCGCGAGCTGGGAGCTGGCCTCGTAGGCGTAGAACGCGACCGCCTCGATCGACTCGTCGTTGAAGGCCACCGCGGCCTCGGAATCGAACGCGACGCGCTTCCGGTACAGGGCGTCCTGCATCCCCATCACGCCCAGGCCCACCGGACGATGACGCCGGTTCGACTTCTCGGCGGCTTCCACCGGGTAGAAGTTGAGGTCGATGACGTTGTCCAGCATGCGCATCACCGTGGCGACGGTGGCGCGGAGCCGCGGATGGTCGATGGCACCTTCCGGCGTGAGATGCTCCGCGAGGTTGACCGAGGCGAGGTTGCACACGGCCACCTCATCCGAGGACGTGTTGAGCGTGATCTCGGTGCAGAGGTTGGAATTGTGGATGACGCCCACGTGGTCCTGCGGGCTGCGCACGTTGCAGGGATCCTTGAAGGTGATCCACGGATGCCCGGTCTCGAAGAGGGCCTCGAGCATCCGCTTCCACAGCGCGAGCACGCGGACCTTGCGTCCCGCCAGGCGGCCCGACTCCACCAACGCCTCGTAGTGCTTGTAGCGCTCCTCGAAGGCGCGTCCGTGCAGCTCGGCGAGGTCCGGCGTCTCGTTGCCGCGGAAGAGCGTCCAGGTGGCGTCCTTCGGGAGCAGGCCGTCGGCGATGCCCTTGAGGCGCTTCATGAACAGGTCCGGGATCCAGTGGGCCGTGTTCATGTTGTGCGTCCGGCGGCGGTCGTCGCCGGTCTCCTTGCGGAGGTCGAGGAAGTCCTCGATGTCGTTGTGCCAAAGCTCGAGGTAGCTGCAGAGGGCGCCGGGCCGCTTGCCGCCCTGGTTCACGGCGAGGGCGATGTCGTTGCTGACCTTGAGGAACGGGATCACGCCGCTGGACTCGCCGTTGGTCCCGTGGATGTGGGAGCCGGTGCCGCGGACCGCGGTCCAAGAACAGCCGAGTCCTCCCGCCCACTTCGAGAGCATGGAGAAACGCCGCCACGTCTCGGTGATCTCCTCGATGCTGTCGCCGCAGTACAGCAGGTAGCAGCTGGAGAGCTGGCTGTGCGGGGTGCCGGCGTTGAAGAGCGTCGGCGTCGAACTGCAGGCGCGGCGCGACTTGTACACCTGGTAGAAGTCCACCGCCCGACGCCCGCGTTCCTCCTCCTTCTCGCCGAGCGCGAGCCCCATCGCGACACGCATCCAGAACACCTGGGGCGCCTCGAGCCGCACCTTGCGGTTGCTCACCGAATCGGCGCGCAGGTGGATCAGGTAGCGGTCGTACAGGGTCTGCAGTCCAAGGAAGTCGAAATGGAGGTCGGCGTACGGGTCGATCGCCTCGGCCAGCCGCGACAGGTCGAACGACGCCAGCTTCGGGTCCAGTCGTCCGGCCTCGATGCCGCGCGGGATGGCCGCGATGAAGGAACGGCGATGCGACTCCTTGAGCCGGGCCATGCCGTCCGTCACCACCCAGGGAAGGGTCTCCTCGTAGATGAAGGTCAGCAGCACCCGCGCGGCGAAGAACCGGCTGTCGGCGTCGATGTCGAGCAGCGACTTGGCATTGAGCACGATGGTCTCGCGACGCTCGGAGGGTGAGAGGTCGAGGGAGACGCTCCGCAGCAGCCGTTCCACGAGCTGGGTCTCGTCCAGCATGAGCTGGAGACCCAGCCGGGCGAAAGCCACGCGCGCCCGGATGTCGGCCATCAGCTCGGCCGGGACCAGCTCCGGCTGCCGGGGAACCGGGAAGTGACGTGAGGCCTCGACCTCACGCAGGGCCACCCTGCGGGCGCGCTCCCGCGAATGCGCCAAAGCCACGCGCGCCTGCCCCAACTCGATGAGAAGGTCCTCGACCAGCGTGCAGAGGTCCTCGTGGTGCAGCAGCGACGGCCGTTCCCGGCGAAGCCGAAATTCCACTTCCGCCCGGAGCTGCCCCGGCAGATGCCCGACCGCCTGTCCGGCCAGGACGCAGGCCCTCTGCACGGCCTCCTCGATCTTGTCCCCGCGCCACGGGACGATCTGCTCGGGCGTGCCCGGAAGCGCGGGTTCGATCACGGACGGCAGGTCGCCGTGGGATTCGGCGACGGACGGGAAGAGCTCGGTGGCGGACATGGTGGACGGCGGATTCGGCGGAAAAGGGTTTCTGGGAATGGACGGCGGCGGCTCAGGGGCTCAGATCAGGTCGTCTTCCGCGGTGTTCTTCACGCTGCCGCTCGTCTGGTACTCGGTGACGCGCGTCTCGAAGAAGTTCTTCTCCTTCTTCAGGAAGATCACCTCGTCGAGCCAGGGGAACGGGTTGGTCGTCACCGTCGAAAGCGGCGCGAGGCCGACGCTGACCAGCCGACGGTCGGCGTTGTAGTCGACGTAGGTGAGGAACTCGGCCTGGGTCATGCCCACGGCGTCCTCCGGCAGGCAGTCGCGCACGAACTCCTTCTCCAGCTCGACGCCCTCGCGCATGAAGTCCCGCAGTTCCTCCTGGAACTCCGGCGTCCAGATCGCCGGGTTCTCGTGGATCAACTCGGTCAGGAGATAACGGCCGAGGGAGATGTGGTTCGACTCGTCCCGCAGGGTGTATTGGAACATCTGGCCGATGCCGGTCATCTTGTTCTGCCGGTACAGCGACAGGATCATGGCGAACAGCCCGTAGAACTGCGTGCCCTCCATGACCTGGGAGATGCCGAAGAGCGCCTTCGCGAACTTCCGCTGGTTCACGACCTCGGTCAGGTCCAGGCCGCGCTTCACCTCCGGCATGTGGCGGGTGATGAAGTCGTTCTTCCGACGGATGCTGGGGATGTCGTTGAACCGCGCCGTGACCTCGTCCTGGTCGATGTCGAGGCTGCTGATGATGTGCAGGAGCGAATCCATGTGGATGGACTCCTCGGCGATCCAGCGCAGCGCGGCGTGCTTCAGCTCGGCGGCCGTCAGGTTGTCCTCGATCGCGTGGAGGACGCTGTCGCCCACGATGCCCTCGGCGGCGGAGAAGTAGCCCACGCCCATCTCGATGATCCACCGCTCCTTCGCCTTGAGCGCGCCGGAGTTCCACTGGGTGCAGTCCTTGGTCATGTCGATGACGTCCGGCTCCCAATGGTTGGCCTTCATCTGCTTGTA
>CAMASJ010000315.1 GCA_945860685.1 Akkermansia muciniphila
CACATGAGTCTCACACGAATCCACGGTCTCGCCCTGGCGCTGCTCCTCGCCGCCGGACCCGCCGCACGCGCCCAGGAGGTCGTCGTCCAGGCGACCGCACCCTCCGCGGCTGCCGTTCCGACCAACGGCCCCGCAGCCGCCGCCCCGGCCAGCCGCAACATCCGGTTCCAGTTCGACGGCATCCCCTACGCCGACGTCATCGAACGCTTCGCCCAGATGTCCGGGAAACCCGTCGTCGGCGAGGTCGCCATCCCGGGCTCCATCACCTTCAACGACCCCAGCGCCTACAGCTACCCCGAGGCCTTCGACACGCTCAACGTCATCCTCTCGATGAAAGGCCAGATGCTCGTCGAGGAGGGCAACTTCCTCCGCGTGGTCCCCTTCCGCGAGCTGCCGCAGACCCCGCTCCGCATCTTCCGCGGCGGCGACAAGGCCGACGGCGTCCGCCCCGGCGAGGTCGTCACGGTCGTGCTCGAGCTCAAGAACCTCGACGCCGCCGAGATCTCCCCCGCCGTCACAAACCTCCTCTCCTCCGCCGGCTCCGTCGCCCCGCTCTCCCGTGGACGCGGTCTCATCCTCACCGACCGCCTCAGCAACATCCAACGGATCCGCGCCCTCATCGGCTCCGTGGACAACGAGACCGCCGCGGAACGGCAGATGAAGACCTACACCCTCCTCCACGCCTCGGGCGCGGTGGTGGCGGATCTCATCAACCGGACCTTCGGCCTCTCCACCGCGCCGAAACGCACCCAGTTCAACCCGCAGACCAAGCAGCTCGACGTCCTCCCTCCCGACCCCAGCGACTACGTCACGGCCGTCTACGACGACGCCTCCAGGACGCTCGTCCTCTTCGGACCGAGGGAACGCCTCGGCCTCGCCGACGAACTCATCTCACGCTTCGAGGACGGAAACGCCGGGGCCGGCGACGTCCGCATCTACACGCCGCAGGTCATCAAGGCCGAGGAGCTGGCGGCCATGATCCGCCAGGCCATTCCCGGGGTCGCCATGCCCAACGAGTCCGGTTCCGCCGCCGCCACCAAGGCCCGCGTCATCGCAGAGAAGGATTCCAACCGCCTCATCGTCGCCGCCCCCCTCGCCACCCAGGCCGACCAGATCGAGGCCCTCATCAACCGCCTCGACAAACCCGTCCACGGCTCCGGCGGCACCGCCTTCCAGAACCCCACCAAGGGCCAGGCCGTCCAGATCACCCGCGTCTTCCGCACCCGAACCGCCGAGGCCGCCAACGTCGCCAAGATCCTCACTGAGGCCCTCTCCCGCACCCTGCCCGGAGGACAGAAGGTCCCCACCGCCTCCGTCGCCGTCGAACCCGGATCCCAGAGCATCGTCGTCACCGGCTCCCCCGGCGACGTCCAGACCGCCACCGACATCCTCTCCCAGCTCGAGACCGGCTCCACCTCGCCGCGTCCCCAGCAGACCCGCTTCCTCGAGCTCGGCAGCGTCTCCGAGGCCAAGCGCCTCGTGCCTCTCGTCGAGCAGATCTACCGCAGCCAGGTCGCCGACGGCGCCTCGGGCGGCACCGCCCACGCCAAGATCCTCGCCGAGCCCGACACCTCGCGGATCATCGTCACAGCCTCCGAGGAACACCTCACCCGTATCGAGGAGATCATCCGGAACCTGCGCGCGGACAAGTCGAAGCCCCAGGAACGTTCCCTGCACATCGTCTCACTGAAGAACGCCCGCCTCGAATCCGCCTTCACCAGCATCAACAGCCTCATCACCGAACGCATGGGCGACCGCCGGTTCCAGGACCAGCCCAAGCCCTCGGTCGTCCCCGACAACGCCAACAACCGCCTCCTCGTCACCGCCACCGACGAGCAGCGCAAGGAGATCGAGGCCATCGTGGCCGTCGTCGATGTCGCCCCCGAGAAGGCCCGCCGCGAGATGGCGGTGATCCCCGTCCACGCCAAGTCCCCCTCCGAGCTCATCGCCCTCGCCGGACAGCTCATGGCCCAGCTCGGCGAACAGCCGGGCAACCCCCAGCTCGAGCCCAAGCTCATCCCCGACGCCTCGGGCAAGCAGATCATCGTCCTCGCCGCCGAGGCCGACATCCAACGGGTCCGCACGCTCGTCCAGCAGCTCGACACCGCCACCACCACCGCCGTCAGCCGCCAGTTCCGCGGCGTCGAACTCCACTCCCGCACCGCCGCCGAGCTTACCCCGCTTGTCCAGCAGCTCTACCTCGAACAGGTCCGCGGGAACACCGAACCCGCCGGCGGTCCCGCCACGCTGCTCGCCGACCCGAAGAACAACCGCATCATGGTCAGCGGCGCCGAACGCGAGATCGCCCGCGTCGAGGGCATCATCCGGCAGCTCGATCCCGCCGGACAGAAGGGCGCCCGCGAGGAGACCCGAGTCATCCGGCTCAAGGCCGCCGTCGCCGCCGACATCTCCGGACTCGTCGAGAAGAGCCTCAGCACCCAGCCCGGCGCCGTGAAGGTCCTCGTCGACACCCGCTCCAACAGCCTCGTCATCACCGGCGAATCCT
Organism: Akkermansia muciniphila; assembly: GCA_945860685.1. GTDB lineage: Bacteria > Verrucomicrobiota > Verrucomicrobiia > Limisphaerales > UBA9464 > SXXZ01. Next base: position 2,507 of record CAMASJ010000315.1, read on the forward strand.
CCGCCGTCGAGGCCGCCGCCAAGATCATCCGCGAACTCGACCTGCCTTCCGACGTCCAGCCGCGCGAGATGAAGGTGATGGAACTCAAGCAGGCCGAGGCCAACGCGCTCTCCACGCTCGCCGCCTCCATCGCCACCGACCTGCTCAAGAGCCAACGCGGCAACGAGTACGTCCCCCAGACCCGGATCCTTCCCGACCCCGCCGCCAACCGCGTCGTCCTCTCCGGTCCGCGCGAGGAGCTGGCCGTCTACACCCAGGTGGTCGAACGCCTCGACCAGGCCCCCGAGGCCGCCGGCGGCGCCCGCGTCTTCCGCCTCGTCAACGCCGACGCCGCCCAGGTCGTCGGCGTTGTCTCCAACGCGATGGTCAAGTTCGACGCCCGCAACCAGCCCATCCGCCGCGCCACCGTCTCCCTCGACCGCGAATCCAACAGCATCGTCGTCTCCGGCTCCCGCCAGGATCTCAAGGACGCCGAGGGCATCATCCAGCGCCTCGACAACGAGGGCCTCGACCCCGCGGTCGGCGGATCCGGTTCCGGCACCGCCGCCGCGGCCGGCTCCTCCAAGAACCGCCAGCTCAGGATGGTCGACGTCAACGGCGACCCCGACACCCTCTCCCAGCTCGCCACCCGCGTCTTCGCCGCACAGAACGCCGGACGCTCCATCACCAACCTCGTCTCCATCACCCCGGAACCCAACGGACGCCGACTCATCGTCCTCGCCCCGGAGTCCGTCCTCCCGCAGGTCCAGACCGTCATATCCGCCCTCGACTCCAAGCCCGAACAGGCCCAGCGCGAACTCCACACCATCGAGCCCCGCGGCTCCCGCGGCACCGAGATCCTCCCCGTGGTCAACCGCATCTACGGCGAACAGACCCAAGGCCGCACCACCAAGCCCGCCTCCCTCTACACCGACCCCTCCGGCGACCGCATCATGGTCTTCGGTACCCGCGACCAGGCCGCCGCCGTCCGCCAGATCGTCGAGACGCTCGCTTCCGACGCCCCGGAGGCCCGCACCAACCGCATCTTCGACCTCGGAAAGCCCACCGAGGCCCAGCGCCTCGTCCCCGTCATCCAGCAGCTCTACCGCGACCAGTCCGCCGGCGACTCCGGCTTCGGACCCGCAGACGCCCAGATCCTTTCCGACGGCCGCTCGGGCCGCGTCATCGCCACCGGACGCCCCTCCCACCTCGACCGCATCGCCTCCATCGTCGCAAGCCTCCAGGCGTCCGGTTCCACCGCCAACGCCCGCGAGACCCGCACCTTCGACGTCGGCTCCGCCGCCGACGTCCAACGCCTCCAGCCGCTCATCCAGCAGCTCTACACCGACCAGTGGAAGGAACGGTCCGACAGCGACCCCGCCGACGCCCAGATCCTCCCCGACCCGCGCGCCGGCCGCATCATCGTCACCGGCCGCCCGGACCACCTGCAGAAGATCGAGTCCATCCTCCAGCAGCTCGGCGCCGGCCCCGCCAAGCCGCAGGCCGACGGACGCGAGGTGCGCATCCTCGACCTGGCCACCGCCAGCGCCGTCGACCTCGCCGCCACCGTCCGCTCCCTCTACCTCGACCAGGCGAAGACCCGCTTCGGCAACACCCCGCCCGACACCTCCATCACCCCCGACACCGGCGGCAACCGCCTCATCGTCGTCGGCGAGACCAACGAGGTCGCCCAGGTCGAGGACCTCGTCCGCAAGCTCGACAAGGTCTCCGCCCAGAGCGCCACCGCCCGGGTCTTCAAGATCCGCTCCGCCGAACCCGAGAAGGTCGCCGAGGTCCTCTCCTCCGCCCTCGTCCGCTACGACGCCTTCGGCCGCCCCCAGAAGCGCACCACCGTCTCCGTCGACGCCAAAAGCCGAACCCTCATCGTCACCGGCGATCCCAAGGAGCTCCAGTCCGTCTCCACCATCATCGAACAGCTCGACACCTCCCTCGGCTCCCGCCCGGACCGCCGGATGAAGGTGGTCGGCCTCCGGCAGGGCCGCGCCGCCGAGATCTCCTCCCGCGTCCGCCAGCTCTACAACGACCAGGCCCGCAACCAGCCCGAGCTCGCCCTCTCCGACCTGCTCATCCTCGACGACACCACCAGCAACCAGCTCATCCTCGCCGGCAGCGACGCCCAGATCACCCTCGTCGAGGGCATCCTCGACCAGCTCCAGAAGACCGCCGCCACGCGCGGGGAACGCG
>CAMASJ010000316.1 GCA_945860685.1 Akkermansia muciniphila
ATGATGCAGCCGCCGCGCCGCATGAGGGCGATGCCGCCGTAGTTCAGCTTCCACTTGTACTCCGCCGCCGCCGCCCGCATCAGCATGTAGCCCTGGGCGTAGCTGACGATCTTCGAGGCGTAGAGCGCGCTCATGATGTCGGCGATGAAGGCCTTCTTCGCCACGGGGTTCTTGGCCGCCGACAGGGCCGGACGGGGACCCTTGAGCTTGCGCGACGCCTTCACGCGCTCGTCCTTCATCGAGCTGACGCAGCGGCTGAACACCGCCTCGGCGATGAGCGTGACCGGCTGGGCGAGGTTCGCGGAGTCGATCACGGTCCACTTGCCCGTGCCCTTCTGGCCGGCGGTGTCGAGCACCTTGTCCACCAGCGGCGAACCGTCGGTGTCCTTGAAGGCGAGGATGTCGCGGGTGATCTCTATCAGGAAGCTGTCCAGCTCGCCCTGGTTCCACTCGGCGAAGACCTGGTGCATCTCGTCGGCCCCCATCCCGAGGCCGTTCTTCATGATGTTGTACGCCTCGCAGATGAGCTGCATGTCGCCGTACTCGATGCCGTTGTGGACCATCTTGACGTAGTGGCCCGAGCCGCCGTCGCCGACCCAGTCGCAGCACGGCACGCCGCCGTCCACCTTCGCGGAGACGCCCTGGAAGATGTCCTTCACGGACTCCCACGCCTTCACCGAGCCGCCCGGCATGATGCTCGGTCCACGGCGCGCGCCCTCCTCGCCGCCGGACACGCCGGTGCCAATGAAGAGCAGGCCCTTGGTCTCGCAGTACTTCACCCGGCGCTCGGTGTCGCCGTAGAGCGAGTTGCCGCCGTCGATGATAATGTCGCCCGGTTCCAGGTGCGGGATCAGCTGCTCGATGAAGTCGTCCACCGCCTGGCCGGCCTTCACCAGCATCATGACGCGGCGGGGCCGCTTCAGCTTGGAGACCATCTCCGCGATCGAGTGGGCGCCCTGGATGCGGGTGCCCTTCGCCTCGTTGGCGAGGAACTCGTCCACCTTCGCGGTGGTTCGGTTGTACGCCACGACATTGAAGCCGTGGTCGTTCATGTTGAGGATCAGGTTCTGGCCCATGACCGCGAGACCGATCAGGGCGATGTCACCATTGGGAGTGCTCATGTTCTGGTCGAAAACCGAGCCCACACCCTACCGGCGCCCCGGAATCGTGGGCGAGAGGGAATTTGAGAGCGGTGGAAGGGGTGTTGGCCACGGAGACACGGAGGACACGGAGGACTGTATCCGTTGTCGGTTGTCCGTCGCCCGTAGCTGGGGCCGCCAGGCCACAGGACATCGCAGTTCATCCGCCGCTTCCGTCCTGAGAACTGAAAACTTGGAATTCCTTGAACCTCGCCACGGAGATCGTGTCCGTTGCGATCCCTCGATCCTCAAACCAGTCTGGAGTCGAAGGCGAACGGCGTCGGCTTGCCGATGACGATTCCCGCGAATCCCGGATGCGCCGGGTTGAGCAGGTAGTTGCTCTCCCCGGGGATGATCACGCTGGGAACCTCCAACACGGCCGAACGGCCTTCCTGCACCCACCGGTCACCGATTCCCTGCGTGGACCTCGGAGGCGGCTGCTGGGTCCAATCGGGGGGGCACTCCGTCCGAGGCGGGACCTCCAGAAGGTATTCGTCGAAGTCCAACGGGACGGCCAGGTAGCGGAAGAACGTCGGCGGGTTGAGATGGACCAGGCACTCGAGCGCGGCGAGCGAGATGGAACCGCTGACGTAGACCATGCGGGTGCCCCGGGAATTCCACCGGCCGCCGAAAAGACGCGCACCTTCACCGTCGAACGCGGTGGCCGCGTGCTTCTCCCGGACGATGCGCCAAGCCCGGCGCATCAGGAATAGACCCCGTGCTCGATGCGGCCGAGGAGGTCTTCCACCTCACGCGCCCCGACTTCCGTCTCCGCATAGACCAGGGGGATCTCGCCTCCGAAACCGACCTGCGGCGAGGTCAGCCATCGCCTTCCGGCCTCCAGGGATTCCATCACCGAGGCCGCGCGGCCCAGGAGCCGAGCAAAGCGCACAACCCGGTCGGATTCGGCGGTGTCCAGCCGTCCGGAAGCCTTCCGCCGGTGCAGGGTCGCCTTGGAGATCCCGAGCATCGGCGCCAACCGTTCCATCGGCAGGTCGAGACCGCCACGCAGGGCGTCCAACTCGCCCACCGACAGCCCGGCCTTGAGGCGCGGAATGAGCATCGACGCGGAGAGAGGCGCCGCGTCGCCGCCCAAGCCACGGATCCACCGGTTGACAATTCCGCCGTTGGAACCCGTCGACCTGCGGCTCCGGGCCCCGGCTCCCCGGCCCCCGATGGGCGCCCCGGCAAACCCGGTTTCCGCTGCGGCTTGTCTCATCTGAGACGAATCTTCAGATCAAATGGGACAACCGTCAAGCTCCTGTCGGACTTCCTGCTGACCGGAACGATGCAGTTGGGATCCGCACGCGAAGCCGCAAATCCGCTGGGAAGCGTAGGGAGCCGGACGCTGGTTCCCGGAGGCGGAACCTGACACCTGGTGTCGATCATTTCTCGGTCCCACTCCGGCGCATCGTCGGCGCCTTGGCGGAGCCGCGTGAGGTCGGTCATCACTCGCGTCGAATTGTTCCGACTGAAGGGTGGAAGGATTCAGCGGCGAAGGACCCAGGGGAGACCTCGGATGCGCCCGGACGCCAAAACGGACAATGGGCAACGAACAACGGGCAACTTACAAAAACCAACCCCACCTACTGGCTCCGCACGCGGAAGAAGACCGGGCGGGAGTCGTTGCGGGAATGCCACGTTCCCAACGGGAACTCGAAGTCGGCGAAGCGGCTCACGTCATCGGGATCCATCAATGTTCCACAGAACCCCGGAGGAGTTTCGTGATAACACATCGGAAAGCCCACCCGGTAGTCGGCCATCGTCTCCCAGGAGGCCAAATCAAAGGACCTCTGAAGGGCATGACTACGGCCGCTCTCCAGCCGCAGCTTCAAAGACGGACGGGCCCCGGACAAGAGGGACACCCGAGTCGTCGTCCGAGAAGGCTTCACATCCAACACGATTCTCCGCGGGAAAGACCGGCAACCGCCGGATATCGGTGGGTCCTGCAATGGATAGCGCATCTCCAACTCCACCCGCCCGACGAAGGGCCGTTTCAGGCGGAGGGTCGTGTGACCGATGGTGCCTTCCACGGAAACCAGCGACGTCTCTGCGGACGACTGCCCGGGATCGAGCGTGACCGATTCCGTGGAACCCGCGACGACGAGCTGCGGCAGCAGTCCAGTGGATCCGGTGGAGGGACCCGTGAGCGACATCGGATTGCCCGTGGTAATGCGGCGAACCGCCGCTCCGATCGGCTCGTCGCCCGTGGCCTCCGGCGGGAATTCGACGGGTTGTGTCTCCAGGAATGGGTACCAGGGGCGAGACGGGATCGCCCTGAGATCCACCGTCACGGACGGGGTATCCTCCGTCGTCTCAACCACCCGAAGCCACCGGCCGCCCAGTTCGTCCTCAATGTAGGCCTCGGGCAAGATGGACGAATTGAGCAAGGTAAAGGACCGGAAGTTCACCAGGTTCAGGCTCGAGGGTTCCGAAGCCGAGCCAACTCGGTAGGAAAAGACTCCTGATCCTCCGAAAGAAGGACCGGAAATCCTGCAGGTCCAGAGACTGAAACCGTCCCGGGCCTCCTCCAGTCGCGAAAACAGGGCCGAGTTCCACGCAAAGACCTGCATGGACACGGTCTGTCCTTCGACAAATCCCACAAGCGTCCGGATGCTGTTGGCCCCCGGGTTCCAAGCCCCAGGGAACGCCGTCGTCGATACACGAAACGGCATCGGATCCCCCAGCTTGTTGGTCAGCGAGTTGGGATCGGGACCATAGACGATCTGGGCGACGAATTGGGTTCCTGTGAGAGGAGTCCCGTCCTGGGTCACTACCAACTGCGGAGGATTCAGCCCCCGGTTGTTCACGTTCACCTGCCCCTGCGCGGCGAGACGGATGGCGGAAAGCAAACCCCAGATCAGGAGTGGAACCAGCTGGAGACAGCGAGGGACGCTGGGCAACAGGGTTTTCATGGCGGCTCGGCTTCGTCGGAGTCCAGACCCGCCGCTTCCCGAAGGAAAGCGGTTATTGGCGTCGTGGCGATGATTCCCACCCGCACGCAGTAGGAGACGAGGTCACGAGGCTCTGACCACTTCCCCAGGCGACACGCCCATCACCAGCGCCTCGAAACGGAGGTTTGAGTCTCCTCACGTCGTCTCCTACAGGTGCACGTCGTAGGAGACGAGGTCACGAGTCTCTGACCACTTCCCAGGCGACACACCCATCCCCAGCACCTCGGACCGGGGGTTTGAGACTCCTCAGGTCGTCTCCTACTCGTACACGCCGTAGGAGACGAGGTCACGAGGCTCTGACCACTTACCCAGGCGACACGACCATCCCCAGCGCCTCGGACCGGAAGGTTTGAGCCTCCTCACGTCGTCTCCTACCCGTGCGCGCCGTAGGAGACGAGGTCACGAGGCTCTGACCACTTACCCAGGCGACACGACCATCCCCAGCGCCTCGGACCGGAAGTTTGAGTCTCCTCACGTCGTCTCCTACCCGTGCGCGCCGTAGGAGACGAGGTCACGAGGCTCTGACCACTTCCCCAGGCGACACGCCCATCACCAGCGCCTCGAAACGGAGGTTTGAGTCTCCTCAC
>CAMASJ010000317.1 GCA_945860685.1 Akkermansia muciniphila
CGTTGGGGCCGATGAGGGCCACGATCCCGCCTTGGCGGATCTGGAGGTCGACACCCCGAAGCACCGCGGCGTCCCCCAGACGGACATGGAGGCCCGCCACCTCGACAACGACCGGCTTGGGTTGGCGGAAGGCGATCTCCATCTCAACGCAACGCGGCTTCTAGCGCCTTCAGGTTTCGTCTTTGGCCCTCGACATAGAATCCCGGGGAAGGCGTGCCAGTCTCGAGCACGTCCAGTTCACCCACCTTGATGCCGATGTCTTCGGCCAACCTGCGAACCAACCGGGGATGGAACTGGGGCTCCGAAAAGACGACTCGAACCTTGGACTTCCGGATGGCCGCGACCAGTTCTGTCAGGTACCGCGGGCTGGGTTCGACGCTGGGCACCTCCTCCACGACACCGACGAGTTCCAGCCCGTAGCGGCGACAGAAGTAGGGAAAGGCATCATGGAAGGTGACGATTCTGCGATCCTGCAGCCGGGCCACGGCGGAACGGATCTCGGAATCGAGACCCTCAAGTTCGTCAAGGTAGGCGGCGGCGCGTCTCCGATAGCCGTCCGCGTGCTCCGGGTCCAAGGCGACCATGGTTTGCAGAATGTTGGAGACCCCATGCCGGGCGAACACCGGATCCAGCCACAGGTGGGGATTCGGTCCGTGATCGGCATGATCATGATGATCATGCTCATCAGGGCGCCCGCCGGAGCTGCGACCGGACCTGGAATCTTCCTTGTCGGCGGATCGAACCTCCAATTCCGGGACCTCCAATATCCACTGGCTTTTCAACCCGTCAGCCACCGTGACCACACGAAGACCTGGCTTGGTGGAGTTATTGCGGAGGGCCTTGTCCATCCATCCGTCGACCCCGAGTCCATTCATTACCACGACGTTGGCCCGAGCCAATCGCCGCAGATCCGAGGGGCGGAACTGGAAGTCGTGCGGTCCGACCGAAGCGCTCGGGAGGGTTTCCACCACGGCATCCGGGCCAGCGACCTTCGCCGCCCAACTGTGCAACGCCGGAAGCGTCGCCAGGATCCGCAACGGTTCCGCCGCCGCGCCGGAGAGGGCGACCAGCGTCAGGATCAGGCATCCACGGAACAGAAACATGACAACAAAACTCGTCCGGCCTCAACGCATTTGCAAACCGATTGCATTGAGTGCGTACGAAAAGCCCGCCGGAAAAGTTCCGGCGGGCGGTTCGGCGTTGGTGGCCTACTTGACCAGAAGGGCTTGACGCGCACGCTTGATGGCGAGCGTCAGCTTACGCTGGAACGGGGCCGGGAGACCGGTGTACTTGCGGGGCAGGATGCGGCCGTTGTCGGTCACGTACTGCTTCAGCATCGCGACGTTCTTGAAGTCGATCGCGTCGATGGTGAAATCGACCTTGGGCTTCGGACGCGGGGTCCGGGCAACGGTCGAACGGCGCTTCTTCTTCTCCTCGAGCTTGGTCTTGCGGGGCATGGCTTACTTGATTTCGCGATGGACGGTGTGGCGGCGGAGGAAGGGATTGAACTTCTTCTTCTCCACCTTGTCCGTCTGCAGCTTCTTGTTACGGGTGGTCTGGTAGCGGGAGACGGGCTTGCCCTCCTTCTTCGCTTCCGTGCATTCGATGGTCACGATCTCGCGCGGCATAAATCAGCTTTCTTTTTCCTTCGATGGCTTCTCTTCCACATCACCGTCGTCGTCGTCGACATCGACGGATCCTCCCGACTCCACGGAGCCGAGCGAACCCAACCGGTTGCGCTGACGGAGAAGGCCTTCCTTCTCGAGTTGAGCCTGGGCCTCCACGGTGAAACGGGTCCAGGGAATCGCCTCAAGACGGGCCTTGGGAATCAGCTTCTGCGTCAATTCGCAGACGCCATAAGTCCCCTTCTCGATCCGCTTCAGCGCCTCCTCGATCTCATACATGGCGTCTTGGTCGGACGACAGCAGGCTGAGGGCGAAGTCACGGTCGAAATTGTCGGTGCCGGAATCCCCCATGTGGAGGCTATAGCTCTCCATCTCGGCCTGGGATTCCTTGGCCAAACCGCTCATCTGGCCACGTAAGCGCTCATGGAGGTCCAGCAGGTTCTGATAGAATTTCTGCCACTCCGGCTTTACCTTCGATATCGGCAGCCAAGTGGGCATCGCCCCCGAATTCTTCACCGTCTTCGCCAGAGGACGACCGAGGATGGCCGCCGCACTGGCGGCACCCACCTTGTGGTGCTTGACCGCGGGTTTTGCGGCTGGGGCCGGTTTTTTCGCCATGACTGTTCGCTTCGGTTCGGTTCGAAGGTTTCGTTCCTCCACTCTCTTCCGAGGGTGGACGTTCCCAGAAACACGGAAAACCCGGATTCAGGGGCCGCGGAAGCTAACAGGGCAATCCAAGGACGCCACAACATTTTTGACGCGAAATCGAAATCGGATTCGATCCCCGGCCATTTGGAGGCTTCCTGCCCGATCCGACACACAACTATTCTTTCAGCGGTGACACCGTCGTCCATCCTCTTGGTCGCAGGCGAGGCGAGCGGCGACCAGCTGGCCTCGGAGCTGGTGAAGTCGCTCTCCCGGCTTTGCCTGCCCACCCCGCCCCGCTTTTTCGGGGCCGGCGGTCCCGCGATGGCGGCGGCCGGCGTCGAGGTGATCGTCGACTTGACCGCCAACTCCGCCATCGGCCCCGCAGACGCGCTCCGGCAGTATTCCCGCTACCGTCGGGCATTCGACCTCCTCCTCCGGGAGGCCACACGACGGACCCCGGATCGGGTGGTCGGCGTCGACTTCGGGGCCTTCAACCTCCGGTTCGCCGCCGCGATTCGCAGCCGCTCCGGTTCGAAGGGCCCATTCCACAACTGGAATCCCAAGGTCATCCAGTTCGTTTCCCCGCAGGTCTGGGCTTCCCGTCCCGGCCGCGCCCGGGAAATCGCCCGCAATCACGACCTGCTCCTGTCCATCCTGCCCTTCGAGAAGGATTGGTACTCACGTCACGCCCCGGAGGTCCCGGTTCGGTTCGTGGGACATCCCATCGTGGATCGTCACGTCCGGCTTCCGGAAGCTCCATCGACGCAGAACGCCGACCGACGGAATCTGCTCCTGCTGCCGGGAAGCCGCCCCGGGGAGCTGCGAAGGCATTGGGCCTGCGTCGCCGGTGCCGCTCAGATGGTGCAGCGAAGCACCGGGATCCAACCGGTGCTGGTGCTGCCCTCGGAGATCGCCCGCTCCTGGATCCCCGCTGATGTCCCCTTGCCAGACGGTCTCCGGGTCCGCATTGGAGGCCTCGGCGAAGAACTCCGGAAGGCCGCGGTCGCCATCGCCTCCACCGGAACCGTCACCCTCGAATGCGCCTGGTTCAGGGTGCCGACGGTGGCGCTCTATCGGACCTCCTGGAGTACCTACCAGATCGGGAAAAGGATCATCCAAGTCCCTTTCTTGGCGCTACCCAATCTGCTGGCGGGAAAAGTGGTCTTTCCGGAGTTCATCCAGGACGCCGCCACGCCGGAGGCCGTTGCGGATGCTGTTTTGAAGTGGCTCCGGAACTCGGAAAGCCACCGACAGACCGTCGACGAACTGTCACGGCTCCGAGAGGCCCTTGGCCCGCCCGGAGCCTGCCACCGGGCCGCTGAGGCCATCTTGGAGCTCTGATCACTAGCCAGCCGCTGCGTTGGGATCCCGGTACCGCACGTCTTCCGCTAAGCTGCAACGCCCCTTCGCCACTCACGCGCGACTTCAGCGTCGGTTCACCTTCTGGCGTGCCGCCTCCAAAGTCTGCCGCTCGGCGGGCGTCAGGCTCTGGATCCCGTGCTGTGCGATCTTCTCCAGGATCGGATCCACCTCGCGTGCGATGAAGTCGGATTCGGAAGCGGCCTCACGGCGGGGCGCCGCCTCGACACGGACCCGGCTCTGCGGAGCGGTCCGTCGCTGCGGCTTGGTCACTGGGCTCCGGAACGACTGCCACCAGTCGGCAACCCGACTGCCGATGCCACCACCAAACTCGGAGAGCCCGCCCAGCTTCACGTAGAGGAAGCCGAATGCGATTCCGCCGAGGTGCGCACCGTGCGCGACATTGTCATAGGGAAAGAGCGATCCGAAGACGGCGAGTGCGGTGAAGAACCAGAGGATCCACTTGGCCTTCAGCGTCACGGGGATGAAGTAGAGGAACGTGGTCAACTGCTTCTCCGGAAACGCGGTCGCGTAGGCGGCGAGGAGGCTCAACACACCTGCCGAAGCCCCCACCACCGCGATGTCCTGGTGGGCGGGCAGGAGTCCGATGACCACATGCAGGAGCCCTCCGGCCAATCCGCCACCGAAATGCAGGCTCAGCAGCCGTCGAGCCCCATACATCTCCTCGAGGTGGGTCCCGATGAAGAAGAGACCCAGGCAATTGCCGATCAGGTGCCACGGCCAAGGGGTCTGGTGCAGGAACTGGTAGGTGGCCAGAAGCCACACACGTCCTGAAAACAACCCCTCACGGGTCAAACCCAGATGGCGGGAGACCGCGGCATTTCCGTAGAAGGTGAACGCGGACTGGACCAGGAAACAGACCACCAGCACGCCGATGAGAATCAGTGCGAACGGAGGCCGTCCACCCCGGTTGTCGGACATGTAGTCGCGGTCGTAGAGCATCGTCTGGGACGGTAGGACCGGCGCCCGTGAATTCAACGGGGATTGCGCGTCTCCTCCGACGGGTCCGATGACAATACC
>CAMASJ010000318.1 GCA_945860685.1 Akkermansia muciniphila
CCACCAATGCCCCGGGATCGGATCCGGGCCTGCTCGCTGCCGCAGCACCCGCGAAGTCCGCGAAGGCGCTGGGCGGCCTCCGCCGCCGCCTGCCGCCGACCTACCAGGCCGGCGTTGCCGTCCCCGTCACGCTCGACGTCGCGCCCGAAGGGGGCACCCGGGCTTACGCCGTGGTCGAGGCCGTCCCCGCCGGTTGGCGCGTGCAGAACCTCAGCCACGACGGACGCTGGGACGCCGTACGGCGCAAGGTGAAGTGGGGACCGTTCTTCGACGACGCGCCGCGTACCATCACCTACCTCGCCGTGCCGCTGTCGACGTCGCCGGACGCCGCCCGCTTCGCCGGTCGCGCCAGCTTCGACGGCGCCGGCCTGGTCGCAGAAGGCCCGTCCGCGGCCTGGCCTGAAGGACGCTTTCCCAAGCCCAACCTCCGCCTCACGGCCAATCCACGGAAGTCCGTCGTCGTGGTCGGCGAACCCGGACGCACCTACCGGCTCCAGCAGTCCGACGCCCTCGGCGGATGGGACGAAGGCCGCAACGTGACCGTAGAGGCGTCGGGCCTCTCTGTGGTTCCCGTCGAGGACGGCCCCGACGTCCAGTTCTTCCGCCTCGTGTCGGTGGAATGACCGGGATCCAGGAACCCGATGTCCCGTTTCTCCGCATTGCTGCTCGCCCTGTTCGCCGTCCTCGCGACGTCCGGGCGGGGCGCGTCGGCCTTGCGTTCCCTGCCCGAGGCCTTAACCCCGGGCATCCCGTTCACCGTCGCGATCGCCGTCACCCCCGGCACCAACACCGCGGTCCAGGCCATCGAGGACCGCCCGCCCGCCGGCTGGACCGTTTCCTCGGTCTCCCATGGCGGAATCGTGGACCCGCTCCTCGGCACGGTGAAATGGGGCCCGTTCCTCGACGCCGTCGCTCGCAACCTGACCTACACACTGGAACCCGCGGCGGCTCCCTCCGGGACCTTTTCCGGCACCGCCGTCTTCGGCTCGGCATCCATCGCCATCGGCGGGACCTCTTCGATCGCCCGCTTCCCAGGCCGGATCCTCCGGTCGCAGCCCGAGGACTTCCTTCCCGGAACACCGTTCGAAGTCACCGTCCGCGTCGAACCCGCCGTGGACGTCGAGGTCTGGGCGGTTGAGGAATCCGCCCCCGAGGGCTGGACCGTCTCCGGGATCTCCGACGGCGGAATCACCGACCCGCTCTCGTTGTCGCCACGGATCAAGTGGGGTCCCTTTCTCGACGCCACCGCCCGGACGCTCCGATACACCCTCCTGCCGCCTGCGTCCGCCCGTGGAGACGTTTCCCTCGAAGCCGACGTCCGTCTCGGCGAGTTCACCCTCAACCGCGCCGCCGGGCTCCCGATCCGCGCCAGCGCCTTGGTCCGCGGCGGGTCCACGAACTACCTCCCTTCCCAGCCGCTCCAGTTCGAGTTGGCACTCCAGCCGGCCGCGTACGTCGAGATCCAGGCGGTGGAGGAGCGGATCGGACTCGACTGGACCCCGACCGCCATCAGCCACGGCGGCACCTGGGACGCGGCGGCCAGGACCCTGCGCTGGGGCCCGTTCCTCGACGCCACGCCCCGGACGCTTTCCTATGGTCTCCTCCCGTCAGCCGGCTCCTCGGCGACGCTTCAGCTGGCCGCCTCCGCGCGGTTCGACGGAACCGCGGTCTCGAACGCCGTCGCCATTCCCCGCCGGCTGGAGATCCCCGTCAGCGAGGTCCTCCGCACCCTGCCGCAGTTCTACGTGCCCGGGACGGCGTTGACGGTCTCGCTCTCGGCGCGGCCGATCGACACCGCGCGTGTCTACGCCGTCGAGGAACGCGTTCCGGCGGGATGGCAGGTCGCGTCCATTTCCGCCGGCGGCAGCTGGGATCCCATCACGTCGCAGGTGAAGTGGGGCCCCTTCTTCGACGAAGTCGCCACCCCAAGGGCGCTCACCTACACGGCGACGCCTCCGGCCGACACCTATGGACGCGTCGACTTCGACGGCTCGGCCCAGTTCGACGGACTGCCGATCACCACCACCGGCGCCGTGGAAATCCGGAACTCGCCGCCCCAGGCAACAAGGATTGCTCCACCGCGCTACACCCCGGGAGTGCCGCTGCAGCTCCGGCTCGAACTGCGATCCGTTCCCGGCGTCGAACTCCAGGCGGTCGTCGAGTCCGTGCCCGCGGGCTGGACCGCAACGGCCATGACCGACGGCGGACTTCGCGATCCGGTCTCCGGCGAACTCAAGTGGGGCCCCTTCATCGACCGCAGCCTTCGCACCCTCACCTGGACGCTGGTTCCACCCACCAATGCCGCGGGCCCCGCCGATCTCACGGGCTCCGGATTCTTCAACCGCGATTCCCTCGTCGTCACCGGAGCGGTCCGCCTTCTCCGGAACCAGTCGCCGGTCGCCGTCTCCGATTCCGACCGCTATCGCGCAGGCGAGGCCTTCAAGATCGCCCTGCTGCGTCTCCTCGCCAACGACAGCGACGCCGACGGCGACCTCCTCCGTCTCGGCGGGGTCACGCCGCTTTCGGACGAAGGCGGTGCGGTGCGCATCGCCGGGGCCTTCCTGTTCTACACGCCCCGGGCCGGGTTCACTGGAACCGACCGCGTCCGGTACACGGTGGTCGATCCCCATGGCGGAAGCAGCGATGCCGTGCTCGAACTCTCGCCAGTCGGTTCGGACAACGGCCAAACCCTCGCCCTCGTTGGGCTCAATGCGGTTCCCGGCGGCGGCCTGCGGGCCCGGTTCGCCGGCATTCCCGGCTTTCCCTACCGCATCCTCGCCGCCTCCAGCCTCACGCCCCCGGTCGACTGGTCGCAGGTCGGCTGCGCGACCGCGGCGAGCGACGGCCGGTTCGAATGGGTCGACGTCCCGCCCCCGGGTACCGTCAGCCGATACTACCGCCTCGAAGCCTCCTCCACCCCGTGCCTCTGAACCGATGAAGCGCCTCCTCACCCTGCTCGCCGGTGTCGGCGCCCTCGCGCTGCATGGCACGGCCCAGATCGTCGTGTCCACCCCGCTGGACCTCGCCATCCCGGATGGGGGCGGCGCCGTCGGCGTCCAAAGCTCGATCTCCATCACCTCGCCGCTGCACCTCATCGGCGACGTCAACGTCAGAATCGAGATCGCACCCATAGCCGGCGACTCCGCGTGGAACGGCGACTTCTACGCCTACCTCTCCCACGGTGGACAACTCGTCGTCCTGCTGAACCGCATCGGCCGCACGGCCTCGAATCCGGACGGCTCCCCCGACAACGGCCTCCAGGTCACCTTCGACGACCAGGCCGCCGGCGGGGACATCCACTTGCATTCGCTTGTGGTTCAGCCCGATCCCTCCGAGACCCAGCTTCCGCTTACCGGTTCCTGGCAGCCCGACGGCCGCAGCGGAGTCCATCCGTCATCGGCACTCGACACCAGCCCACGCCTCACCTCCCTCGCCAACTTCAACGGCATGGATCCCAACGGCGAGTGGACGCTGTTCGTCAGCGACTTCGGCACCGGGGCCGCCGCGAGGCTGGTCCGCTGGGAACTGGCGGTCGTCGCGGCGGTCCCCGAGCCCGGGGTCTTCGGAACGCTCTCCGGCGTCGGCCTTCTCGCGTTCGCCCTCTGGCGGGTCCGAGGGAGCTGAATCAGCCTCAGAAGCGGACATCGCCCCATCCCGCCGAACTTCCGCCCCCCGATTCGAAGGTGGCCGGATCCATCGTCGGTGGCATCCTCCGGCCACTTCCATGAGCCAGCGGGTCCATCACATCGCGTTCTTCAAGTTCAAGCCCTCCACCACCCCGGAGCAGATCGACGAGGTGTTCCGGATCATCGAGGACCTCAAGGTCCGGATCCCGGGGATCGTCGGTCTATCCTGGGGACCGAACATCAGCCCAGAAGGCCTGGACCAAGGCTACACGCACAGCTTCGTGATGACCTTCGAAAGCGTTGCCGCGCGCGACCACTACCTGCCCCACCCAGTGCACCAGGCCGCGGTTCAGGTCGTGGTCCCAAGACTCGAATCGGTCATCGTCTGCGATCACCTCCTCTGAACCTCCACGCCGTCCCCTGCCCTTGAAACCGACGACGCTTCTCCTCTTCCTCCTGTTGCTCCGGCTTTCCCCGGCGACCGGCTATGCCGCCGCGGAGCCACCACCGAAGCCGGGGAAGGTCCGCGCGCTCTTCGACGGCGTCTCCCTTGAAGGCTGGCAGGGCGAACCGTCGCTGTGGCGGGTCGAGGACGGCATGATCGTCGGCGGTTCGATGACGCAGACGATCCCTCAGAACGAGTTCCTCGCCACCACCGGCCGCCACACGAACTTCATCCTGCGTCTGCGGTTCCGCATCGCCGGCACCAACGGCTTCATCAACTCCGGCGTGCAGATCCGCTCCGACCGCGTGCCGAACAGCTCCGAGATGGCGGGCTACCAGTGCGACCTCGGCGAACCGAACTGGTGGGGCAGCCTCTACGACGAGTCCCGCCGCAATCGCGTGCTCGCCTGGTCGGACATCGGTTCGATCCGGAAGGTCCTGCGGCCCGACGACTGGAACGACTACGTGATCCGCGCCGACGGCGCGCGCATCACGACCTGGATCAACGGGGTCCAGGGAGTTGACCACTTCGAGCCGGACGAAGCCATCTCCCGGGTCGGCG
>CAMASJ010000319.1 GCA_945860685.1 Akkermansia muciniphila
CACCACCAGCAGCTCGATGAGCGTGAAGGCGCCTTTCCTTGGATTCCCCATGAAGATGACCTTCACGCTCAAATGCCGGTTCCTCAAGGCACCAGCGACGAACTCACGCGGATGAAGCGCGTGGAGGCCGAAGGCAGGTTGGTGGTGGACAACGAGGCCTCGAGCGCGAGCTGTGAGGGGCCTGCCGTGAAGGGTCCGGTGAGGGCTTCGGCGCTCTCGAGACGGTAGTAGAGGCTTCGAACCGCATCGTGGCGGACCTCGACCTTGCCGTCGTCGGAACGGCGGATGGCGAGGGTGCTGGAGGAGTTGGCCACGCTGCCGTCGAAGAACTTCAAGGCGAGGGCCAGCGACCGGCGCCCCGATTCCGCCCCCACCAGGCGTCCGGCGATGTCGTCTGCCGGCGGGTGGATTCCGCCCCAGATCCGGGAAAGTCCGACCTGGTCCGCCGCGTCGAAGTAGGAGGCGTATTGGAGGACCACCGGTGCCGATGGGCCGTTCTCGTTGACCAGCTTGGAGATGGTCGTTGAGCCCAGTCCGTTCGGGAACCAGCGCGAACCCGTGAAGCCGGTCATGGCTTCGGCCGCGGCGCGGCTGAACGTGCTATGCCCGGAGACGTAGCCCGGGAAACCGGGCGTCACGAAGGTCTTCTTCTGGTAGGTCATCCAGTCCTCCGCATGCACCCACCTGACCCCGCTGGTTTCGTTGGCCGGATCCTCCGGCTGGCCCGGCCAGGAGAGCAGGGCGATCTTGCCCGGAGTCAGTCCGGTGTGACGGCCGGACGCCACAGTTTCTTCGGTGACCAGCTCGATCAGTCCGTCCACGAGCGGCAGTCCGTTCGTGTGGTAGGAAGGCAGCCGCGGATCGCTGCATTGTCCGAGGCCGCCGCAGTAGCGGATCGGCGTGATGGGACGCCAGCCGTTGTAGTAACGCTTCACGCTCCAGGCGGCGCATCCGGCGTCGAACAGGGAGGCGTTCAGGGTGAAGTAGAGCTTCACATCCCACTCGAGCCGGCTGACCTCCGGGCCTGTTCCGGCGATCCGGTGGATGGACATCTGGTCCGACACCCGGTTTGCGATCGTGTTCCAGTGTCCCGGCGGCGTCTCGGACGACGGGCCGTCGGCCCAATACTCGGTGAGCGCGCGGGTGTAGTCGCCCCGGAGCACGATGTTCGGTGCGTATGGCTGTCCAGTGACCGGGTTGACCGTGTAGCCATGGCCATCGTTGGCCCCGAGCGTGTTGTTGCCGATCGCATTCGGGGAGAGGTCCACCTGCACCCCGTCGGCCGTGGTCAGTTGGCTGCTGGCGCGGATGACGGCCACGAGGTTCTCCTTGAACTCCGCGTCTCGCGCCCCGCCGAGGAAAGGCGGTGGACCGGGGTCGATCCAGGGCCGCTCCTCGTCGGTCCGGCTCAGGGCGAAAGGCCGGACCCATTGCCATTGCGCCCCCAGGTAGCCCTGCAGGGGATTCTGCGGAAAGCCGTTCTGGTCGATGGATCCCGCCACGATGAGGCGCTGCCACAGGTTCACGTCCACGACCGTGTTGTTCGTACCGTCGTTGATCCCGTGGAGGAACGGGTTCATCGGCGGATTCACGAAGACGTAGCGTCGGGGATGTCCGACCGGATAGTCGGGGTAGGCGACGGGAGGATTCGCAGTGGGGAAGGGAGTGCCGGCGGTCTGGCGCGAGCCGTCGTCGCGAAACCAGGCCGAAACCGCGTCATACACCCGGTTGCCGATGCCTGCGGCTGTCGAGGGATCCCGGCTCTCGTTGGTCGGATCGTATCCCATGAGCGCCATGAACTCGGGATTCCGGGCGACCTGGTTGGTCGCGGTGCGGGAGAAGGCGTGACGCTCCACGATCATCCTGTAGACCGCATGGCTGATGGCCTCGCGCCGGGCGGCCTCGATGTCCGGCACCGAGTGCTTCCCGCGATAGGCGAAGCCCACCGAGTTGGTGTCGAAGGCCGCCCAGGCGTCGTACATGCACACCGAGAAGCTGAAGAGGTTGCGCGCCTGTCCCGGGGGATGCGGCGTGTCCATCCGGATGCCTTCGAGCATCCGCTCATTCCAGTTGCGGGCGACCGAGTACTCGGCCTTGGGCGTGTACCACTCGATGGCCTGCACCGGCAGGGTCAGCGTTGCGACCAGGGTGGTTCCGACGACGGAAAGGCGCCGCCAGACGGCGTTTTTCCGAATCGGATCGGAGGTGGGTTCTGTATGCATGGGTAGGACGTAGGGGAGGCCGTTCCTGTCGTTCTCGGGGGTGCGCTTCCTTGCAACGGTGACCCGTTCGATTGACCCGATTTGGGATGGAAGACGTCAACCGGTGGCCAGTTGCCACCATGACGGTGGCGAGTCGGAGCCCGGCAGGGGCGGGCCGTGGGGCCATTTGCCGCCGTCGGGCTCCAGCCTTCCGGACTGGGGCCACGCCCGACCCAGCCGCCCTCGCGGACGGATTGCCCCAGAAGACATCTTCCGGGGAAGCCCGGGCGATCCGGCGTCCAGAGTTCCGACGTTCCCAAACCGCAGGCGTCGGCCATCCTCGCGGGACCATGCCTCCGGTCACACGCCGCACGTTCCTGCTGAAGGGTTCCACCTGGGTCGCGGCCGCCGGCGCTTCGGGGAACGCCGTCGCGGCGCCGGCGATCCTGCCGGGCTCCAAGGCGTTGCTGGGCCAGGGGGATTTCCGGTACCGCGTCGTTCCCGGCTGGGGAGACCTCGGCGACTCCACCCCGGTCAACGACGGCCACGGACTCGCCGTCGACCGCGAGGGCCACGTGCTCCTCTTCACCAACGAGGTGCGCAACAACGTGGTGGTGTACGACCGCCGCGGACGCCTCGTGCACAAGTGGGGCACGCAGTTTCCCGGAGCCCATGGGATGTCACTCGTCGTGGAGGGCGGACGCGAGGTGCTCTATCTCACCGACCTGAACCGGCATCGGGTCTTCAAGGCGACGACCTCGGGGGAGATCCTGAACGACTGGGGTTGGCCCGAGAACTCGGGCAAGTATCCGAAGGAGGACGAGTATCGGCCGTCCTGGACGCTCCATGCGCCGGACGGGACCTTCTACGTGCTCGACGGCTACGGCCGCGACCACATCGTGGAGTACTCCGCGGAGGGCTCGATGCGGAAGGTCTTCGGCGGAGCGGAGGGCGGGATCGTCCACTGGGGACCGCATGGCGGGATGTTCGACACGGCGGGGGCATCGGACGGTTCGCTGCTGATCGCGATGAGCGACCAGCAGCATCTCCTGCGGTTGGACCGGACCGGGCGGAAGCTGGGCCAGGTGGATCTGCCGGGTGGCAATCCGCGTCAGATCCGTCGTGCGGGCGACCATTTCGTCGTGGCCCACCTGGGCGACAACTGGCCGAAGGACCGGGACTGCCGCGGGTTCGTGTCCGTCCTCGACCGGAACCTGCGGGTGGTCTCGAACGTCGGCGGGACGGCGCCGGAGTACGGCGACGACGGCCGGTTGCGACCGATGGCGCATGAAGGCGAGGTGTTCCGGCATCCGCACGACGCCGTGGTGGACGGCGACGGCAGCCTGTACGTGGCGCAGTTCGCCTCCGGCCGGACCTATCCGGTGAAGCTGGAGCGTGTGTGAAGCCGGAGTGCCGGTGGAGGTGCCGCACTCCGGGGCCGGGACGATGCCCAGGGATTGGCATGTGGGGCCGGATGTCCGGAGTCTTCAGTTTTCAGTTTCAAGTTTTCAGCGGGGAGAAGTGAGGCAAACGGCTGCCCATCAGTATGATCCTCGATTCCTTGGGATCCGTGTGAATCCGTGTCGCACTCCAAAAAGCGCGAGCGGACTCGCGCACTCCAGGACGCTCGCGCGAGTCATCGGGTGGTGCGTCCATTCCGGCTCGCTGGGTTGGGTCCGAAGGGTTCCCAGAAGGCGGAAACCAGAAGCGGCCGGCAGGTTGCCGGCGGTGACGGGCTGGTAGCCCGTTCCACCTACATGAAGGTCAGATTCGATGCGATCTTCACGATGGGTTGGAAGCCCACCGTGTTCCCCGAGACCCATCCGCAGATTTCGCCGATGGCCGCAGATTACCGGGTAGTTCCCTTCAACCCTTCAGCGACTCCTCACTCCAACCCGCTTCCCCAACGCGGACGCCTGCCCGGCAGACATTCTTAACCTCGATGATACCCGGGGCCCCTTGATGGATCGCGGACGCGGGACGGAGGATGGAAGCATGTTACCGAGAAGCCGTCGCCCGCTCCGCTCACAGCAGGGATTCACCCTCATCGAGCTGCTGGTGGTCATCGCGATCATCGCGATCCTGGCTGGCATGCTCCTGCCGGCGCTGGGCAAGGCGAAGAGCAAGGCGCAGGGCATCCTGTGCATGAACAACGGCAAGCAGCTCATGCTGGGTTGGGTGCTCTATTCAGGCGACAACCGTGATGAGATCTGCCCCTCCTCGGGATTGGGCGGTCTCGTTTCGACGCACAGCCCGTCCAAGATCTACCCGATGAACCAATGGTGCATGGGGACGATGCACGAGGGGCCGAGCTGGACGAACACGATCCTGATCATGGATTCCCTGCTCTACCGCTATGTGAGTTCGCTGGCGGTGTACAAGTGTCCGTCGGACCGGGCGACCACCCGCAGTCCCTTCGGCA